>NZ_CP133778.1:611428-917142 GCF_034347405.1 Pseudomonas sp. CCC3.1
GCGGCGCGACCAGTCACGTCGCGATTTTGGCGCGCGCCTTGGGCTTGCCCGCGATGTGCGGCTTGCCAGAGCGGGTTCTGTCGCTGGCCAGCGGCACCCCGGTGTTACTGGATGCTGAGCAGGGTGCGTTGCACGTGCGGCCGAGTGACTCGGCGATTGAACAGCTCACGGCCAAGCGCGAGCAACAGCGTCTGCGCCAACAGCGCGAGCTGGCGCAGGCGTCGTTGCGGGCCGATACCCGTGATGGACGTCACATTGAAGTGTCGGCCAACATTGCGTCACTGGCCGAGGCAGAGCAGGGCATGACACTCGGCGCGGAAGGTGTCGGTTTGTTGCGTTCGGAGTTCTTGTACCTGGAGCGCAGCAGCGCCCCCAGCCACGACGAACAAGTCGCCACTTACAGCGCCATTGCCCGGGCCGTGGGGCCTGAGTACAACCTGGTTGTGCGCACCCTGGATGTGGGGGGCGATAAACCGCTGGCTTACGTGCCGATGGAGCCTGAAGCCAACCCGTTTTTGGGCATGCGCGGGATTCGCTTGTGCCTGGAGCGCCCGCAGATGCTGCGTGAACAGTTCAGCGCGATTCTGGCCAGCGCCGACCTGACACGTCTGCACATCATGTTGCCGATGGTCACGCAGGTGTCTGAATTGCGCTTGGCGCGCCAGTTACTGGAAGAACAGGCGCAGCGCCTGGGCATCCAGCAATTGCCCAAACTGGGGATCATGATTGAAGTGCCAGCGGCCGCATTGATGGCCGACCTGTTTGCGCCCGAGGTCGACTTCTTCTCGATTGGCACCAACGACCTGACCCAATACACCTTGGCGATGGACCGCGACCACCCGCGTCTGGCCAGTCAGGCCGACAGCTTCCACCCGGCTGTATTGCGCCTGATCGCCAACACCGTCAAGGCTGCGCATGCCCACGGCAAATGGGTGGGTGTGTGCGGCGCGCTGGCGTCCGAATCACTGGCGGTGCCGGTGTTGGTGGGGCTGGGTGTTGATGAGTTATCGGTGAGCGTGCCGTTGATTCCGGCGATTAAAGCGCGTGTGCGCGAGCTGGACTACACAGCCTGTCAGAGCCTGGCGCAACAAGTGCTGGCGCTGGAAAGTGCCGATCAGGTGCGTGCCGCATTGCAACAGCCACAACCGGCCCAGGCCGCCCCCTCACTGGTGTTGGAGAACTGAACATGTTTGCAAAATTTCAGCAGGCGTTTTGGAAAGCCCTGACCCCGGATCTGGTAGCGGATGAGCCGAAGCCGTCGACCTCGACCCTGGAGGCGGCAGTCTTGGCGGCGCTTGGCGGTGCCAGCAACCTCAAGTCTGAACAGCGAGTGGCGCTGACCCGAATCCGCGTTGAACTCAACGATGCCACGCGCATCGACCCGCAAGCCCTGCGCCTGGCGGGTGTACCGGGGGTTATGGCGCTGGAAGGTGGCGTGGTGCATTTGGTGGGGGTGTAGTCGCTGACGAGGTACGAAGGCTGCGATGCGGGCCGCAGGACCGCCGTCTAGGGTCACTTCGCAACCCATCGCAGCCTCATTCTTCGGCAGCGATTACAGAGGACGTTGCACGTTTCAAAACCTGCGCTCGCCGACACCGCGCCCTTACTGTTTCGCAATTGCAGGTGTATCGTATTCGCCTTTTGCGGGCTCTGTGCTCGCGCCGGATACGAGAGGTAGTTAATTCCATGTCCTTTACCCGTCGACAAATACTCGGTGGTTTAGCCGGGCTGGTAGTGGTGGGTGTTGGCGCAGGAGGCGCTTCGCGTTACTGGTTGGGCAAGATGGCCGATGAGCAGGCCGGTCACGATTACGAACTGATTGCTGCCCCGCTGGACGTTGAGCTGGTGCCGGGGCATCAGACCGAAGCCTGGGCTTTTGGTCCTTCGGCGCCGGGCACTGAGCTGCGGGTGCGTCAAGGCGAATGGCTACGGGTGCGGTTTATCAACCATCTGCCGGTTGCCACCACGATTCACTGGCACGGCATCCGCCTGCCGCTGGAAATGGACGGCGTGCCGTACGTCTCGCAATTGCCGGTGTTGCCGGGCGAATACTTCGATTACACATTCCGCGTGCCCGATGCCGGCAGCTATTGGTATCACCCGCACGTCAACAGCAGCGAAGAACTGGGCCGTGGCCTGGTCGGTCCGTTGATTATCGAAGAGCGTGAGCCCACCGGCTTCAAGCACGAACGTACCCTGAGCATCAAAAACTGGCACGTGGATGAAGAGGGCGGCTTTCTGCCGTTCAGCATCACCCGCGAAGCCGCGCGCGGCGGTACGCCGGGGCGCTTGTCGACGATCAATGGCACGCATGTGCCGACCATTGAGTTGCCCGCCGGGCAGATTACCCGCGTGCGCATCCTTAACCTCGACAACACCTTGACCTACCGCCTGAACATTCCCGGCGTTGAAGCGCACATTTATGCGCTGGATGGCAACCCCATCAAGCCCCGGCCTTTGGGCAAGGAATATTGGCTAGGCCCCGGCATGCGCATTTGCCTGGCAATCAAGGCGCCGGCCGCAGGCGAAGAACTGTCGCTGCGTGATGGCCCGGTGCGTTTGGGCACGCTGCTGTCGGTGGCCAATAATGACGCGCCTGGCGAGTGGCCGCCTGCATTGCCTGCCAACCCGATTGCCGAGCCGGATGTCGCGAATGCCGAAAAGCTCAATTTCAACTTTGAATGGGTTGGTTCCTTGTCCGAGAATTTGGGCACGGACCAGCCACCGAGCCTGTGGCAGATCAACGGCGTGGCGTGGGACATCAAAGACAAAACCTGCGCCGACCGACCCATCGCAAAGCTCAAACTGGGCCAAAGCTACATCTTCGAGTTGAAGAACATGACCCAGTACCAGCACCCGATTCACTTGCACGGCATGAGCTTCAAGGTGCTGGCTTCCAACCGCAAAAAGATTACCCCGTATTTCACCGACACCTACCTGCTGGGTAAAAACGAGCGTGCTCGCGTGGCCTTGGTGGCGGATAATCCCGGCGTGTGGATGTTCCACTGCCATGTGATTGACCACATGGAAACCGGCCTCATGGCCGCTATTGAGGTTTCCTGATGCGACAAGGGCGTCAACCCCAGATCATCGACCGCAGCCGCGATCAAGACTTCATGCGAGAAGCACTGGCGCTGGCCGCTCAGGGCGCAGCGCTGGGCGAGGTGCCGGTGGGCGCGGTGCTGGTGCAAAACTGTGAAATCATCGGTCGCGGCTTCAATTGCCCGATCAGCGGCAGCGACCCCAGCGCGCATGCTGAGATGGTCGCCATTCGTGCGGCGGCGGCAGCGGCCAGCAATTACCGCCTGCCCGGTAGCACGCTGTACGTGACGTTGGAGCCGTGCAGCATGTGTGCGGGCTTGATTGTGCATTCGCGAGTGGCGCGAGTGGTCTTCGGCGCGCTGGAGCCCAAGGCCGGGATTGTGCACAGCCAGGGGCAATTCTTCACCCAAGGCTTTTTGAATCACCGGGTGCTGTTTGAAGGCGGGGTATTGGCCGACGAATGTGGCACTCTCCTGAGCGAATTCTTCAAGGCCAGAAGAGCTCGCCAGGAGCGCAAAACCCCGTAGCAGCTGACTCGCGGAGCGAGGCTGCGTCCGGCGGCGTAGCCGTCGTAAAGTCAAATTGCGTGGTGTTACAGGCAAACCACGAACTCAGGTTTTACGATCGCTGCGCAATCGAACGCAGCCTCGCTCCGCTCGTCAGCTGCTACGAAGTCGCGGGTTGTTTATTTCCTGGCGACGATCACGGCGCGCATGGGCGCGGGCAGGCCTTCGATGGTTTTGCTGTGGTCATTCGGGTCCAGGTAGTCGCTCAGTGACTGGAACTTCATCCACTCGGTCGCACGTTGTTCTTCGACGGTGGTGATGCTCACGTCCACGCAGCGCACGTCGCTGAAACCGGCGCGGCGCAGCCAGCGCTCAAGGGCCGGGATTGAAGGCAGGAACCACACGTTGCGCATCTGCGCGTAACGGTCTTCAGGCACCAGCACCTGATTCACGTCGCCTTCGATCACCAGGGTTTCCAGTACCAATTCGCCGCCTTTGACCAGGCAGTCTTTCAACGCCAGCAAATGCTCGATAGGCGAGCGGCGGTGGTAAAACACGCCCATGGAAAATACAGTGTCGAAACCTTCGAGGTTGGGCGGCAGGTCTTCAAACGGGAACGGCAGGTGCCAGGCCGCTTCTTGCTGCAAGAAGCGTTGCACGGCCTGGAACTGGCAGAAAAACAGCCAGTTTGGGTCGACACCGATCACGCTGTGGGCGCCTGCGCCGAGCATGCGCCACATGTAATAGCCATTGCCGCAGCCGACATCGAGGATGCGTTTGCCTTTGAGGTCGATGTGCGGGGCAACCCGCGACCACTTCCAGTCCGAATGCCATTCGGTGTCGACGTGCACGCCAAACAGATCGAACGGCCCTTTGCGCCACGGCGACAAGCCGAGCAGCGCTGTGCGCATTTGCGCGCGGGTTTCGTCGTCGCAGTCGGTGTCCAGGGTCAGGCCGTTGAGCAGGTCGGTCTCGGTCGGCAGCACGTTGGGCAACGCATCCAGCGCGCTTTGCCAGCGCTCCAGGTCGCCGTGACCTTTCTCCATTTTGGTGTCGAGCTGCGCTTGCAGGGTGTTCGCCCATTCAGCCAAGGGCGTGCCCGCCAGACGGCGGGCGAGGGGGGAAAGATCAATCATGGCAAGGCAATCAACGAGGCAAAGTTAAGACACTGGAACCACGGCACGACTTTCGAGAACCCGGCCGCCAGCAGGCGTTCGCGGTGTTCTTCGAGGCTGTCGGGCTTCATGACGTTTTCGATGGCGCTGCGTTTTTGTGCGATTTCGAGGTCGCTGTAACCGTTGGCGCGCTTAAACGCGATGTGTAAATCGGTCAGCAACGTGTGTTCTTCGCAATCATTGAAGCGCAGCTTTTCCGAGAGAATCAGCGCACCTCCCGGCAGCAGCGCTTGGCGAATCCGGCCGAGCAAGGCCAGACGCTGCTCAGGCGCGATAAATTGCAGGGTGAAGTTCAGCGCCACAACCGAGGCGGGTTCGAACGCCAGCGCCAGAATGTCGCCTTCAATCACCTCAACCGGCAGCAACTCCTGAAACATCGAGTTTTGTGCATTGAGGTACTCGCGGCAGCGCTCGACCATGGCCGCCGAGTTGTCCACGGCAATCACCTTGCACCCCTCGCTGCGCACATGGCGGCGCAACGCTTGGGTCACGGCGCCCAACGAGCTGCCCAAGTCATACAGCACGCTGTTGGGCTGAGCGAATTGGGCCGCGAGTACGCCGAGGTTCTCGACAATCGTCGGGTAGCCGGGCACCGAGCGCTTGATCATGTCCGGGAACACCCGCACCACGTCTTCGTTAAAGGCGAAGTCCGGCACCTGGGCCAGGGGCTGGGCGAAAATACGGTCAGGTTCTTTGCTCACGACTTCATTGCTCACGACAGTTCCGGCGCTGGAGAGTTGAAAAGGGGCCGCATTTTAGCCAAGTTGGCGCCGGGATGCGCGGTCTGTCTGATAAACCGCGCCCTGTCATTTCACGGTGATTGGGCAGTCAAAACTTTCAGCGGGTTCGGCTTCTGGTTCCCAAGGTTGCTGAGAGGTCAGGCGCAGGCGCCCTGCGCCCGCTGCAAATGCCTGAAAGCGCCATGTCGATTGCCCGCCACTGCCGAGCAGTTGGCCGTTATCGCTGCTTTGGTAGACCTCAGGGCCGAGGCTGCGCAGCACGCCGCCTGCCGAGTCTTGAATGGCCCAGCGATAGCCGGTGGTGGGGTTGCTGGGCAACGACACAATCAGGTTTTGCCCCGTGTGAAGTTCTAGCGGGCAGTCGCTTTGTTCTTCAACGGTCACGGTGTTGTTGGCAGACTGATGTGCACAGGCTGTCAGCAAGCTGAGGCTGAGCAGGGGAATAAGACGTGCGAGGGACATTGAAGGCTCCGGTCGGACAAACACAAGCGCGCAGCATAACCCATGACGGCGGTTGCGCAGTGTGTCGTCGGCCACGTGTGGCCGAGCCTTGCTTGACCTTCGCTCGAAAACATCTCGTACAAAGCCTAGAAGCTGGCGTGTGGTGGGCTGATTTTAAAATCGCCACACAGCTCCAGCGATTCGCCCTTGTGGTCCACGCATTCAAAGGTGAACAGCCGGGCGCTGAAGCAACTTTCGATGACGCTCAGGTGCAAGGTGCCGACAGTGGCGTCGTTCAAGTGATAGATATCGCGACCATCGACTTCAACGCATTCGATGTAAGACATCGCGCGCACCGGGCCGTGTTCGCCTTTTCGGAACAGGTAAATACCCGATTGGATATTGATGTCCAGGGTCAGGGAAAGAGCGCGATAACCTGTAGAGCCAAACTCATCGAACTCTGCGGTAATGACAATTTTCTTTTGGCTGCTGGCGAAGGTCATTTCCTGTGCGGCAAAAGAAGGTCTATCGAGCAGATCTGCCTTGAGTTCGCCGCGTGTTCTGGGGTTGAAGACAGCAGGCCCCTTAGCGCAGGACCAGAGAGCATCAGGGTTTTCATACGCAGGATGATGAAGTGGCATTGCAGTTCCCCAACGTTAATGTCTGTCGTCCAAGGCTCTATTAACGGCGGGAAGTAAAAGTGTGTCTACTGTCAGAAATTACAGGGTGTTTGGTAAAACTGGATGTGTAGCCGGTTGCAGTGCTGTCATAACTGTAGGAGCGAGCTTGCCTCGCGATCTTTTAAACGATCAAAAGATCGCGAGGCAAGCTCGCTCCTACAGTTGTGACAGCGGTCAGGGCTTTTTAAAACAACACTTTGGCCACGTCGTTAAAGCGCTTGGCAAAGTGCACGGTGATGCCCTCTTTCAAATAGTCCGGCAGTTCATCGAAGTTGCCACGGTTTGCCTCGGGCAAGATCAGTTCGTGAATCTTCTGTCGACGCGCCGCAATCACTTTTTCACGTACGCCACCAATCGGCAGAACATACCCGGTGAGTGTCAGCTCGCCGGTCATGGCAATCCCTTTTTTCGGCGGCTGATTACGGGCCAGTGACAGCAAGGCGCTGGCCATGGTCACGCCCGCACTTGGGCCGTCTTTAGGCGTCGCCCCTTCAGGCACGTGCAGGTGCACAAAGGCTTCGTCGAAGAAACGCGGATCGCCGCCAAACTGTTTGAGGTTGGCGCTGACATAGCTGTAGGCGATTTCGGCAGACTCTTTCATCACATCGCCCAGTTGCCCGGTCAGCTTGAAGCCGCGGTTGAGGGTGTGAATACGCGTGGCTTCAATCGGTAGCGTCGCACCGCCCATGCTGGTCCAGGCCAGACCGGTAATCACCCCGGTACCACTGATGACCTGCTCGTTGCGGAACACGGGCGTACCCAGCGAGGCTTCGAGGTCTTTGGGGCCGATCTTGATCACTGCGTCGGGCTTATCCAGCAACTTGACCACGGATTTACGCACCAGCTTGCCCAGCTGTTTTTCCAGCTGACGCACACCGGCTTCCCGGGCGTAACCGTCAATCACCGTGCGCAAGGCGCTGTCGCTGATGCTCAGGCTGGTTTTATCAACGCCCGCTTTTTCAAGCTGTTTCGGCCACAGGTGACGCTTGGCAATCGCGACTTTTTCTTCGGTGATGTAACCCGAGAGGCGAATCACTTCCATGCGGTCGAGCAAAGGTCCGGGGATCGAATCCAGGGTGTTGGCGGTGCACACAAACAACACTTTCGACAGGTCCAGGCGCAGGTCCAGGTAATGGTCGAGGAAGTCGACGTTTTGTTCCGGGTCCAGGGTTTCAAGGAGTGCCGAGGCCGGGTCGCCCTGGAAGCTTTGGCCCATCTTGTCGATTTCGTCGAGCATGATCACCGGGTTCATCACTTCAACGTCTTTGAGCGCCTGCACCAGCTTGCCCGGCTGGGCGCCAATGTAGGTACGACGATGGCCCTTGATCTCGGCTTCATCACGCATGCCGCCGACGCTGAAGCGATAGAACGGGCGACCCAGCGATTCAGCAATGGATTTGCCGACACTGGTTTTACCCACGCCCGGCGGGCCGACCAACAAGACAATCGACCCGCTGACCGAGCCTTTGTAAGCCCCTACGGCGAGGAACTCGAGGATGCGGTCTTTGATGTCCTCAAGCCCCGCATGGTGGGCGTCGAGCACTTTGCGCGCGTGCTTGAGGTCTAGCTTGTCCTGACCAAACACGCCCCACGGCACCGAACTGGCCCAGTCCAGGTAGTTACGGGTGACCGCGTATTCGGGTGAGCCGGTTTCCAGGATTGAGAGTTTGTTGATCTCTTCGTCGATGCGCTTGCGGGCCTGGGCAGGCAGGGTCTTGCCTTCCAGGCGCTGCTGAAATTGTTCAATATCGGCGCTGCGATCATCTTTGGTCAGCCCCAGCTCTTGCTGGATGACCTTGAGTTGTTCTTTAAGGAAGAACTCGCGCTGATGCTCGCCGATCTTGAGGTTCACCTCGGCCGAGATTTCCTTTTGCAGCCGCGCGACTTCGACTTCTTTACGCAGCATCGGCAGCACTTTTTCCATGCGCTTGAGCATCGGCACGCAATCGAGCACTTCTTGCAGCTCGTTGCCGGTGGCCGATGTCAACGCGGCCGCAAAGTCGGTCAGCGGCGATGGATCGTTGGGGCTAAAGCGATTGAGGTAGTTTTTCAACTCTTCGCTGTACAGCGGATTGAGCGGCAACAGCTCTTTGATCGCATTGATCAGCGCCATGCCGTAAGCCTTCACCTCGTCGGTGGGCTGTTTAACTTCTTGCGGGTATTCGACCTCCACCAGATACGGTGGGCGGTGATGTTTGAGCCACATGCTGATGCGCACACGGCTCAGGCCCTGTGCCACGAATTGCAATTTGCCGTTTTCTCGGCTGGCGTGATGCACTTTCACCAGCGTGCCGTATTCCGGCAGGCTGTTGGTGTCGAAATGGCGTGGATCGTCAGTAGGCGTGTCGACAAAAAACAGCGCCAGCGAGTGATGAGGCGACTTGCTGACCAAGTCGAGGGTTTCGGCCCAAGGTTCTTCATTGACGATGACCGGCAACACTTGTGCCGGGAAGAACGGCCGATTATGAATCGGGATGATGTAAACCTTGTCCGGCAGATTCTGCCCTGGCAGAGCCAATTCAGTCCCTCCAGCGTGTACGGTTGATTCGTTCTCGGTGGGCTCTACATCGGTGTACTCAGTCGTGTTGTCGGTAAAATCTTGCTGGTCGCTCATGGGGCACCTGCGCAATGGGGTATGTGTCTTAGATGGGGCACTGCGATAGAGGTTTCAATGGTGAAGTTTTGTTCACCGTGTAAATCAGCCAATGCCTACAGTAGGTCAATGCCCCGACTCTTTCCCGGCAGGCGATGACGCGCGGGATGTCTGTCAACAGTTAGCGCTTTGTCGCCAACAACTTGACGGTAGACGGCCCGTATTTATTAGGCGATCTTCTACCGCGTGGCAACCGCGCTGAAAAACAATAAGGATTGAACGGAAAGTCAGTTATTTGACTTTCATCAGGATGCAGAGGGTGCATGAATGCCTCAGGGATTTTCAAAAAGGCTGGGTATCGTCAAAGGATTGAGGGCCCCCCATGAAGCTGCGCAATAGTTTTCAGGCCCATATCAGCGTGGTGGTGGCGCTGCTTCTGCTGGTGGTGATCGGTACGGTGTATTTGGCTGTGAAAGCGGCAACAGTGACAGCCGCCAGCGATCAGGCCGAAGAGCAACTGAACAACGGTGCCCGGGTGTTTGAGCGCTTTATTGACTTTCGCGGGCGTCGTATTCAGTACGGCCTTAATTGGTTAACCAACGACGCGGATTTTCGCGAAGCTGCCGTAGACGGCCGCCCGCAGAAAATGGAACAAGCACTGGAGGCCTTTGAGCCGAGCCTTCGCGGCAGTGATGTGTTTGTCCTCGACATGCAAGACAAGATCATCATCAGTACCTTGAAGAGCTTGCCGCCCGGCATGCAGTTCCCCTACGCCAACGCCATGGGGCAGGCGCGGCGTGCCGCACAGACCATGATGATCGGTGTGCTCGACGGGCGCCCTTACATGATGGTCCAGGGCGTCGTACTGGCGCCCTTGCCTGTGATGCGGGTCGTCTCGGGCATGCCGATGAATGACGTGTTTGCCCACGAACTGCGAACCTTGAGCAACCTCGAAGTCTCATTTCTGGCAATAAAAGACGGCCAGTCCGGTGCCTTGGTCAGCACTCAGCCAGAGGCGATGGACGCCGGTATTGTTGCGTTTCTGCGTGACCATCCGCCGGGGCCCATGACCCACTTCAGTGAGTTCGGCGATCGGCGTTTCTTGGGCCTGTTGTTACAACTGGCCAACTCCGGCGATCCCGCCAACGGCCAGGTCTTGGCCTTGTTGCAAAGCCCTCTGGATAAAACCCTTCAGGCTTTTGCCTCGCTGGATCGCAAGTTCCTGTGGATCTCCCTCGTAGCCTTGCTGGCGTCTCTATTGGGTGCGCTGTGGTTGGCCCGCGAAGTATCCCGCCCCGTCAGTCTGCTGGCCGAAGCGGCGCAACGCATTGGCCGGGGCGACTATTCAACCCCGGTGCTGCTTAAGCGCCGCGATGAACTGGGTTTTCTGGCCCGCGCCTTCAACGTGATGCAAAACGGGATTGCCGAGCGTGAGCAGCAATTGGCGCACAACGCGCTGCACGACTCGCTCACGGGGTTGCCCAACCGCGCGCTGGTCATGGAACGTCTGGGCAGTGCCATCAGCGCCCGTCGCAGCGTGGTGTTGATCTATTTGGGCATCGAGAACTATCGCCTGATCAACGAAAGCTCTGGTCCGCAAGGTCTGGAACTGATCATGCGCGAGACCAGCCGTCTGTTGCTGGAAACGCTGCCGCAAAGCGCTACCGCCGCGCGCCTCAGTGGCAATGAATTTTTGCTCCTGCTGGAAAAAACTCAGGTTGATGCGGGAGTCGCGATGGCGGATCGCTTGTATGGATTATTGAGTCTGCCGTTCAGCATTGACGGGCACGACGTGCAGTTGGAAATTTGCATGGGGATCTCGGTGTACCCGACCCACGGCCAAACCGCCGACGACTTGATCGCCCGAGCAGCCATTGCGCGCAGTGATGCAGCGTCGTCGCCGGGTTACTTGCAGGTCTATCAGCAAGACCGCGACTTGGCGCACCAGCGTCAGATCCAGTTGATTCGCGGCTTGCGCCGCGCGGCGAGCGAAGGCGAATTGTTTATCCACTATCAACCCAAGCTAGACCTGCGTAATGGCCACGTGCGCCAGGCCGAAGCGTTACTGCGTTGGCAGCATCCGGAGTTTGGACTGGTATCACCGGCAGAATTTATCCCGTTGGCAGAACGCTCTGGCAGCATGAATTTGCTGACAGATTGGGTGATCGAGGAGGGTATTCGGCAGATAGCCGAGTGGAACCAGCGTGGCTTGCACCTGCAACTGTCGATCAACATTTCGGCTGCTGATTTGCGCGGCGATGACTTGGCGACAAAGGTTGCGGCGTTGCTGGCCCGCTATCAGGTATCGGCTCAGCAACTGATTTTTGAAATCACTGAAAGTGCTGTAATGCACGACCCCGAACACTCGCTCAACGTGCTTGAAGGGCTGCGTGACGGCGGCATCAGCCTGTCGGTGGACGATTTTGGCACCGGCTACTCCTCGCTGGCGCACCTTAAACGGCTGCCGGTGCAAGAGCTGAAAATCGACCAATCCTTTATTCGTAACCTGGACGAAGCCAGTGAAGATGCAGTCATCGTGCGTTCGACCATCGAAATGAGCCACAACCTGGGCCTTAAAGTGGTGGCCGAAGGCGTGGAATACCAACACAGTCTCGACCTGCTCAAACGCTGGCACTGCGACACGGCGCAGGGTTACTTGATCAGCAGGCCGCTGGACGCAGTGGCATTCGAAGCCTGGGTTAACCAGTTGCGGGCGACGGCGTGAGCTAGAACGAATCCCCCGTAGGAGCGAGCTTGCTCGCGATCTTTTGATCTTTAAAACAAAAGCTCGCTCCCACAGTTGGAAGTAAGACCCGTTTCTTCCGCAAGTTACGGACGTGTCCTACATCCACTCCCGAGCCCATCCTTTAGCGTTCACCCCTTTGTGTCGAGGCTGCTTCCTTTGAAGTAAGCCCGTACGTCAGAGGAGTCATGGATGCCCGCAATTGCTCGCGACACTACGTTCAGTCTGACCCTCAATGCAGACGTTCACCCGGTCCAGGTGCTGGCATTCAGCGGTGACGAAGCGATCAGCAGCCCCTTCTCGTTTGACGTTGAACTGGTGTGTGATCGCGCTGATCTGGACCTCGAAGCGTTGCTGCACACCTCGGCCTTTCTGGGGTTTGATCGACAGGGCCATGGCGTCCACGGGCAGATCTATCGCATCGCTCAAAACAGCCCCGGCAAGCGCTTGAGTGTCTATCGTCTGACGCTGGTCCCGCGTTTGGCTTACCTTGAGCACCGCACTAATCATCGTATTTTTCAGAACAAGACCGTGCAGCAGATCATCGAAACCCTGCTCGAAGAGCACGGCATTCTCGGCACGATTTACGGCTTTACCCTGCAATCGACCTATACGCCGCGTGAATACTGCGTGCAGTACGGCGAATCAGACCTGCACTTCATCCAACGGCTGTGCTTTGAGGAGGGTATTCACTATCACTTCAAGCATTCGTCCGACGCCCATTACTTGCAGTTCGGTGATGGACAGGCGGCTTTCACTCCGCTGGCGCGGGCGACGCCCTTCGTGCAAAGCGGTGGCATGGTGGCCGAAGAAGCGGCAGTCGACCGCTTTGATCTGCGCCTGAAGACCTGGACCAACAGTACCCTGCGTCGCGATTACGATTTCAAGACGGCCAGTCGCACGCTGCAAGCCGATAGCCGCGCCGACTCCAATCGGCGCCCGCTTGAGCATTACACCTACCCCGGCCGCTTCAACAACGACGCACACGGCGAACGCCAAAGCCAGAGAAGCCTGGAGCAGCATCAGAGCGATGACAGTCAGGCCAGCGGCCACAGTGATCAGCCGAGCTTGAGCAGCGGCCATTTTTTAACCCTGAGTGAGCACCCCTACAGCGACTGGAATGCGCCGTGGTTGTTGACTCACGTCCATCACGAAGGCAAGCAGCCGCAGGTGCTGGAAGAACAGGGCGGTCAATCGCAGATCGAGCATTCACTGGACTTTGCCCAGGGCTACCGCAACCGCTTTCTTGCCACTCCCGAGAACGTGACCTACCGCTCGGCTGTCGTTTTCGACAAGCCGCGCCTCCATGGCAACCAGACGGCTCGGGTTACCGGGCCAGTTGATCAGGAAATCCACTGCGATCAGTTCGGCAGAATCAAAGTCAGCTTTCATTGGGATCGCAGCGGGGCGGACGACGACAGCAGCAGTTGCTGGCTGCGTGTCGCCTCCAGTTGGGCAGGTGACAGCTACGGCGCGGTGACCATCCCCCGAGTGGGGATGGAAGTATTGGTCAGCTACCTCGAAGGAGACGTCGACCAGCCGCTGGTGTCGGGCTGCCTGGTGTCGAGCATGACCCCGAGCGCACTCAAGTTGCCGGCCGAGAAAACCCAAAGCGTCTTTCGCAGTCGCAGCACACCGGGCGGTGGCGGCTACAACGAGTTGCGCATCGAAGACCGCACAGGTCAGGAAAAAATCTACCTGCACGCCCAGCGCGACATGGCGCAACACATCGAAAACGACAGCCACGTGCAGGTCGACGGCAAGCGTGAAGAGACCATCGTTGGCAACAACGTAGTGGCGCTTGGGGCAGAAGACCAGCAGACCATCAGTGGCGACCGCAAGGTTGAAATCCAGAGCAATGACTTCACTACCGTCGCCATGACCAGCCACACCCGCGTCGGTCTGGTGATGGCGATTGAAGCCGGGGTGCACGCGCACATCAAAGCCGGGGCCACGCTGGTGGTGAACGGCGGCGCGAGCATGACCCTGATGGCGGGTGGGCAACACCTGATGCTGACCCCGCTCGGCATTTACAGCAGCTCACCGATCCTGCCCGGCGGCGTGCCGATACCGGGCTTGCCTGCGTTGTTGGCGGTGCCGGACGGGGTCGAGGTGATGACGGCGGTGGCACTGGTTGACCAGGCACGTGTATTCGAATTATCCGCCGATGAGGTGGAGCCCGTGTGCTTGACCTGTCAGGCCCTCAAAGAAGGTCAAGCATGACGCGCGCCTACCTGTTGCTCGATAGCAACCAGATTCCAGATCTCCATGTACGCCTGTTTCAGATGGCGCCAAAAGCCGCCCCCCAGGCCCTGTACTTGACCACCCGTTACGCCGACTTGGCGAACATTGGCCCGCTGCTGGTCGCGGTAGAACCCAACACTGCACTGGCTAATACCTTTGCCGAAGAGTGGCAAACCCGCGCAGGCATCTGGTTGGAGTCAGAGGCCAATGAAAGCGACCTGATCGCCCATTTGCGCAGCCTGGTGCATGTGCAACTTGAAGGCGGCGTCAGCGCATTTTTCCGGTTCTACGACCCTCGAATTACCCGCTTATGGCTGGGCGATTTGCCTGACGCTGAGCGAGACCGGCTGATGGGGCCGGTGCGCTTAATTCGGTTGGCCAATGGACTTTTTATCCGTCAGGAAAATCCTGATCAGCCGAGCGGCCAATACGCGGCAACGCCTTGGCTGAGCTTAAGCACGCAGCAACTTGAGCATCTGTGCCAAGGCAAACGGAGCCAATTTACCCAACGAATGATTGATCACTGCCAGCGCTATTTCCCTCAGTGCCTGCAAGGGCTCGACCCACAAGCCCAGCAGCAATGGGCACAAGACTGTCAGCGTAATGCCGCGCGCCAAGGCTACAGCGCAGAGGATGAAGTGATGTGTTGGATCGGCGTGTATGCGTATTTCGGTGAGACGTTTCCAGATGTCCCGGGCCATGAGGTCTATCGCCAAGTACTGGCCGCACGCAACGTGACACCGCAACAGCGGCTTGATCATTTACAGGATGAGTTAACACGCCAACTTATGACTGGGGAGGTGACTGCATGAGTGTCGATAAACGTCTGGCCGCAGTGGTCAATTTGGCTGAAGCCACGCGAGCGGCCAAGGCCCGCCCGCATACCGACATCAACAGCACCGTTCGCCAATGTCAGGCCAGCCCACCCCACATCTTCGTGGTTCCGGTGCGTTACGCCCTCAGCGAAGCGCCCGCCAGCCACCCGGCCTTCCAGCCCGGCGTAGAAACCCAAAGCCACCCGATGGCAGCACGTCTTCTGCGCACGGGCTTTCTCTATGTGTGGCAAGGCGACGGCCCGCTTCAGCGCTATGCGATGGCTGAAAACAACCTGCTGCGCAGTCAAGAACTGGATGGCGATGACACCGTCATCAACGTCGGCACCCAGAGTGGTATAGCGCTGGATAAGCATCAGGAAGCCTGGATGCTCTACAGCGAAATCCCGCTGAACTCGACCTCTTGCGAACAACTCAGCGAACCCGAAAATCGCACCCAGCGCATGCGCCGCCTGGACCTGCGGCAAGTCGCGAACACCCTGCAAGCCCCGCATTGCGTGCCGTTGGGCGAAGCCAAGCAGGTGATGGGTGAGTTGATCCCGAGCACCTATGACTTGGCGTTGGCGATCGATTACCAGCGCAATCAGCCCACACTGCAAAAGCGTGCGGATGAATTGGGCAATGAGGCGATTAAAGACCCAACGCCCAACACGATCAAAGCCTATACCGACACCCAGCACTGGCTCAGTGAGCGAGCGAAAGTGGCTGCGCAGTACCCGCCGGTTCCCGATGACGTCCCTGCGCCGGGCGAGTGGAGCGCCGTGTCATGGGCGCCGACCACGACCCAAAGCCTGATGGAAACCGTCCACAGCCAATCACGCGGTTTGTACACCGTACTGGTGTGTTTGGATGACGATCTCGGCGTATTGCGCGACATCAACCACGAACAAGAACTGATCGAATCTCGGCATGAAAAATGGCAAGCCGATAACAACTTACGGCTGAGTATTGGCGGGTTTGTTCGTAGTTTGATTACAGAAGATCCCGACGAAGTCATCGGGATGTTGATTTACCGCTACCGCGAGCAGGACATTGAACTGACGCGTGAGCAGGCGCAAATGCTGCTGGATACTCGTAAACGGCTTGAAGCATTGGCCCGCGATCGTTACGCCGCCAATGTTGCTCATGGCTCTCCGTTTACCAAACAGCAAGCAGACACACGGCTACACGAGATTCATCTGCGCGAACAAGCCGCTGTGGCGCCGATCCGTGGATTTATCCCGCTGAAGTTTCATGACCAGATTATGGAAATGGTGCTCGAGTACCAGGTTAGTAAACTCAGTAACAAAGACAATACTCATACCAGCGATAAAGTTGAGCAATACATCGACTTGCCTGCCATGAATCATTGGCTCGACCAAACCGCCCCGAAGCATTTTTCTCACCTGCAACAACGACACGAAGCCCTCTACGCTGATCGTGGCGTGTACTTGCTGCGACATCACAGCGGCACGTGGTTTGTGGATTACCACGACAGCGAACACCGCCAATGGCTGGATGAACTGGTCTTGGCTTGTCTTAGCGCCCAATGTTTACGCAATGTTGGGGCCGAGCAATATGCAGAGTACGTGCGCAGTGCGGATGACGGCGCGTTGCGGCAATTGTTTTACGGCTGGAGCCCCACACTTGAGGGGGCGGTCAATACCAGCAGCCGTGCGACTGAATTGATGGCAGCGTTGGAAATTGAAAATCAGGCCAATGCGATAGCCGCAATGAGTAAGGTGCTGGGGCCGCAGGGTCTCAACATTCTGTCTGGGCTCAGTGCTATGGCGGGCAACACCTATAGCCTTTGGAACACCCTCGTAAAACGCCTGAGCGCATCATTGTTGTTGCTCAGCAGCAAAACGGGAGAACCGCTGAAAGGGCCGTGGCTTGCCATGATGTCCGCCACCCGAGCGGCTCACCAAATTGGTCTGCGGTTAATGAGCCAAGGAAAATATCAGGTGTTGCAGCAATTCGGCAAAGCCGCGGAAGACCTTAGCCAATGGGTTAACACCACGGGTAAAGCCATCGGCCTTGGTCATGTTTCAAAAATTGTCGACTCTGTGGCAGTTAAAAACAGTGGTGGTTTGATCGCTTTGACAGCGTTGCTGCTCAATAGTTGGAATGCCAGTAATTATTTGGGGCAGGCGGGTGCGTTGGAAGGGATGGATCAGCAGCGTATCAACGATACTTGGTCAGCGACGCTTTATGCCGGGGCGGCATTGGTGGCGGTGATTGATAGTCAGGTGAGTAGGACTGCTCGGTTTTCGATGGGATTAGCTGTAGCACCTTTGCGCACACTGTTAGGAGGGGTTATTGGAGGGCTTTCTGGTGTGGCTGCAATCTATGAGATTAAGTCTCTCCAACTACAACTTGAAAACGCACAAGGCTCTATCGATCCTTGGCTGCAGATGCGTAGAAATGTAGTCGGTGGTCAAATTGCTACTTTTGGGGCTGTAACACTCAATGGAGTGATTTTCACTTTGAGAGCTCTCAGCGGAAATCTCAGTGCTGCAATGGCGCTTTCACGGTTTCTATTTTGGATGGGGCCACTGAATTTCCTGATTGCGGTACTGGGTGTGCTCTATCTGATTGCTTGGTATTTTCAGCAAAAACCTATGCAGATTTTTCTAAATGATTGCTGCTGGTCAAAGTCTCGTGCCCGCGACCTGACCCCCATAGCATTCGATGCCCAGCAAGACGAACTTAATCGTTTATACGGCATTCTTTACACCCCTAGAGTCAGCTTCGAATCCGCCGAACCAAAAAGTGTAATGAATGCATTGCAATCAGGCGTAATTAAAAGTGCGATCAAAACACTCACCATAGACCTGCCAGGGGCGGAGCCCAGTAATGTTTATCTAGACATCACCATGATTGGTAACCCGCTGGATACTCTGGCGATGCGCGAACGGATAAAAAGTGGTGAGGGGAAATACGCTCGTGAAGAGCCTATGCAAGATATTGGCGACTGTTGGATACACCACAGTCGGTGTGAGTGGATTCCGCATACCCAAGGCCAAGGTTTACGATTGAGTGGCCCATTCAACACGGTGCCTAACTTATTCGCTTCGCAACCCACTACAGTCTCTTTGCGCTTGCGATACCACACTCCATTGACCTCAATGCTAGGCGCCCTCAACTTTGTGGGGGGAGAGCGAGGTGTTGCGTTTACATTGAGTGCAGCCACGGGAGTGATCGCCTTGCGTAATGACCCAACACCTGAATTGGACACTACAAGGCGTTACACACTTGGCGGTCAACAAGTTTCAGTTTTCTTGCAGCCAGGTATAAAACGATGAGCGTGCCAGCGGCAGGAACAAGTAAGAAAAGTCTGTTTTCTCAACAAGATCACCTGGCCCCTCTCGCCATACCGACGGGTGAGTCGGCAGTTGATATGGTAAATGTTATTTGGCGTAAGTGTGATGTGTATTTAGATATTGGGAGCTACAGTATTAGTTCTGGGATGTTGATTTTGTGGCCGATGATTATGCTTTTTATATTTCTTGCTTTTGTGATGAATGATACGGATATCGTTTTGTATGGAACTTGCATATTAGCTATCCCCATACTGATGTTGATTCATAGCTTATTCCAACCAACCCCACTACCCATTCGTTTCAATCGTCAACGCCGAGAAGTCTGTGTTCCTCGTGAAAACGGCAACTACTGGATTGTACCTTGGGAGACGGTAACCGCCGCCACTTCGGAACACTCGACGGTCAGTCAAGTGGGCACACACTCAATGGGCATGCTGTTTATAAGTTTCGATAACCCGGATCCGCACGCTGAAGAGAGTAATAAACACGTATTCTGGGGGTTTAACTGCGGATCGAGTGAGGGGGCGATGGCGCAGTGGGAATGTATGCGCAGTTATATGGAGATTGGGCCGCACGTCGTAAAAGATAATAGTGCTAGATTCCACTACCCCAAAGGCATACTCGCTACTTATGTGGACAATCTTTTCATAGCCGCTAAACGTAAAGGCTGGTTTATGACGTTGGTGTGGGAGGGGTTCTGCGGAATATTTATCTTCAATACCTTTCTTATCGATGCGCTTGAACGATTAAAGCTGTATCCACTCCCTGACTTTCCTTGCCCCGACATCATCGAATGGTCCAAACCCCTCCCGCCCGAGCAATGGGCTAAACGTTCTCCAGAGTTAGAACTCGCCATCGCCGCCCGCGAAGCAGAACTGGCAGCCCGTTCGCTTTAACCTCAAACCCCAGCCACAAAAAAAGGCGGCTATCTCTCGATAGCCGCCTTTCCTGAAACCAGCTCTAAAACTTACTCAGCCAGTTTAAACGCCATGATGTAGTCACCTTTTTTGGTGCCTAGACCACCGTGGCCGCCCGCCATGACCACCACGTATTGGGTGCCGTCTTTGCCGGCGTAGGTCATTGGGGTGGCTTGGCCGCCTGCTGGCAGGCGACCTTCCCACAGGACTTTACCGTTGTTGACGTCGTAAGCACGCAGGTATTGGTCAAGGGTGCCGCTCAGGAAGGCAACGCCACCGGCTGTGGTAACGGTGCCGCCCAGGCTTGGAACGCCCATTGGCAGTGGGATCGGTACCGGCGAGCTGTCACGCACGGTGCCGTTTTTGTGTTTCCAGATGACGTTGTTGTTGGTCAGGTCGACCGCCGCAACGTAACCCCACGAAGGCGCCTGGCAAGGCAGGCCAACGGGCGACAACAGGGGTTCCAGGATCACGCCGTAAGGGGCGCCTTTGTTCGGTTGTACACCCGAGGTTTCGCCTTTACGTGGGCCCATGGCGGCAACGTCTGCCTGTGGGACCAGTTTGGAGGTGAAGGCCATGTAGCTAGGGTTCAGGAACGCGATCTGACGCACTGGGTCGACCGAAATGCCGCCCCAGTCAAACACGCCGAAGTTGCCTGGATACACGATCGAACCTTGCAGCGATGGCGGGGTGTACATGCCGTCGTAACGCAGGGACTTGAAGTTTATCCGGCACAGCATCTGGTCGAACGGGGTAACGCCCCACATGTCACGCTCAGTCAGCACTGGCGGGATCATGTTCAGGTCCGAACGCGGCTGGGTTGGCGAGGTGTGGTCGCCAGCAACGGCGTCGCCCGGTGCCGGGATTTCGCGGATCGGTACGATGTCTTCGCCAGTGCGACGGTCAACAACGTAGATGCTGCCTTGTTTGGTCGAAGCCAGCAGCGCCGGTTTCACGCCATCAGCCGTTTTGAGGTCCATCAAGGTAGGCTGACCGCCCACGTCCATGTCCCACAGGTCATGGTGAGTGAACTGACGGTACCAACGGACTTTACCGGTGTTGATGTCCAGAGCGGTCACGCCTGCGCTGTAACGCTCGGAGTCTTCGGTACGGTCGCCGCCATATTGGTCAGGCATTTGGTTGCCCATCGGCAGGTACAGCATGCCGAGGTTTTCGTCGACCGAGAACATCGACCACATGTTAGGCGAGTTACGGGTGTAGGTTTTGCCTTCGGCAATCGGCGTGGTGTCGTCCGGGTTGCCGCTGTCCCAGTTCCAGACCAGCTTGCCGGTACGCACGTCGTACGCACGGATTACGCCGGATGGCTCGTCAGTGGAGATGTTGTCGGTCACGTGGCCGCCAATCACCACCAGGTCTTTGGTCACGGCAGGTGGCGAGGTGGAGTAGTAGCCGCCCGGTGCAAAGCTGCCGATGTTGTGGCGCAGGTCTACCGAGCCGTGGTCACCGAACTCTTCGCAGACCTTACCGGTGTCGGCATTGAGTGCAATCAGACGGGTGTCGGCAGTTGGCAAGAACAGACGGCGTGGGCAAGCGTTGCTCGAAGTGGCAGCAGCAGGCTCGGCAGCGCTTTGTTCAGTGCTGGCTTTGGCGTAGGCGTTTTCGTCGTGATAGCTCACGCCGCGGCAGGTCATGTGTGCCCAGCCTTTGAAGTTGGCAGCATTTTGCGTGCTGATCTTCGGATCGTAGCGCCAGATTTCCTTGCCGCTGTCTGGGTCAAGGGCGATCACCTGGCTGTGTGGGGTACACACATACAGCATGCCGTTGACTTTCAGCGGGGTGTTCTCGGCCGTGGTTTCGCCGGGATCGCCTTCGCCAGGAATATCACCGGTGCGCATGGTCCAGGCTGGCACCAGCTTGTGCGCATTCTGCGGGGTGATTTCTTTCAGCGGTGAGTAACGGTCGCCATAGCCACTACGGCCGTAGGACTGCCAGTCGCCATCCGGCATGGCCGGTGCGGTGTTGGCCATGCCCGGTACGGCATCGCGACCCAGTTCGCCTTTGATTTCGCCAGGGTTGGTGAACTGGCTAGCCAGTGCAGCAACACCCGCCAACACCACGGCGATGCTCAGTGCGCCAGTGGCCACAGGTGCCGACTGACCGCGCAACAGCGGACGACGCAACCATGGCAACAGCAGGACGATACCGATGGCGAACCACAGGGCCAGACGCGGCACCAGTTGCCACCAGTCCAGACCGACTTCCACCAGCGCCCATACGGTGCTGGCGAACAGTACCAGCGCGTACAGGGCCAATGCAGCACGGCGCCCAGCGATCAGCAGTACGCCCGATAACCCGAAGCCGATACCGGCCAGCAGGTAATACGTCGACCCGCCGAGCGCGACCAGCTTGATACCCCCGGCCAACATGGCCAGGCCCATTAGCACCAGCAAGATACCGAGCAGTGTCGGTAGCAGGCGGCTTTTACTGAAAGCACCGTCAGTGCTCATAGTGTGGTTCTCCGTTGTAAATGAAATGTAGCGGCAAGCGTGTAGCGAGTCACTTGCCGCCGGCTGCTCGTTCGTTAGAACGAACTTTGAATCTTCAGGCCGCCGATCAGTGCGTCATCCACCTGGTTGACGCCACCGGGATGGCGGATGTATTGCAGGTTGGGTCGAACAGTCAGCCAGTTGGTTACGTGCACGCCGTAATACAATTCGGCGCTGTATTCAGTGTCCTGAGGCGGCAAGTAGTCCGGGTTGTCAAAGTTGTAAATGGCATGGGCCTGGTTGGTGGCTTCGGCATTTTTACGGAAGGCCGGGTTGACGTGCACCCGAGCCATCGCGAAGCCGATGTCGTCCTTGGGGCGTGCATCGAACACGCCTTTGTACACAACGCCTGCCTGGACATAGTTGTCGATGGCGTTGGTTTTCTTGTCGTGCAGGGTGGCGTTGGCGAACACGCTCAACCCTCGGGATTGATCACTGGCGCGGGTGGTCAGTTGTTGTTGCACGCCCAGCCACATGCCGTGTTTGCTCGAACTGCTGCGATAGGCTTCGCCGCTCAAGACCGCCGGCTGGCCATTGGCATCCTTGTAAACGTCGGTTGCCTTGGCGCTGCTGTAGTAATAACCGGCGCGGTATTCACCTGGCAGGCCATTGATTTTCGGGGTCCATACCAGCTCAACCGGCAACACTGCACCTTGAGTGCCGCTGCCGCTGAGTTTGAAGCCATTGCCGCGGTCCAGGTTGGACGGGTTCTGCTCATAAGCGCCGACTTGCGCATACAGCTCAGGCGTCAGGTGGTATTTGACCCGCAGCGCCCATTGGCTGACGGGCCAGTTATACCAAATGCTGCCCGCCCAGTTCCCGACCTGCGAGCCACAGAACGCCAGGTTCTGGAAGTCGCAAGGGAAGCTGTTGAAGTCTTCGCCCTGACCAAAACGGCCAGCCTTGATGTCGAGTTTCTGATCGAAAAACTTTTGCTGGTACCACATCTGCGTCAGGCGGGTGGTTTGGCCACGGCCCCAGACTTCTTGCGCCGAGGTGAAGCCGCCAACCCGTGGATCATTGATCCGGTCGTTGCTGATGTTGTTGCCGCTGCGATGGGTAATCGTCAGTTGAAATTCAGCGTCGTGCCAGCCCAAAATTTTCTGCAAGTCCAGGTGAGTGCCCAGGCCGAACTGATCGCTGTAACGCGCTGTGCGGTCGTGGTCATAGCCACCGTGCAGGTTGGAACCCACTTCACCGACGTAATCGAGCGAGAAGCTGTAGCCCTTTTTCGCAAGCTCGGTACGGGTGCCGCCCCAATCGCCCAGCATCCATTTTGAGTCGCTGTCGAAAGCCGGAGCGGCTTGTGCGCAGCTGGCGAGGCCCAGGGCGGTGATGCCGCCGATCAGGGCCAGGGCTTTTTGCCCGGCCATAGGGAATAGCGCGCTGTGTTTGCGCAAAGTCAGGAATGTGGACATAGGTCGAGATGAAAGTCTTTTTGGTAGGGCTGTGGCGTGGGTAGCGCTGTCTTTGGCAGCAGGACTCACACTTTAAGATTGAAGGGATGAATGAAACGTTTCAGCCCTTAGTGCGGAAATGATAAAGCGCTGAAACGTTTAGAAACAGCACTTTAAGTGACATGGATCATTTCTGATTCTGTAACAGTGGGCTGCGACCGTTCGTCTCAGAGGCTTTTTGCCTCACGTTCGCGGGTGTTTGCGGGAAATGGGGACGGGAAGGGGTTTGAAATAAATGTGTAGGAGCGAGCTTGCCTCGTGATCTTTTGCATTTAAAGATCAAAAGATCGCGAGGCAAGCTCGCTCCTACAACGACAGGGTTTATGGGTTAGAAGGTCGTACGCAATCCGACTTCAATCCCGCGACCGGGTGCTGGGGCAATGTCGCGCAGAATCGAACTGGCATAGCGCACAGTCTGATTGGTCAGGTTGTCGCCTTTGACGAAGGCCAGCCATTGGCTGCTGCCAACATCAAAGTGATAGCCCGCGCTGGCGCCCAAGGTGGTGTAGCCATTGGTGCCCGATTCGTTGTCGGGTACGCGACCCTGGTTGCTCGCATGTTCAACGTCGACCCGCGCTTGCCAGCGGTCCAGTTCCCACAGCAAACCACTGCTCAGGCGCAGCGGAGCAATACGTGGCAAGGCTTCGCCGGTGTCGAGGTTGGTGGCGCGGGTGTAGTCGCCCGACAGTTCCAGTGCAAATTTCCCGTATGCACTTTCGCCCAGCTTCCAGTGATCCGAGGCTTCAAAGCCGGTGAAACGTGCCCGTACCCCGGAGTAGGTGTACTCGGGAATACCGTCTGCGTCCGGCTCACCTTCGTCATTCAGCGTACGACCTGTGCCCAGCAAGCCGATGTAATTGGAGAAGTGGCTGTAGAACACCCCGACGCTGCCTTTGTGGGTGCCATTGTCAAAGCGCAGTGCCAGGTCGCTGGACACGGCTTTTTCTTTTGACAGGTTAGGGTTGCCCAGCTCATAGGTGCCAGTGGCAACGTGCGCGCCATTGGCATACAGCTCGTAGAAGGTTGGTGCGCGTTCGGTGTAGCCCAAGGTGGCGGCCAACGACCAGATCGGGGTCAGGGTGAACACGGCGCCTGAAGACAGGCTGCCCGCAGTGAAGGTTTTGGAGCTGTCAGCGGCCTCGAAACGCTCATTGCCCTTGGCATCCGGGTCGACCACGGTGTGCTCCAAACGCCCGCCGAGGCTGAGTTTGAGGCGATCAGTGGCTTGCAATTCTTCAAGAATAAAGACGGCGCCGCTGTTGGTATCTGTCTGCGGCACAAAGGCTTCTTCACCCAAGGCCGAGAACTCATTGCGATTGACCTGTGCGCCAATCACGCCGTTGAGCGGGCCGATCGGCACGTGGCGTGCTTCGATGCGCGCTTCGTAGCCTTTGTTCTTGAAGGTGGTGCCGACTTCGCCGCCCTCAATTTCGCTGTGTTGGTAATCGGTGTAACCGGCATTCAATTTGAGCGAGCTGAACGGGCCTTGCAGATTGCGTATTTCTGAGGCGAACGCGTAGTGATCCTGCTTCATGCGGATGCGCACGTCTTGCTCGGCCGGTGAACCGTAATTGGCGTCGTAGTTGCTGTAGGACAAGCCTGCGTAGCCATCGTCCCAGGTGTAGGAGCCGCCTACCGCGCCGCCGTCTTGACGGCCACCGCTGTTACCCAGGCGGCCTTTCTTTTGGTCGTCGTCATCGTCGACTGCCGGGGCATGGCGGTCACGGGCGTAGCCGGGGATTTTCAGGTCGTTGAACGCGCGGGCGTTGGCGTCCAGGTGCAAGGCGAACGTGCCGTCACCGGCTTCCAGTTTGCCCGCGCTGCTGCGCGTGGTGTCGGCGCCGCCATAACGCAGTTCGCCTGCGCCATGAATGCCGTCGATGGCTTCGGTGGGGATGCGGTTGTCGAAGGTATTGACCACGCCGCCGATGGCGTTGCCGCCATACAACAGGGCGGCCGGGCCGCGTACGATTTCGACGCGCTCAACGTTGACCGGGTCCAGAGGCACCGCGTGATCGTACGACAGAGACGAAGCGTCCAGCGCGCCGACGCCATTGCGCAAAATGCGAATCCGGTCGCCATCCAGGCCGCGAATGATGGGTCGGCTTGCGCCCGGACCGAAGTAGGACGAAGACACGCCCGGCTGTTTGTTCAGGGTTTCACCGAGGCTGCCTTGTTGTTGCAGCGTGAGGTCATCACCTTCCAGGACTGTGGTAGGAGCTGCCAATTGGCTGCTGCCCAAGGGGTTGCCGGTGATCACTTGGGTTTGCAATTCCAAGGCGTAGGCGGGGGAGGTAATGAGCAGCGCAGTGGCAAGCGGGGTCAGGCGTAGACGTCGCAGGTGGCGTGGGAAAGCAGGGGAAGACATTGCAGGTTCCTTGGCAAGGGGGATGAAAGCGGTGGCGCCGTGCGCGCTTGATATCGATATTTATAGTTACAATATAACATCGCATTTGGTCGCGCCAAGCGGAACTTTCTCAACATCTGTTTTGCCCCGTCTAAACTCACTCTGTGCCAAATGACTTCCCCCTGAGCAGGGGCTCGGCTAAGGTGCGCGGCTTTCCCTCTTCTGCTTACAAAGGCTCGGCATGACTGAACCCAACAACAACCCATTGCACGGCGTGACGCTGGAACAGATCCTCATTGCGCTGGTGGCGCATTACGAGTGGGAAGGGCTGGCTGAGCGCATTGATATTCGCTGCTTCAAGAGCGACCCGAGCATCAAGTCGAGCCTGACGTTCTTGCGCAAAACGCCATGGGCGCGGGAAAAGGTCGAGAAGCTCTACGTGAAATACGCCCGCACCAAACGCGAGATTTGAACCGCGTATGAGGATTGTGCAAAAGCACAGGTTGTTGACCTTGATGGCCCTGTTGGGCTGGAGCGGGCTGGCGATTCAGCTCGACATGGTGTTGCTCGCTCGCTGGACATCGGGTGCGAGCCTGCTGGGCGGACTGGTGAACTATTTCAGTTTTTTCACCATTTTGACCAACACCCTGGTCGCGACAGTATTGACCTATGCGGCAGACACGCGCAGCTCAAAGGGCAGGACTTTCTTCCTGCAACCGTGGGTCAGCAGCGGTATTGGCGTGAGCATTATCGTGGTGGGCGTGGCGTACAACCTGTTGCTGCGTAATCTGTGGCAGCCTCAAGGCCTGCAATGGCTGGCCAATGAGTTGCTGCACGACGTCATGCCCGTGCTGTTCACGCTGTACTGGTGGTGTTGCGTGCCCAAGGGCACGTTACGCCTGAGTTATATCGGGCTCTGGGGGCTGTACCCGATCGTGTACTTCGCCTACATCCTGTTGAGAGGGCACCTGCTGGGTGTGTACCCGTATCCATTTATAGATGTCGAAAAACTGGGCTATGCACAGACGTTTGTGAATGCGTTCGGGATTTTGGCGGGGTTTGTGTTCGTGGCGCTGGTTGTGGTGGTGATTGATCGGTGGCGCGGTCGCCAGACCGTGTAGAAGCGAGCTTGCCTCTCGATCTTTTGATCTTCTAAAAGATCGCGAGGCAAGCTCGCTCCTACAGGGAGATGTGTGGGGCTTATTCTTCGGAGCTGTCATCCAAACGCCAGTAACCGACGGCCTTAACGAATTCATCGTTCAAGTCATGGGTGTCGAGCAATACGCGGCGTACTTTGCGCGACAGCGCGCTTTCGGTGGCGACCCATGCGTACAGGTCGCCACTCGGGATCTTCAGCTTTTCAACGGTGCGCAGCAAATCCTCGCCTGGCGCATCGCGATGTACCCAGATCACCTCAACGGAAGCGGCGCTTTTCAGCGGCTGTTCCTCTTGCGCATTTTCGACTTCAACCACAACCAGTGCACGGCGATTGGCCGGCAACTCTTCAAGACGACGAGCAATCGCAGGCAGGGCGGTTTCATCGCCGATCAACAGATAGCTGTCAAAAATGTCCGGCACGATCATCGAGCCGCGTGGGCCGCCGATGTGCAGGAACTGACCCGGCTGGGCCTTCGCTGCCCAGGTGGAGGCAGGGCCGTCACCGTGCAACACAAAATCCAAATCCAGTTCCAGTGTGTCCAAGTCATAGCGGCGTGGGGTGTAGTCGCGCATAGGGGGCATGGCGTTGCTTTTGGCCCCGGCGCTTAACGCCAGGTTTTCAAGCGCGGTCTTTTCTTCGTCGGTCTGTGGGAAAAACAGTTTCACGTGGTCGTCACTGCCCAAGCTGATAAAGCCTGCCAGCTCGGGCCCGCCCACGGTGATGCGGCGCATGCGCGGGGTCAGGTCGACCACGCGCAATACTTCCAGTTTGCGGCGTTTGATTTCATGCATGACGCGGTGAATGGTTTGGGTATTAGCGGTATTCATTCAGCGTTCTCCTGCGCAGGCTGGGCAGTGACAGGACCATCGACGATGGCTTTGGCGGTGTTATTGAGCAGGTCTCGCACGCGGGCAATTTCGGCCGGGTTCCAGCGCCCGTGGTGCATTTGCAAAGCGTGGCGCAGGTTGTGCACCGCTTCGTGAATTTCGGCAGGGCGATCATGCCCGCGCAAGGAGCGCTTGCTGACGTCGATGCGCATGCGCACACCGTCCAGGGCAATGGTTTGATCGATCAGCGATTGGCGACCGGCGTCGGTCACGCTGTAGCGTTTTTTCCCGCCTTCGGCGTCGCCTTCAATCAGTTCACTTTCTTCAAGAAAGGTCAGGGTCGGGTAGATCACGCCGGGGCTCGGGCTGTAAGCGCCATCGAACATGCCTTCGATTTGGCGAATCAGGTCGTAGCCGTGGCAGGGCTGCTCGGCAATCAAGGCCAGCAGCAGTAATTTCAGATCGCCGGGGGCGAATACGCGTGGGCCGCGTCCACCGCGTTGACCGGCTCGTTTTTCGAAGCCGTCTTGGCCCACGTTGTGTTCGCGATGGTTGTGGTGGTGATGATGTTCTCTCATTTCTCTTCGTCCTCTGTGTTTGTGAGAAGCAACTTAAGATATATCTTAAGAATGCACAAATAGAGCTGACGAACGGTAATGATTCGCAACAATGGGTTCACTTCAGAAACCTGTGGGAGCCTGGCTTGCCAGCGATGCAGGCAATGCGGTTTTTCTGTTAAACCGCGTCGATACAATCGCGGGCAAGCCCGCTCCCACAGGTTATTTGCTTGCTGTTTGCACTGGGGCGGGCACCTGACACAACGTATGGGTGCCTGTTTGCAGGTACGGCGTGAGGATCGGCGCCATGCCTTTGAGCACTTGCACCGGTAGCGCGGAGGTGAATTTGAAGGCTTGCGCCGAGCGGCCCGGAACGAAGGCGGTCAGGGTGCCGAAGTGTTTCGGGCCGATGTAAAACACAAACGTGGCGGTGCGATTGATCGACTTGGAGCTGATGACCCGCCCGCCCGCGCCCATGCTTTCGATGCGGTTGTCACCGGTGCCGGTCTTGCCGCCCATGGCCAAGGGGCTGCCATCATTGAGCTTGAAACTGCCCGATACCCGTCGCGCAGTACCGGCATCGACCACCTGTGAAAGGGCTTCGCGTATCGCGGTCGCCACTTCGCTGGGCATGACCCGCACGCCTTTGTCCGGGTCGTTGACCAATCGGGTTTCGTAGGGGGTATCGGCGGCGAAATGCAGGGTATCAATGCGCAACACCGGCAAACGTACGCCATCGTTGAGGATGATGCCCATCAGTTCGGAGAGCGCTGCTGGGCGATCCCCCGAGCTGCCCAGTGCGGTGGCGAGAGAGGGCACCAGATGGTCAAACGGATAGCCCAGTTTCTGCCAGCGCTGATGAATGTCCAGGAACGCTTCGATCTCCAGCATGGTGCGAATCCGGCTGTCGCGGGCGCTCTTGTGACGGCTTTTGAATAGCCAGCTGTAAACCTCCTGACGCTCAAACTCGCTGGCAGCGGCGGCTTGCTGGAAGGTGGCTTGCGGGTTTTTCAGTAAATAGCCCAGCAGCCATAGGTCCAGCGGATGGACTTTGGCAATGTAGCCCTGATCTGGCAGGTTGTAGGCCCCCGGCCCATAGCTTTGGTAGAGCTTGTTCAAGCGTTCGTCAGTGATTTTGTCGGTGCGCAGATGAGAGCGGACAAAACTGTTGAAAGCGGTCTGGTCGGCGTTCGGGAACAGGTAGCGATGCACCGCCGACACTCTGATCGCAGTGGGGTGCATGCTGTCGAGGAAGGTATCAAGGCGCGCCGTTGAGTCCTTGCCTTTGTACTTTTTCCAGAACTTGAGCATGTAGGTGGTGCCTTCGCGGTCAGCAAAGCGGCTCAGGTATTCCTGGCGACGCGGATTTTGATCATCGCTCAACAGGTCGGAGTTGTTGCTCGGCGACTGATAGGAGGTGTAGCGCACCACGTCGCGCATCAACCGTACAAACGGCAGGTTGATCGACTCACGGATCGCGTCGCGCAAGCTGGGGCTGCGGTTGTTGTCCTGGTTACGAAAGTTGTGAAAGTGATGCAGGCCGCCACCGGTGAAAAAACCTTCGCCGGGGTTGGCTGAATATTGGCGATTGAGGGCCGCGTCGAGCATGGGCGCGAGTTTGGCGCCGGGGTTTTGAATCAGATAGCCCAGGGCCCAGCGGGTCAGGGGATCTTGATCGCTCATCTGGATTTTTTTCAGGGTGGTGCTGGACTGTTCGCCGTAACGATCATGCAGCTCGGCAATAATCTGCAAGTAAGTGGTCAGCACCCGCAGTTTGGCGGTCGAGCCCAGTTCCAGTTTGCTGCCTTCGTTGATGTCGAACGGCTGATCGGTGCTGTCGGTCTGCACCCGCGCCCGCGCGCCGTCCGGGGTGAGTTCAAACAGGGTGAAGCTGTAACGCACTTGCGCGGTGCTGGCTGGGGTCAGCAGGCTCGGGCCCAGCAGGCCGAGTGTGCTGGCAACGGCAGGGTCGGCCAGTTGTTGCAGGTACGTGCTGACCTGACCTTGCAAGTCAGCCTGCAAGGTGCTGGTGGCCGACAGATCAAGGCGGTCCAGGTCATACAGCGGGCGTTTGAGCAGCGTCGACAAACGACTGCGGGCCACGCTGATGCCTTTGTTGGTTTCGATGGCCTGTGTGGTCGGCGCCAGTTGCCAGTCGCGATAGATCGCGTGGCTGGCCAGCGCGGCAGACGCCAGTGCGGGGTCTATCACGTTGTTCTGCGCCAGCAAGCGGATGTGGCTGTCAGTCAATTGCGCCAGTTCTTTGCGGCCCTTGGTCAAATAATACGAAGGTCGCCGCTGGGCAATCATCAGCGACAACACTTCGCGCAATGCCAGCCCTTTGCTTGCCAGACTGTGAGCATCCGTGGCGGTGCTGGCCAGTTGCTGGTTGACCTGATTGAAGTCGCTGTCGTACCACACGCGCAACCCTTCAGCCATGCCGTGAACTTCGCCGTGGCCGGGTACGGCCGAGAGCGGCACGCTGTTGAGGTAATCACGCACCACTTTTTGCCGGGCCAGCAAAGTCTGCGGGCCGTCCTGATAAGCCCGCACGCTGGCTGAAACCATCTGCCGCAGTTTTTCGCTGCCCGACACCGTCAGGCCATCGGGCGAGTGCCGATATTTCTCCAACTGCGTGGCCAGCGTGCTGCCACCCGCAGATTGCCCCGGCAGATGCAGCATTTTGGCGATTTGCGAGTACGCGGCCATGGCAAAACGCGGCCAGTCCACGGCCGGGTTGGCCAGCGGCTGCTTGGGGTCTAGCAGGTCGCGGTTTTCAATAAACAGCAGGCTGTGTACGACCACTGGCGGAATTTGCGCGAAGTTGGCGTACAGCTGCTGCGGGTAATTGTATTGATAGAGCGAGGCGCCCGAGCAGTCAGTGATGGAGAGTCCGGCCTGAATCTTTTCTGCGTACGGGACGAAAAAACCCTTCTGGCTGTAGCTCAGTAGTTCAGGTGAAAAGCGCGTCTGTTGTTCGATCATGTAGCCGCGTTTTAGCAGGCGCGGTAGAAAGTCGCCCAGTGCGCTGTAGCCCAAACGTTGATCGAAAGGCCCGTTGCCGGGATAGAGCATCGAGTTGCTGGGGCCTGCGTGCATTGAATAGCTGAGAGAGGCGGCAAAGTGGCTGAACTCACGCGCCTGGAGTTTCGAGGTGCGTACCTCTTTGGCGATGGCAAAGCCCAGAGCAATCAGTCCGAGCAGCAACAACAGCCAGAACAGACGCCATGCATAGCGTTTACCCCGGCCTTTTGGCTTTTGTGGCGGTGACGGGTGCTCTGCCATTGTTGCGGGTGGCTCCGACGTTGTATTGGAATTGGAATGCCACAGTGCGCCCATAGTCAGTCGATCCACGTGCGCCTATTGATTGCGCTCAAGAGAAGCGTAGACGGTGCTCGGCGCAGGCGAAGGATTTGTGAAGGCCTTGCACAGACTTTCCTTATCAGGATGAAGGCAGCGTGCCACCTTTTAAAATGTAGGAATAGAGCCTTCTAGACGGGGAAATACGTCCTAGGTAGGGGAATGACTGTGCACCAACCCTGTGCAATACTCGCCGCCGATCTCAGTAGGGCATTTCCTTTATGACCGGTCGACCCACAAGGTATGAGCCATTCACAAGGGGGAGCCAGGCAACCGGCCCGGCTTTCTAGAGCACTCTACTGATGCACACCCAATAACAATTATGAGGTTGTACTTTTATGCCAGTCGGCAACCACCAACCCCACGGTGAAACCGCGCAGGGCGGCCCGCTCAAACGCGAGCTGGGCGAACGCCACATCCGCTTGATGGCGCTGGGCGCCTGTATCGGCGTCGGCCTGTTTCTGGGCTCGGCCAAAGCGATTGAAATGGCCGGGCCGGCCATCATGCTGTCTTACATCCTGGGTGGCCTGGCCATTCTGGTGATCATGCGCGCCCTCGGCGAAATGGCCGTGCACAACCCGGTAGCCGGCTCTTTCAGCCGCTACGCCCAAGACTACCTCGGCCCATTGGCGGGCTTTTTGACCGGCTGGAACTACTGGTTCCTGTGGCTAGTGACCTGTGTCGCGGAAATTACGGCGGTCGCGGTGTACATGGGCATCTGGTTCCCTGACGTTCCGCGCTGGATCTGGGCCCTGGCGGCGTTGATCAGCATGGGCTCGATCAACCTGATTGCGGTCAAGGCGTTCGGTGAGTTCGAGTTCTGGTTCGCCTTGATCAAGATCGTCACCATCATTGCGATGGTGCTCGGCGGTATCGGCATCATTGCCTTTGGTTTCGGCAATAACGGCGTGGCGTTGGGTATCTCCAACCTCTGGGCCCACGGCGGCTTTATGCCCAATGGCATCCAGGGCGTCTTGATGTCCCTGCAAATGGTGATGTTTGCCTACCTCGGCGTAGAAATGATCGGCCTGACCGCCGGTGAAGCGAAGAACCCGCAAAAGACCATCCCGAGCGCGATTGGCTCGGTGTTCTGGCGCATTCTGCTGTTCTACGTGGGCGCACTGTTCGTGATTCTGTCGATCTACCCATGGAACGAAATCGGCACCCAGGGCAGTCCGTTTGTGATGACCTTCGAGCGTCTGGGCATCAAGACCGCCGCTGGCATCATCAATTTCGTGGTGATCACGGCCGCCTTGTCGTCCTGTAACGGCGGCATTTTCAGCACCGGCCGCATGCTTTACAGCCTGGCGCAAAATGGCCAGGCCCCGGCCAACTTCGCCACCACCTCCAAAAACGGCGTGCCGCGTAACGCGCTGCTGCTGTCGATTGCGATGTTGCTGTTGGGCGTGGTGCTCAACTACCTGGCACCTGAAAAAGTGTTTGTGTGGGTGACGGCGATTGCGACCTTTGGTGCAATCTGGACCTGGCTGATGATCTTGCTGGCGCAGTTGCGCTTTCGCAAAAACCTCAGCCCAGAAGAAGCGGCCAGCCTCAAGTACCGCATGTGGCTCTACCCTTACAGCTCGTACGCGGCGTTGGCGTTCTTGCTGATGGTCGTCGGGTTGATGGCCTACTTCGAAGAAACCCGCGTGGCCCTGTTTGTAGGCCCGGCGTTCCTGATTCTGCTGACGGTGTTGTTCTACGTGTTCAAACTGTCGCCTAAAGAACAGACGCCAGCGGCTTCGCCAGCTCGCTAAACAGGCTGGAACCGACCCTGTAGGAGTGAGCTCGCTCTTACAGGGGGCGATTAGGCGGCAGCCCCAGCCGCTTGTTCCAGTCGAGCCACATGGCCAGTACGGCCATAAGTCCCACGCCCAACAGCGCACTGAACACTTGCATGATCCAGGCATCATCGCCCAGCGCGTTGAACATGTCCGCCAGCGGGGCCAGGATCACGCCCAGGCAGAACACCTCCAGCGAGTAACGGCCCATGCGGCAGATTTGCCGGGCAAACCACTGGTTGAGCCAATCGCTGTGCGGAACCAGTTTGGCCACCACATAGACCAAGGCCAGAAAGTGCAGCAAGCGCATGGGCGACAAGTTGGTCTTGCTGATCGGGTATATCAGTTCACCCAATGCCACAGGCATGAACGCCTCGTGCACCTGCGGCCACTTCCACGACAGCGCCAACAACCCGGTAAGCAGCAGATAAACAGCAGCGCTCAAGAACAGTGGCTGACGGCGTAAAGGTCGAGGGTCAATGGCAGGGTTATTTTGGCTGTACAGCGCCAGCGCTCCCCCGAGAATAAACAGGAACTGCCAGGCCATGGGGTTGAAAAACCACACCCCGCCTTCTTGCGACGACAGGTTCCAGTATGGCGCTATCAAATACAGGGCCAGTGAAACACCCACCACGTAGCGTGCCTTGCGCAGCAGCATCGGCAGTACCAGCGGCAAACCGATCAGCAGCACGATGTACAACGGCAAGGGGTCCATCAGGTTGGGTTTGAAGCGCAATAGCAATTCATCGGTGAGCGCCTGTTGCGGGTTGCTCAAGAAGTATTGCAAGCCCATGTCCTGCACCAGATCACGGGTTTCAATGTGGCTGTTGGCAAAGAAAACGATGCCCATCAGCACCGCCAGCAAAAAGATATGCACCACATACAGCACCCAAGCGCGCCGCAGGATTTTCACGCTGGCAACCAGCAAACCATCACGCCGGGCAATTTTCCCGTAGGCCAGCACGGCGGCATACCCGGCCAGAAACACGAAAATCTCGGCCGCATCACTGAGACCGAAATTACGCACGGTCAATGCAGCCAGCGGGTTATGCGGGATGTGGTCCCAGAAAATAAAGATCAGCGCCAGACCTCGAAAAAAGTCGATGCGCAGATCGCGTCCGTTAAGCATGACGGCGTTTACTCAACCATAGGTTTAATGAAAATCGACGAGCGCAGTGTGAGTGCGCGCTATTTATCGGCGGCGCGCAGGGTGCGGGTATTGCGCAGCAATTGCAAAGGCTGGCTATTGCAGAATGTCTCAGGGCAGCGCGTATTGGCCGCCCGTCTGTTTAATCAAAACGCGTCCATGAACATAAACGTGCACTCACGTGCCTGACACGCGTTGATCTGCGGCACCAGCCGTCTGAAGTGCTCACTTTGGCAGTGAGCATTCAGCGCGGCTTGATCGGGCCATTGTTCAACGAAGATGAAATGCCCCGGGTCTTTTTGATCAATGTACAAGTCGTAAGCAATACAGTCGGGCTCCAAACGGGTTTTTTCCACCAGCTCGGCGTACCAAGGGCGCACCTTTTCGAGGTGTTCAGGTTTGATGAAGTCTTCAGCAATGACTTTCAACACGTTTACAGTCCTTGTACGCACTTAAGCGGCTTTGATTTCGTTCGGTTCAAAACTATCGGCTCGGGCCATTTGCCACATGCGCGAATAAAACTCGCCATTGACCTCGCCCGTCAGCAATTCGCCGGGCTTGAGGAACACGTGCAACTGCGAGAACAGTTTGATTTCGGTGGCCGACATGCGTCGCACCAAATGTTTGGCCGTGAGTTGCGCGGGGTGTTCAAGGCCCGCGGCGGCGAGCATTTCAGCCAGCGCTTTCAGCGTGTTGCGATGAAACTGGAACACCCGCTGCGCTTTGTCGGGCACCACCAGCGCACGTTGACGCAGCGGGTCTTGGGTTGCCACACCCGTCGGGCACTTGTTGGTGTGGCACGACTGCGACTGGATGCAGCCGATGGCGAACATAAAGCCGCGCGCCGAGTTGGCCCAGTCCGCGCCAATGGCCAGTACGCTGGCAATGTCGAAGGCGCTGACAATCTTGCCGCTGGCTCCGAGCTTGATCTTGTCGCGCAGGTTGAGGCCGACCAAGGTGTTGTGCACAAACAGCAAACCTTCGCGCATCGGTGCGCCAATGTGGTCGGTGAACTCAACCGGGGCTGCACCGGTACCGCCTTCCTTGCCGTCGATCACGATGAAGTCCGGCAGAATGCCGGTTTCGAGCATGGCTTTGGCGATGCCCATGAACTCCCACGGATGCCCCAGGCAGAACTTGAAGCCGACAGGTTTGCCACCCGACAACTCACGCAGTTGCGCGATGAAGTGCATCAGTTCGATGGGGGTTGAGAACGCGCTGTGACGTGACGGTGAAACGCAGTCCTCGCCCAGCGGCACGCCACGGGTCTCGGCAATTTCGGGGGTGACTTTGTGCTTGGGCAAAATCCCGCCGTGGCCCGGTTTGGCGCCTTGGCTCATCTTGATTTCGATCATCCGCACTTGCGGCGTGCAGGCCTGGGCGGCAAAGCGTTCCGGGTCGAAACGGCCGTCGGACGTACGGCAGCCGAAGTAGCCACTGCCCAGTTCCCATGTCAGGTCGCCACCGTTCTCGCGGTGATAAGCACTGATACTGCCTTCACCCGTATCGTGGGCAAAGTTACCGAGCTTGGCGCCTTGGTTCAGCGCTCGAATCGCATTGGCGCTCAATGAGCCAAAACTCATGGCCGAGATATTAAAAATCGATGCCGAATACGGCTGTGTGCATTGCGGGCCGCCGATGGTGATCCGAAAACTGCTGGGGTCTGTCAGTGGGGCCGGGCGCATGGAGTGGCCGATAAATTCGAAGCCGGGCTGGTAGACGTCAATCAGTGTGCCGAATGGCTTGTCGGCGCTTTCATTCTTGGCCCGTGAGTACACCAGCGAGCGTTGCGCACGTGAGAAGGGCAGCGCATCGCTGTCGGACTCCAGCAGGTACTGACGAATTTCCGGGCGAATGGCTTCTACCAAATAGCGAATATTGCCCAGGATCGGGTAGTTGCGGCGCACCGCATGCGGGCCTTGCAGCAAGTCGAAAATACCCAGCAGGCTCAGGGCCAGCGTCACCGCGCTGAAGGGCCATAACCATTCATGGTGCATAAACGGCAGGCTGGCGAGCGTGAATATCACGCAGAAGGCAAAAAACGCATAACGGCTTAACAGTGACAGGCTCATACGGTTTCCTGTTTCAGGCTTAACTGTTCAGTCGGGTTTGAACAGCAAGAATGAGGCGGTTTACCCCGGCGATACAACGGTTTGGAGCATGCAGCCGCTCTTTGGAATCGGAGGCTTGCACGGGAGTGTTGACGAACTGCTGCTCAATTACCATTAGCCCATCAGACATAGGCGCGTACTTGCTATTCCTTTTGCGCCTGCAAAAAGATCGAGAACAGCTCTGACTGCGACTTGATTCCCAGCTTGCGGTAGATGTGTTTCTTGTGAACCTTCACGGTTTCGACTGAGATCTCCAGCTTGCGTGCGATTTCCTTGCTGGAGCAGCCGCTGAGCATCAAGCGACCTACGTCCAACTCGCGTGCGGTCAGGTGCGTGCCCCATTCGTCGTTCAGTTCAGGTGGCTCGGGTGCACTCACCAGACTGAGTTCATAGGGTAGACGCTGGCGCAGCAGGCTCAATATCCAGGGCTGGATCAGCGACAACAGGGCGATCTGTTCGCGGTCAAACCGCTGGCGCGAGCCCAGTGACAGGCACAAGGTGCGCCCATCTGGCTGATGGCTGTTGAACTGGATTTCATCGGCCACCACGTTGAGGCGAAAGTAGCGCTGGTAGTACTCCGTGAGTTCGAAATGCTCCGGCGCCACTTCGGCCAGGCGCAGCAGGCCAGTGCGCGCGTATTCGCGACTGGCGATGTAGAACGGATCGAGCAGGTACAGGCCGTTGAGGTAGTCCTGGAACAACTGGTCGGGGCTGCCGTCCTGCCCAGGGCACTCGGCGAATACCAGCGGTTTGTGCTCGCTGCTGAAGAGCAGCACGACCCAACTGTCAAACGGGACATATTGGTTCAGCAGGCGCACGAGCTGAGTCCAGAAGTTGGGCTGGTCCAGGGCATCTATCATTTGCCCTACTGAACGGTGCCAGGCGATGTCTTCCAGCGACATGGTCATCTCTCTACCCCTATCGGGTTACCCCCGCCGCGTGATTCCCTGGCAGGTTGTGGCTAAGCATACTGCGGCAACGAGAACACTTATAAAAGAACGGGAATACCCATGAAGGTCGAATTTGCTCAATTGGCAGGCCGTGACAACGGCACTGCCTACAACCTTGAACGGGCCCTTGCGTCCATTGCGGCTTGCGCAGCCGACACTCAGTTGATCGTGTTCCCGGAAACACACTTGATGGGTTTCCCCTCTGCCGAAACAGTCGCAGCGACTGCCGAGCCTATCGACGGCCCGACCGTCAAGGCCATTATCCGGGCCGCTTACGCTCGCAACATCGCCGTGGTGATCGGCATGGCCGAAAACGACGACGGCAAATTCTACAACACCACGCTGATGATCACCCCGCAAGGCGTGGCCTTGCGTTATCGCAAGACCCACCTGTGGGCGTCCGACCGTGGCGTGTTCAACGCTGGCGACCGCTACAGCACGTGCGTGTGGAACGGCGTGCGCGTGGGCCTGCTGATTTGCTACGACATCGAGTTCCCGGAAAGCGCCCGTGCCCTGGCGCAACTGGGCACTGAATTGCTCATCGTCACCAACGGCAACATGGACCCGTACGGCCCCACGCACCGCACCTCGATCATGGCCCGCGCCCAGGAAAACCAGGCGTTTGCGCTGATGGTCAATCGGGTGGAGGAGGGTGATGGCGGCCTGACGTTCGCGGGCGGCAGCGCCCTGGTGGATCCCTTTGGCACGCTGCTGTTTGAGGCAGGGCGTGAAGAAGGCCAGTTCCGCGTGGAACTGGACCTCGAACAACTCAAGGCGGCTCGCAAGGACTACCGCTACCTGGACGACCAGCGCTTGAAATTGCCGGGCGAGGTGATCGAGCGCGCTGACGGGACACGGGAGTTGTTGATTCCTGCGTAACACGGGCGCGGAGCGTCCAAGGCGACATTCCCACGCTGAGCGTGGGCGTGATCGACCATAAAAAAAATATCGGCTTCACCGACTTCCAGTTCTGCCATAAAACCAATAATCGCGCGGAGATTCACCCATGGCTCGTTTGCAACGTACCCTGTCGTTAGGGTCGGTGGTGCTGTTTGGCATCGCCTATATGACACCGATCATCGTGCTGGGTACCTTCGGCATCCTGGCGCAATCCACGGGCGGCATGGTCCCGGCCGCTTACCTGGCTGCCCTGGTGGCGATGTTTTTCACCGCCATGAGTTACGGGCGCATGGCCTCGGCCTTCCCGGTGGCGGGCTCCGCATACACCTATGTGCGCAAGGCCATCAGTCCCAAGCTTGGCTTTATCGCCGGTTGGGCGGTGTTGCTCGACTACCTGTTCTTGCCCATGGCCATCTGGCTGATCGGCGCGGCGTACCTGCACTCGGCGTTTCCCGTGGTGCCGCAATGGATCTGGGTACTGGCCTTTATTGGCATCACCAGCGTGATCAACATCATCGGCCTGAAACTGGCCAACGGCATCAACACCTTGCTGATGCTGATACAAGGGCTGGTGCTGGTGGCGTTTGTGGCGCTGTGCGTGCACTACATTGGCGGTGACGCGAGCACGCCGCTGTGGACCCTCGAACCGTTCTTCAATGGCCAGATGCACATGCCGCTCATCATGAGTGGTGCGGCCATTGCCTGTTACTCGTTCCTGGGCTTTGACGCCGTCAGCACCCTCACCGAAGAAACCCGCGACCCGCGTCGGACCATTCCTCGCGCAATCATGCTGATCACCTTGATCGGCGGGCTGATCTTTGTCGGTGTGTCGTACTTTGTGCAAATCGCCCACCCGTCGTTCCAGTTCGCGGACGTCGATTCGGCGGCCTACGAGATCGCTCGCAACATCGGTGGTGACCTGTTTGTGTCGATCTTCATGATCGGCCTGATCGTCGGCCAGTTTGCGTCGGGCCTGTCAGCCCAGGCCAGTGGTTCGCGCCTGCTGTTCGCAATGGGCCGTGACGGCGTCTTGCCCAAGTCATTCTTCGGCACCCTGCATGCCAAGTTCGGCACGCCGGCCAACAGCATCTTGCTGTGCGCTGTGGTTGCCCTGCTGGCGCTGAAACTGGACGTGACCACCTCAACGTCGTTCATCAACTTCGGTGCGTTCCTGGCGTTTTCGCTGGTGAACCTCTCGGTGATCTTCCATTACTGGATCGGTGCCAAAAACCGTGGCCTGCGCGAGATCGTGCTGTTTCTGATATTCCCGGCCATCGGCCTGGTGGCAGACCTGTGGTTGATGATTAGCCTCGACCACCTGGCGATTTACCTGGGCCTGACCTGGCTGGTGATTGGCTGCGTGTACCTGGGGTTCTTGACGCGCGGCTTCTCCAGGCAACCCCCGGAAATGGATTTTCAGGAAGCGTCCTGACACGTCTTGGATGAGTCCTAAGGCCGGATCGCCGGGTTCAACAAACGCTTCGCAACATGTGGCACGAGCAAAAAAGCCGACGTGTAATCAGGCCGACTGATTGACCTCAGGGCCGCTTCCGAGAATGAGGCGGCCCTTTTTTTACGTGTCATTTGTGATGAGGCGAGCGTCGTGTGATCCTTGCCGCCTTTGTGTTCAAGGTGTCCTTATTCATGTCCAAAACCATCCGTATCGCGGCGGCTTTATTGATCGAGCCCAACGGCCAGACCCTGCTTGTACGCAAGCGCGGCACTCAGGCTTTTATGCAGCCTGGCGGCAAGATTGATGCAGGCGAACAACCTGCCGAGGCGTTGGTCCGTGAGCTGCACGAAGAGCTTGGCCTGCACATTGAGCCAACGGACGCCGTGTACCTTGGCCACTTCTCGGCGCCTGCCGTCAACGAGCCGGGGTTTATCGTGGAGGCCGAGTTGTTCCAGGTCACCATCGACGAGCCCGTAACCCCGGCTGCCGAGATTGAAGAGGTCCGCTGGATTGATCCGGCAACGGACGGCGACCTGATTTTGGCGCCCTTGACACGCGACCTGATCCTGCCGTTTTATCGCCAATCGCTGGCCTGATGTCAGGCTGACGCTGGAACAGCGTAAAACCTTATGATTGGGACCCGTTGTAATGGCTATAGAACTGCTTGACCCCTCCCGCGCCAAGGCCTACCGCCAGTTGATGCTGCAAGCGTATTCCCTGCACCCGGAAGCGTTTGTTTCCAGCATTGCTCATCGTGAGACATTGCCGTTGAGCTGGTGGGAAGGGCAATTGGAGGATGACTTGAGCGCCTTGTTGGGCGCTTTTGTCGACGCACAACTGGTGGGCATTGTTGGCCTGGCGTTCGAACCCTGGGAAGACGCACAACACAAGGCCACTCTGTTTGGCCTGTACGTGCCCCAAGCCTTCCGCGGGCAAGGGCTTGGCGAACAGTTGGTGCAGGCCGTGTTGTCGTTGGCCGAGCAAGAGCCTGAGATCAAAGTGGTCGAACTGACGGTGAGCGCCAACAGCTCAGCCGCGCTGGCGCTTTACCGGCGTTGTGGCTTTGAGCAATCGGGGCTGGAGGACAGTGCGATTCGGGTGGGAGACGCGTATTACGACCGGGTGCATATGCGGCGGCGGGTTGAGACTGACGAATAAATGTGGGAGCTGGCTTGCCAGCGATGGCATCGACAAGGTCTATCAGGCAAACCGCGTCGTCTGTATCGCTGGCAAGCCAGACTCCCACACTGTGCGCAACTACCTGACCGCGCTCACCCCGTCCAGCGTCGAGAACGATATGTCTTTAGCGGTCAGCAAGAAATCACGCATATAAGGCGCATCCAGCATGTCCGTGCGCACGGCGGCATACAGGGTGGCGAACAACCCTTTCTCGCCCAAACGCTTGGCCTGTACGTAGCCGCGTGAGCTGTACTCATGCAGCGCCCAATGCGGCATCCCGCATACCCCACGGCCGCTGGCCACCAGTTGCATCATCATCACCGTCAGTTCCGAGGTGCGCACTTGCGCAGGCTCTACATCCGCAGGCTCCAGAAAGCGGGTGAAGATGTCGAGCCGATCACGTTCGACCGGGTAGGTGATCAAAATTTCTGTGCTCAGGTCTTCAGGCACGATGAACGGCTTGCTGGCCAAAGGATGCTGATTGGCCACGGCTAACATGGCTTCGTAGGTAAACAGCGGCACATAGGTCAGGCCGGCAATTTCTTGCGGGTCGGAGGTCACGACCAAGTCCAGATCACCCCGTGCCAGCGCTGGTAGCGGCGCAAATGCAAAACCCGAGGCCAGGTCGAGTTCAACTTCAGGCCAGGCATCACGGAACTGGTCGATGGTCGGCATCAGCCACTGAAAGCAACTGTGGCATTCAATCGCCATGTGCAAGCGCCCGGCGGTGCCGCCGACCAAACGGGTGATATCACGCTCGGCAGCGCGCATCAGCGGCAGCATGGCGTCGGCCAATTGCAGCAGGCGCAACCCGCCGCTGGTGAAACGTACCGGTTTGGTTTTGCGCACAAAAAGCGGCATGCCCATGCGCTCTTCCAGCTCTTTGAACTGGTGCGACAACGCCGATTGAGTCAGGTGCAGACGCTCGGCCGCTTCGACCAGGCTGTCGGACTCGCGTAAAGCGTGCAGGGTTTTGAGGTGACGAATTTCCAGCACGATGGCTCCATGAATAAATTTGATGATCAGAACGAAGGCGTTGAGTTTGGCTCATGTTGCCGTGTGTGTCGATACGACGCCATCACTGACATGGTGGAGCGGTATGACGATCGGGTCCCCCCGCTAGCGTCCCTGCATCCTCCCCATGGTTTTCGGATAAACGGTATGCCGGACTGTCATTTCTTACAGTAGGCAACCCCCTTTGTGCATTGCTTAATCAATCTCAGCAGAATTTACGTGCTGCCACTTCCGCGAATAGCAGAGGTAATGCCTACGGGTGCTAATTAAGCCGCCAATTGGGAATCCTAGTGATGGTCGGGAAAAAGTTGTCCGAAAATCCCACTGCGAAAAAAGACACAGACAAGAAGTCAGCCAACAAGGGAAGGAAGGCCACAAGCACGCCGCCAAAATCTAAAAAAATCAAGGCAACCGGCACTGCCAAAACGGCGCCCATTCCGGAGCGCAGTGCTGTGGCTCGTGACGCGTTGCAAGCGTTCAACCAACAGCTCACCCGGCTAGGTTTTACCTCCGTGTTTGAGGTGGTTCGTCGTGGTCGAACTCAGGTTGTCAAACAGTTGCTGGAACTGCCCGCACTGGGGTTGCAACACCATCAGGCTGTCGATTTCTATGAGCAAGCGCAAAGCCGTGCCGCCTCTCTGGCGCGGCTCTACGGCCAATTGTGCGCGCGTAGCGAGCCTGCCGTGCGGGGCTTGATCAAGCTGGGTGTGGGGTACGACAGCGATATGCTGCTGCGCTCGCTGGGTGATGGTGGCAACTATGACGATTGGTTCAGTCCTGCCAGTGGCACTGAGTTTGCTCACCCGGACTCGGTAGGTTCGTTGTTTTCCCCAGCCAGTTACCTGACCGATTTGTACCGTGCCGCCAAGCCGCTGCACCCTGTTGAGAGCGGCCTTAAATTGGACAATAGGCGTCCCGATCTGGGCCAACTGATCCTGAGCGACGCCAATCTGCATGAAGAAATCTCTACGCTGGCTCTGAGCCTGGAAGTACTCGATGCCGGTGTCGAAGGTGATGCTGACGAATTGCTGCGCACGGCGATTTACCCGATGAACCTGCCCTATAACCATGCCAGCGAAAAGATCATTCAGGGGCTGGCAGCACGTAAAAGCAGCCCCGCCGATATTTGGTCGATATTGGGCGATTTTCAAGGGCAGGCGCTCCGGCGAGACACCGATTTACAGAGCTGGGCAACGAAGATGCCTGTGAATTATGCGCGCGATGCTCTGAAGATGTCTCCGGAATTATTGAGGATATTGACGGAGCGTCGAAACACTACTGATTGGAGTGTTTATAGATACTATGGGCAAAGCGCAGCTAGTCAATTTATACAAGCCAGTCAGTTGAAACATGCACTTCAGCTGCCAGAGGAGACTATTATCGAGGCGTTAGGGGGTGGGCCTTTTTATAATGCGTTAACAGTCACCCTTGAAGAATTACAGTTTGCGAGCGGACTGGAATTTCCGGTCAGTTGTCCTGGGCAATTTGAAGCTGTTATCACACCACTAAGATTTGAACTTAACCAATACGGGACAGTAGTAATCCGGTGTACTTACGAGGTGTCCTCCGGGAGTGTTACAAATTGGCTGATGAGAATTGGTTCGAATGTTCTCTCTGGTAAGTCCTCCAGGCGCACCGGGAAGTCTACGTCTGTCGTTATTAATACCAATATGCAGCTGGAAGAGTTTTTGCCGTTGCTTAATGAACCTATGTATCTTAGGGCGCGTAAGGGTTTGGGCGGGGTGGGTGGCGGGGAGGTTACAGCGGACACGGCCCCGTTGATTTTTTACAGTGTCCCACGCATTCAAGACGCCCAAGATTATGGTGCCCGCTATATCAATGGATGGGACGATGGAACTGTGAATCCAGCCAAACCCTTTTACTGGTATGTAGGAGCAGCGCTGGGTCATCCGGTGCCGCCTGATACGAATGCTCCCGCTGACAGTAGATTGTATAACCGTAATGGCCGGACCTACGAGCGCCTCAACCGCCTGATTCGTCTGCACCAGCATGTCAAAGTCTTGTCCTTTGAAGAGCTGGACTGGCTGATCAGTCAATCCTGCGACGATATAAGCGATCACTCATTGGCGAAACCGCTGCAAGCGTTGGCAATCTATCTGCCGCTGCGCGAGCGGTATGGCATGACGGTCAATAGCTTTGCCGCCTGCCTCGGCGTGCTCAATACCTTTTACACCACGGGCAAACAGTCGTTTTATACCACCCTGTTCGGCGCAACTGACTTGCTCGGGCAGAGCGCTATTGATTTCAATCCGGTCACGCTCAGTGAGTTTTCATTGAGCGTGCGTGCTCGCTTGTGCCAAGGCTTGCAGATCGATGACGCCACCCTTGTGCTGCTGGCGCATTACCTGCCAGATTTCAGCAGTAATAGTTTGCCGAAGTTGGAGTTGACCCATATCACGGCGCTTTACCGATTGGTCGCCATCCCCAGGCTATTTGGCCTGAGCGTGGTTGAGGCCTTGAATGTGTGGGAACTGCTGGGTGAGTCCGGTGCCATTGCCACGGCGCTGGCGCAGCCCAAGCCTGGCCAGATTGCGCTCGGCGTGTTGGTGCGCACGGGTTATCTGGTCGATTGGTTGAAGGCAGAGCAACTGGAGCCTGCACAGCTGATCGCGCTCACGGGCCGCGGCTATCCCACTCAGCTCACCTCTGAGCTGCAAGCCTTTATCGAAAATATTTACAGCACCCTGACCGGGCGTGAAACGGTCAGCCCCGAGCGGCAGGCTGTAGAAGACTCTGTAATGAGCGCACAACTGGCGCGTCATATTGGCGCCGAGTTCGGCCTTAAACCCAATATTGCCGCTGCCATGCTGGTGTGGGTCGATACGGTGGTGGCAACGATGAATCCGGACCTGAACGATTATGGGCTGCTGCCTTTTTGGCAGGACATTCAGGCCTTTTGCGAGGGCGATAAAACGGACACCGCCCACATCGTTCAGTACGCTTTTCTTCTGCGCCAGTTTGCGCAGGTATGCCATTGGGCTGAACTGGGTGAGCAGGATTTGGCGCTGCTGATGCCAGGCATCGCCCCGCAGAGACCCTCGGCGTTGACCGGTTTGAGCACAGCGCCCTTGTTAACGCTGGATTTTTTACTGCTGCTGTCACGTTATCGCCGCTGGCAGCGCCAGTTGCTTGTCCCGTTTGCCCAAGCGCGTGAGTTCCTCAGGCGAGCCGCCGAGCAGGACTCTGCATTGACGTCAGAGGTCGCCATACACGTCATCAGTGATTTGCATGGCTGGGATTCGGCGCAAGTCAAGGTACTCATTAACCTCGCGATACCCCGCAGTTTTGTGGCGTTATGGCCTTTGCTGCAAAAGATGCAATTAAGCCAAAGGCTTAACGTAGCGCCAGCCAATTTACTCCTTATCAGCCTGCTGGCCGGGTCAGCTATTGAACAGCCAAAACTTGAGCAGATCGCCGCTATGGTGATCGCTGCTGCACACGGTTAACCCGGGAGAACACTTCATGAACGAGAAATTGCAGGCGGGTTTGAACCAGGCACGTCGTGATGCCCTAGTGCCGTATTACCTCAAACATGTCATTCCCCATCGCGGTCTGAGCAGCTCAATCGCCGCCAAGATCACCACCGCCGAAGACCTTTACGAATACCTGCTGATCGACCCCCAGGTGTCCGGGCAGATCAAAAGCAGCCGGATTGCCGAAGCGGTGGCCAGCACCCAACTGTATTTGCACCGCTGCCAAGAACAGTTGGAGCCTGAGACTGACCAGGAGGCCATGCAAGAGGCTTCGCGCCACAACGGCTATTTCAGTCGCTGGAATGCCTATAACAAGCGCTATGCCAACTGGGCAGGGTTGCAGCGCTTATTGCATTACCCGGCCAGCTACATCGACCCCGAGTTGCGCTACAACAAGACGCAGTTGTTTGTGGAACTGGAGTCAGCCATTAATCAGGGGCGTATTACCGAAGAGCGTGTTGAGCTGGCGTTTACGCAGTATGTGAGCAGCCTGCGTAACGTGATGGATATTCGATATGACAGTGGTTATCAGGTCGAGCCGGCCAACGAGCAGGGCGCCGCGTATTTCTGCGGCAGTATTACCGGTACGACCGGGGAGTATTACTGGCGTCGAGTTGACAAGACGGATGTGGGTAGTGGGGCTACAGTCCGCAATCCGGCCGCCTGGACCGAGTGGCTAAAGATTGATGCACCGTTGCAGCCTATGAAGGGCTCAAAGCCTTCGATTGTGTACTTTGCCAATCGGTTGCATGTGGTGTGTGTGCATGAATTTTCCAGTTCTGCCTCAGTAGGGAGCTCCGGAAGTGCAGCAAGGGTTACCAACTCTTATGAATTGCAGATTGCAACGTTACGGCCCAGTGGGCAATGGAGTATTCGAAGTCTTCTACTCGAACACGATGCGAGGAGAGTCTTTGCCGCTGAATTGCGTAGTACCACCCCTGGTATTGACCCGGTGTTGGGCGTATTTCTTGTGAGTGCTTCAAGATTGAAATTGTTGTGTTTTAGTAAGCTCTTGCAAGTTGTTGACTCCCCGGGAAGTTCGTTTGATGCGGATTTTATAATGAGCATCATTTATTATAATGATCATTTCGATATTCCAGTGTTGCAGCCTTTGAAGTTTGAGGCGGCGGTTGTGACGGGTGATAATAAAGTAACGAGTTTTTATTCATATAGTTATTGGCATAGTGGAGAGGCCGTACTAATTGTTCTATTTGATTGGGCTTTTTCTAAAGACTCTTCTGGTGCTCTGAAGATTGAATTAAATGCGCGTTGGGATCTACCTTTTGTTCCTGATTTGCGTTTTTTTATTTCTAGGGGCGTGGGGGGGGGCTGGGATCTGGAAATCTCAGATGTTTTATCCTCTGATCTGAAGTTTGAAGGTTCTGTAAATGTAAGCGTGCCTATTAAATATAGTGATTTTGCTAATAGCGACTTATATGTGCTGAGAATAGAAAGTTCTAGGTTTTATGATGAGTATGTTTCTTTAATACGCACAAATTTGAGCACTCCAGCAAGAGTATCTAATTATTTTCCAGAAGCGCAATTATGGGTTACGACTGCTTATGACAGCGCGGGCCAGACTCAATTGCTGTACACGAAATCCGGAAAGTATAAAGAAATGGTACTCACCACCCTGGCCGGTTCATTACTTGAACAAAAAATGCTGGAAGGCGTAGATGCGTTGCTGTCGTGGGATGTACAGCAACTCCCGGTGGACCCGACTGAATACAATGGCGCCAATATTACGCGTCCTTTGAGTTACGAAGGCGGTGTTGGGCTTTATACATGGGAACTGTTCTTTCATGCCCCACTGTTGATTGCCAACCGCTTGCTGGCGGAGCAGCGTTTTGACGAGGCCGAGCGTTGGTTTAAGCGTATCTTCGATCCGGCAGGCTATCGCAATGATAATGGCGAGTTGCAGATGATCGGTACTCAGCCGCGCTACTGGAATGTGCGCCCGTTGCAGGAAGATGTCGCCTGGAACCCTTCGTCCCCAACTGACACCGATGACCCCGATGTCATCGCTGCCGCTGACCCTATGCACTACAAGTTGGCCGTGTACCTGCGCACGCTTGAACTGTTGTCGGCACGCGGCGACCAGTTGTATCGCCAGCAAACCCGCGACAGCCTCGGTGAGGCCCGCATGTGGTATGTGCAAGCCCTGCAAATGCTCGGCCCGCGCCCGACCCTGCCGTTAGCCCTGGCGTGGGATGCTCCGACGCTGGCAGAAGCCAGCGCTGCCGACAATCTGCGCTTGTTAGCGCTGGAACAGTTGGTTGAGCAGCAGTTACCGCTGCTGGCCCCTGCATCAGCGCAACAAATTACGGTGGTTAACGGGCCGTTCCGGGCGCCGGTCGATGCCGCCGTTCTGGCCTATTGGGACCGTTTTGAAGCGCGGCTCTACAACTTGCGGCGTTACCTGTCCATCGATGGCCAGCCGTTGTCGTTGGCGTTGTTCGAGCCTGCGATCGACCCCGCGAAATTGCAATTGGCGCGTTTGGCGGGCGATGGCACGGGCTCTGTGGAGGCGAGTGTCACCCCGGTGCTATGGCCGCAACGCTTCCCGCTGCTGCTGGAACGGGCGCGCAATGCGGTGCAACAGGTGATCCAGTTCGGGGCTAGTTTGCAAGGTGTGCTGGAGCGACGGGACGCCGATGCGCTGGGCGTGTTGCAACAAACCCATCAAGGCGGCCTGCTGGCCATTATGAACGAGGTGCATGCGGCCAACCTTGCTTCGCTTGAGCACACCCTTGAAGGCATGAAAATAACCCAGGCCACGGTGCTGGCCCGTCAGCAGCATTACGACCTACTGTCCAGTGAGAACATTTCCAATCGTGAACAGCATGCGATGGATTTGCGCGGTGACGCGAATGCGCTTGAGGTCACTGCAGGTGTCTTGCGCGTGGTTGCAGGAGGCTTGAACCTGCTCCCCAATGTGGCCGGTTTAGCCGTGGGCTGGGGGGAGGTCGGTGGTCTCGTCAGTGCGGTCAGCGATGTGATGATGATTAAATCCAGCCAGAAGCAAGGGGAAGCCATCAAGGTTGATACGTCTGAACAATACCGGCGCCGGCGTCAGGACTGGGATTTACAGCGTGACCAGGCGCGCCGTGAAGTTGAGCAGATGACGAGCCAGATTGGCGCCCTCACTGAACAGATCGCCATGACCCGCAAGCAGCGACAACAGACCGAGCTGGAACAGGCGTACAGCGCAGCGGTACTGGAAGTACTGAACACCCGTTTTACTGGCCAGGCCCTGTTCAACTGGCAGGCTGCACGTTTGGCCACTCTGTATTACCAGCTCTACGACACGGTGTCCGCCCTGTGTACTCAGACGCAGACCAGCCTGCGTTGGGAAACCTTGGATGCGCGTAATTACCTGCGCCCTGGCAACTGGAACGATCTGTATCAAGGCTTGCTGGCCGGTGAGAGTCTGCTGTTGAGTCTGCAGCAGATGGAAAACGCGTACCTGCAGTGGGATCATCGGGCTTTGGAGGTGCGCAAAACGGTCTCGCTGCTGTCCCTGTCCCCAAGTCTGATCACAGACATTCAAGAAAAACTGTCACAGACCCCTCCTGCGCCCGTACGTCGTCAAGAGGAACCGTCCAAGGTGACGGTGACGTTGACAGACAGGGACCTGACCCTGACCTTTAATCTCAAGGACATGAATATTACGAACGACTACCCGGCCAGACTGGGGGCGAGGCGTTTGCTCAAGACGTTGAGTGTCTCGCTACCCGTGCTTCTGGGCCCGTATCAAAACGTACTGGCTTTATTGAGTTACTCGGGCAATCAACCGATAGCGGACGGTTGCAAGGCTGTGGCGATTTCTAATGGTATGGATGACAGTGGCTTGTTTCAGTTGGACTTCAACGATGGGAAATATTTGCCGTTTGAAGGCTTACCTGTGAATGACGCGGAGTTTTCTCTGGTGTTTCCGAACGCCATTGAGCAGGCCAAGGCAAGTACCCCTAACCAGCAGGCAATGTTACTGAGCCTGAATGACATTATTTTGCATATCAATTACACCATTCGTTAAACGTGCCCCGAGAGGCCAGGTGAGTATCACCTGGCAATCTTGTCGACATGAATATCCAGCTTTTTCAGGCGATACCAAAAGCTGCGCTCTGAAATTCCGATCAATTGTGCGGCCGCAGCCTGTACCCCTTGAGCCTGTTGCAAGGCCGCCAGGATATAGGCCTTTTCAACTTCAGCCAGCGCGGCTTCGAGGTCGGGCGGTACGCTCACGTCGGGTGTCAGCACGCTGCTGCTTTGCAACGGTTGGGCACTGAACAGATACGGCGGCAAATCGCTGTCTTCGATCGTGCTGCTGTTGGCAACAATGGTGGCGCGTTCTACGCAGTTTTGCAGTTCGCGAATGTTCCCCGGCCAGTGGTATTCAACCATCGCCTGGAGGGCGCTAGGGCTGAAACCGCTGATCCGTTTACCCGCTGTTGCCCCCAGGTTGTGGGCAAAGTGTCGCGCCAACGGGGCGATGTCTTCTACGCGTTCGCGCAGGGCGGGCAGCGGAATCGGGAACACATTCAAGCGGTAGTAAAGGTCCTCGCGAAACTCTTTGTTGGCCACCGCTTCAAGCAAGTTCTTGTTGGTCGCGGCAATCACGCGCACATCGACTTTACGTTCACGCGGGTCGCCCACCGGCTCAATCACCCGCTCTTGCAACGCACGCAAGATCTTGGCCTGCAATGCCAACGGCATATCGCCCACTTCATCGAGAAACAAAGTGCCCTTGTCGGCCTGCATAAAACGCCCGACGCGGTCCGCCACGGCGCCGGTAAATGCGCCTTTGCGATGGCCAAACATCTCGCTTTCCAGCAGCCCTTCAGGAATCGCCGCACAGTTGACCGCGACAAATGGCTTGTCGGCGCGGCTGCCATGTTTGTGGATGGCGCGGGCGACCATCTCTTTGCCGGTGCCGCTTTCGCCGGTCAGCAGGATGGTCGCGTTGCTGTCACGCACCGAATCGATGGCGCTCAGTACGCGGCGAAAACTCGGGCTTTCGCCCACCAGGCTGTCGATGTGTTGGTGTTCGTCGAGTTCGGCGCGCAGGCGCGCGTTGTCACGCACGATGTCGCGAAATTGCAGGGCTTTGCTGACGGTGATGTCCAGTTCGTCGATGTCGAACGGTTTGGCGATGTAGTCGTAGGCACCGTTGCGCATCGACTGTACGGCGTTTTTGACGGTGCTGTAGGCCGTCATCACGATCACCGGTAATTGCGGGTAGCGCAGTTTAACTTCGGCCAGTAACTGCGGGCCGTCCATGCCGGGCATGCGCCAGTCGCTGATCACCAGATCAATGTCTTCCTGCTCCAGAATGGCCAGGGCTTGCAGGCCGTTGCCTGCGGTGAAAACGTGGACATCGTTCTGGGTCAGCGCTGAGCTGAGCAAGTCACACAGTTTTGGCTCATCGTCGACAACCAGTACGTTATGACTCATGACTCATCCCCTCCGTGGGCCGGGATATACAAATTGAACGTGGTCCCGGCGTCTTTCTCGCTGACGCACTCAACGCGCCCATCGTGGTTTTCCATAATCGAGTAAACCTTGGGCAAGCCCAGGCCCGTGCCCGAGGCTTTGGTGGTCACAAAAGGGGTGAAAATGCGTTCGATCATGTCAGGTTCGATGCCTTGGCCTGTATCGATAATGCTCAGCACAGTATCACCGCGCTCATCGCGGGCAATACGCAATGTCAGGTGCCCACCCTCTGGCATGGCGTCGATGGCATTGATGATCAGATTCAGGCAGGCCTGTTTCAACTGCCGGGTATCGGCGTAAAGCGTTGCTCCCGGCGCCTGATCGTCGATCTGCGCCTTGATGTTGTGGGTTTTAAGCTCCGGCTCGCAGAAACCCAGAATGTCTTCGACCAACGGCAGGGCGGGCTGCTGTGAGCGAACCGGGGCGCTGGGTTTGGCGAAGTCGAGAAAGTCGGTGATCAGCTCGTTGATGCGCGTGACTTCACTGACCACGTATTCGAGATGGCGTTTGTCGGTCTCGCCAAGGTCGGCCCGGCGATGCAATAACTGGGTCGCAGTTTTGATGATGCCCAGCGGGTTGCGGATCTCGTGGGCCAGTCCCATGGCCACTTCGCCCAGTGCATGCAGGCGGTCGCGTCGACGCAACTGGGCTTCGAGGTGATGCAGCTCGCCGAGCCGCACGGTCATGTGGTTGAAGGTGCTGCTCAGCTCGGCCAGCTCGTCGTGCCCAGAAACCCCCACCCGCTGGCTGTAATCGCCTGCGGTCACGGCGCGCACGCCTTCAGAGAGCGCGCGCAACGGCCGTGTCAGACGCTCGGACACCAGCCAGCCAACGGTCAGTGACAGCACCGAGCTCAGCAGAAAAATCAACACAAACAAGTTGGTCTGGTTAACCAGCCCCACGAGGCTGGTGTGGCGCAGCAGGCCGCTGTAAATCACGCCTTGCAGCTCGCCGGCGTCGTTCATGATGGGCCAGTACAAACCGCTGTAGCGGCTGGTGAATTGTTCGCTGGGCAGCCGTGTCGTGCGCAGGGTTTGTTCAATGCCATGCGGCAAGATGGGCAGGCGGTCATCGAAGTGCTGGCTGGAGAAAATCTCGGCGAAACCATTGGTGTTGGACAGGTACAGTCGCAAGTCGAGGGAGTGCACATCGGCGACGCTGGTCAAGAAGCTGCTGTCCATGTAGGTCGCGACCAGCAGTTGGTAGTCCACGCCATCTTGAGTCGTAGGAAAGGTCGAAACCACGGTGCCAGTAGGAACGCCGCCGACGTTGATGGTTTGCAGGACGGCGTTGGGTGCGAGGCTGATCTGGTCGACGATGTTATCGCTGGCGGTGCTGAACACCACTTTGTGATCGCTGTCGCGAATCAGCGCCACCACGTCGATGCCCATCGCATCCGCGATGTCGGCGGTGAGCTGGTCATGGCGAATGGCTTTATGTGACGACGGCGGATGGGTGTATTGCAGGAACAGCTTGGCGACCCGGGCGTTGTCCTGAAGGATCTCGCTGATTTCGTCTTTGACGATCTTGGTCGACTCTTGCAGCCAGACCCGCACGTTGCTGTCGAAAATCTGTGACAGGGTGGTGGCCGCCAGTTCGGCAGCGATCATGGTCGGGATGACGCTGACCAGCCAAAAAGCCAGTACCAGCTTGCGCTGTACCGTCCAGCGCGAAACCTTGAACAACTGGGACTTGCGCGATGAGTCAGGCGTGATCGGCATTAATACTCGCTTATCGCTGCGGCCAGAGCGGGGTCATGGCGATCAGGGCGGATGAACAGTTTGACCAGTTTGAGCACGCTGTTGATCCATCGGTTGCGGTGGCGAAAAAACAACGTGTTGCTCTGAAAGGTGCAACCCAAACGAATTTTGCTGGCGTATCCGGCCTGACCGCATTCGTACAGCGCAATATTGTGACGAATACAGTAGTCGACATTCACCACCCAGCTTCTGAAATACAAGTTGTACTCGCGGCTGAGTTCAAGGTCGTGACCAAAAAATTTGTCGATCAGTCGGTGCTCGTCGATCAGCACCAGGTTGAACGCCACGAGTTGCTCGCCGACCCAATACAACACGCACACCGCCCGGTCACCCAGTTGCTGGAGGATACCGGTGAAGTAGGCAGGTGGTAAGCGTTCGAATTGCAAATCACTGCGCGCCAGCGTGGCTTCGTACAGGTGCATGACCTCGGGCAAGACATCGTCAATAGTGTTGCGCCACTCCACGCGCGGCTCTGGCGCGCGAAGCTTGCGGCGTATGTCCTTGCGAGTGGATTTGCCCAGTGACCCGAGGTAGCCGTCAACTGAGCCAAAGGGTACTGGCAGCATCGCGCTGGGCAGGCTCGGCATCGACTGAAAACCCGCGGCCTTGCAGCTTTGAATCCAGTCATCATCGTGGCTGGGCACGTCTTTGACGGCGATCAAGCCGATGCCCAGCTGGGCTGCGTCGCTGTGTGCCAAGGTCAGTAATTGGGCCAGCAGGGCCGGGCGTTGTGACGCCGCAACATGGCGGGCAGTCCCCGCGCGGCACTGTTCCGTCACTGGCGAACCGATGGCGTACAGCTGCAACTGCATCAACCCTGGCAGCACACGATTAAGGTGTCCGGTAAAGCGCTTGCCGATGCCCTGAACAGTAGTGTCGAGGCGATAGCGGGTGGTAAATGCGGTGGCGACGGCAATCAGGGCAGGGCCATCGAACAGCGTCAGGTAACGCCATTCGAAGCCCTCTATGCCAGCGTTTTCGACCGCCATGATGTAGTCCCAATCCTCCAGAGCATCTGGAAAACAGTCATTCCAGGCCTCGCGGTCGATGGCCTGAATGGATGAAAAGACCTGGGCTGTCATCATGGGGCGTCCTTGGATCAGGCGTGTTGCACATACTCAAAGGTTTGCTGCGACGTACTGCTGTTGTTTTTCACGAACGCGTCACTGAGCTCGATCACGCGGCGGTATTGCAGGTCGACCGTGATCATGTGGTAGCAGTTGTCGAGCAACACTTTGGTCACTGGGCCGCCCAGATGTCGTTCAACGTAATCGGCGTTCCAGCGGCTGGTGATGTCGTCTTCGATGGAGTGCAGCACGAGTGCCGGGGTGGTGATCGACGGCATGCGTTTTTTCACCACCGCGTTCATCCGGTGCAGCTCGCGCACGGTCACGCCTTCCATCGTCAACAGCCCGGCGTTGCTGCTTTCGCCGGCTTTCATCTGGCGCTCGACAATTGCCCGCAAGCGCTCGTTTTTGATGCCGTAGGGCGGCTTTTCTTCAAAGCTGCACAGGTGCACGCCGCCCGGAATCTTCATCAGCAGCGGGGTCATGAACGCCAGTTTGTTGATGCTCCAGCCGTCATACCGCAGGGTGGTGGAGTACATCAGCAAGCCCGTCACTTGGCCCGGGTGCTCGGAGGCCACGTACATGGACATCACCGCGCCCATCGACAAACCGCCGACGAACACCTGTTGATGGCGCTGGCGAATGGCGGCGAAGGTGTTGCGCACGCCTTCGTACCAGTCTTGCCAGCCGGTGGCTTGCAGGTCGCTGTTGTCACCGCAGTGCCCGGCCAGGGTGGGTACGTACACCGTGCACGTACCGTCCTTGGCCAAGCCCTGGGCCACCCGCCGCAATTCGGTCGGGGTGCCTGTGAGGCCGTGGATCAACAGGATCCCGACCTCACCCGTGCCAAGAACGAAACCGGCGTCGCCTTCTCCCAGATCGATATCACCTGTGGTGAAAGCGGCCGCGTTCACCGTTTCATCGCCCGATGCAGCAGGCGGTCGAGCAGGGCGATGCCCAGGTCGATTTCGGCGTAGCTGATTTCCAGCGACGGTGCCAAGGTGATGACGTTTTTGTAGTAGCCGCCCACGTCCAGAATCAGACCCAGACGCTTGCCGTCGATGTCGATGTCGCCCTTCATGCCTTCTTCAACCATATAGTCCAGGGTTGCCTTGTCTGGCGTGAAACCGTCCGGACCGCAGATTTCGCAGCGCAGCGCCAGGCCCAGGCCGTCGACGTCGCCAATGATCGGGTAGCGTTTTTGCAGGTCTTTGAGGCCTTCCAGGAAGTACTTGCCCTTGGCCATGACCATCGCGCCGTAGTCGACTTCGCTGGTCATTTTGAACATTTCCAGACCTACCGCAGTGCCCAGCGGGTTGGAGGCGAAGGTGGAGTGCGTCGAACCCGGCGGGAACACTTTCGGGTTGATCAGTTCTTCGCGAGCCCAGATGCCGCCCAGCGGGTTGAGGCCGTTGGTCAGCGCCTTGCCGAATACGATCACGTCGGGTTTGACGTCGAAGTGTTCAATCGACCACAGCTTGCCGGTACGCCAGAAGCCCATCTGGATTTCGTCGACCACCATCAAAATGCCGTGTTGATCCAGCACTTGCTTGAGTTCGCTGTAGAAATTCATCGGAGGAATCACGTAGCCGCCGGTGCCCTGGATCGGCTCGACGTAAAACGCGGCGTATTCGCTCTGACCGACTTTCGGGTCCCACACGCCGTTGTATTCCGTTTCGAACAGGCGGGCGAATTGCTGCACGCAGTGGCTGCCGTATTCTTCTTTGGTCATGCCTTTAGGGCCGCGGAAGTGGTACGGGAACGGGATAAAGTTGGCGCGCTCGCCGAAGTGGCCGTAGCGGCGACGGTAGCGGTAGCTCGAGGTGATCGAGGACGCGCCCAGGGTGCGGCCGTGATAGCCGCCTTCGAAGGCGAACATCAGGCTTTTGCCGTTGGTGGCGTTACGGACCACTTTCAAGGAGTCTTCGATGGACTGCGAACCGCCGACGTTGAAGTGCACGCGACCGTCGAGGCCGAACTTGTTTTTGGCGTCGACGGCGATGCGCTCTGACAGCTCGATCTTGCCTTTGTGCAGGTATTGGCTGGCAATCTGCGGCAGGGTGTCGATCTGTTGTTTCAGGGCGTTGTTCAGGCGCGGGTTGGAGTAACCGAAGTTAACGGCCGAGTACCACATTTGCAGGTCGAGGTAGGCCTGGTCTTCGGTGTCCCAGACGTAGGAACCTTCGCAGCGGCTGAAAATACGCGGAGGTTCGATGTAGTGGACGGTGTCGCCGTACGAGCAGTACTTGGCTTCTTTCTCCAGAAGAATCTGGTCTTCAGCGGTAGCGATTCGGATATCAGACATGATTGAAGAGTTCCTGCTGGTCACGAGAGTAATGAGGGGCGTTAGCGGCGTTGCTTGGCAATTTGGCGAGCAAGGCCGGGAGTTCGGCGAAAGAGTCAAAGCGTGCGTACGGGATGCCGTTGCGTTCGCAGTGTTCGGCCAGGCTGTCTTTGGCGAACACAAAGTCGGCGCTGGACGCCACGCACATGTCGGAGCGGCCATCACCAATCACCAGCACGCGTTTGCCGCTGGGGGTGGACTTGCATTTGCAGTTGCCGGAGGCCGCACGGCAGGCGTCGCTTGCGTACGGGAAGTCGATGCGCCAACTGTTCTGGTCGACCTGACGCAAGCGGTTGGCGAGGATCGGCAGCAGGCTCACGTAGTGGCGGGCCAGAATGCGGGCGATGCCTTGTTCGATGCCATCGCTGACCACTTCAATGGACGCGCCAAGGCCGATGACGTGATCAACGAAATCCGGAAAGTCAGGGTCAATCTCAACGGTGTCGAAATAGGCCAGCAACTCGGCTGGCGAGGCTTTGACCAGCGACAGCTGGCGGCTCAGGCATTCACGCGAACCTATTTCACCTTGCACCCATTGTTCTTCGATCGTCTCCCAGTGTGGGTCGGCGAAGCGTTGAAGAATGTTGTCGATGACGTCGGTGCGGGTAATGGTCCCGTCGAAATCACACACGATATGCCATTGCATCATCTGCATTGTCCTGTTGAGGAGAGGCGCACTCTGCGCATAAACAGGGTGTTGCATGGGCTGTGCCAACTTGCCAAAGCCCGGCGGGCTGGGGCTTTGGGCGCTGGTTGAGGCAAATAAGGCGGTGCGAGCTACAATTTTTGTAGCTCGCTACAAACAACATCAGTGCTTGCGTCGAATAGCCAAAAAAGTGATTGATGCGCGCATGAACTTCTATGGAACCCGCGTCATGAAAACCCCTTTGCCTGCTTTTTTGCTGCTCACCTTGCTGAGCGTCGGTGCGCACGCGGCTGATGGACCTGGTGGAGAAGTGGGTGTCGGGGTGGGTTACCAGCCGTACGATCCGAGTGGCAGTCGTTATCAGACAGTGCCCTTGCCGTACTTCGATGTGGACTGGGGTGATGTCAGCCTTGATACCGACGATGGTTTGACCTGGAACGCATTCAAGGCCGATGGCTGGACGGCCGGGCCGTTTATCAACTATTTGTCGGGTCGTAACGCCAATGGCTCATTGCGCGGTTTGCGTGATGTGTCAGACATGGCGCAACTCGGCGGCTTTGTGCAATACAGCCCGGCCGAGTTTTGGCGTGTGTATGCGCAAGTCGGCCAGGCCATCGGCGCAGCGGGCGGGCAGGGCGGCGTGCTGGGGCAGGTTGGGGGTGAACTGGGTTATCCGCTGGGGATGGGGATTATCGGCAGCAGCCAGTTGGCGGCGCACTTCGCTGATGGTCGGCAAATGTCGACATTCTTTGGCGTGAGCGAGGCCGAAGCCCAAGCCTCGGGGATCTCACGCTATAACGCCAGTGGCGGCTTTCAGAACGTGTCCCTGACCCAGAATTTTGAGTTTCCGCTGGCGGAGCATTGGTCGTTGGTGGCCAGCGCGAGCTGGATACACCTGGTCGGTTCTGCGGCGGACAGCAGCATCGTTAAAGAAATAGGCGATGTGAACCAGGGCACGGTACAGACAGCGGTGAGCTACAAGTTTTAAACACTGCATGAAACCTGTAGCCGCTGACGAGGCACGAAGGCTGCGATGCGGGCCGCAGGACCGCCGTCTGGAGGTCGCTTCGCAACCTATCGCAGCCTCGTGCCTCGTCAGCGTCTACATGGGGGTTTAACGATCAATGCTCCGGCTCACCCTCGGCCAGCAATGCAATTCCGGCAATAATCACCGCCACGCCCACCCAGTGCAGCGCGCTGATGTGTTCGCCCAGCCCCAGCCACGACCCTAGCAACACCCCGACAAATACCAGCGAACTCAGCGGAAACGCCAGTGACAGGCTGCTGCGGCGCAAAATCAGCATCCACACGAAAAATGCGCCGATGTAGCAGGCAATCGCGACCCAAACCCCCGAATTGAGCATCACGGCGTGTAACCATTGCAGGGTGAAGTCCATCTGGCCCAATTGATCGCCGCCGACTTTGGTGGCGATTTGTCCGCCGCTTTCAAGGGCGATCAGCAGCGCCCACAGCACAACGGTGCCCAAGCGACCCTGCAGCCAGCCGCTGGGTGCGGTGTTCAGCGTTTCAGTGTTGTCCATGGTTTATCTCCTCAAGCCCCGGCGATGCAGACCAGCATCACGCCGAGGGTAATCACCAGTGTGCCCATCCAGCGCCGGCGGCTGACGTGCTCACCGAGGAACACGTTGCCAGCGAAGACCACGCCGCAATACGCCAGCGCGGCGGCCGGAAAAAGCAGGCTCAGGGGGGCCCGTGACAGGGCTTCGAGCCAGACGAAAAACTCGATCACATACGCGCCGATCCCGGCCCACAGCATCGGCGCGTTAAACACCTGCCCCCAGAAAGCATTGAGGCGAAAGCCGCCTTCAAGCTCGGGCAAGCGGTCGAGGCCAATCTTGAAAAACAGCTGGCCAATCACATCGAGCACGATAGAGAACGCCACCAGCAACATCACCATCAGGGTCACGGGAACAGCTCCTCAAACAGCGAAATCAGCGCCTCGTTGGTGGCCGAGTTGCGCAGCAGGTCGGCATCGCTCCAACGCTGTGGTGGCGGTTGGTCGGATTTGGCTTCCCAGCGCTTGAGCAGGTTGCTGTGCGGCGCCTTGGCAAACTCGCCGCACACATCAATGCCCAGCACGCGTTTACGGGCGGCCAGAGCGCGGATGGCGTGCAGCAGGTGGGTGAGGCGCATGCCGCCTTGATCCCAGTTGGTGGCGGCGTCTTCACTGGCCAGCACGTCTTTGTCGAGGGTGATCCACACCGCGTCTGTCGGCAGGCCCTGGATCAAGTTGTCGACAAAGGTCGGCCAGTCCTGTTCGGACAGGTTGCGCCAATGCAGAAGGTTTTCGTGTTGCTCATGGCCAGGGCCATCGCCGATCCGGCCCCAGACTTTGGTGGGGGCGTGTTGCCACGGAAATAGCTGCAAATCGCCCCTGCGCAGAGCGCCCAAGTTACCCCCCTTGAACTGCGGGCTCTGGAGGTCATCACTGCACGGCCCGAGGGTGATGATGCGTTTGATGTTCGGCAGTTTCAGCGCACGATTGACCCACGAACCGCAGTGACGGCGGGGGGCAAAGCGGACCCAGTCGGGATGGTTGTCGAAGTGAATCAACGTCACCGGCTCGGGCAGATCAGCCAATAGCGCCGGGGTTAAATGGTGGTAGTCGCCGGAACCGATGAAGAACAATTCGGGTCTGTTCGCAGGCTTTTTGGCCCGTTGCAGCAGACATTTAGCGAAGCGCTGGTAGTTGCGTTCGGTGGACCATAGGCGCAGTTTTGGGCCTAGCTCCAGCAAATCGAGACGGGTAGCGCGGCCATCGGCGAGCCGCTGAGCAATAGGCGCCTGAGCGGTCAGGCTGTGATCGAGATCGAGAATATTCAACGTGTTTTTTACCCCATTCAATCGCCGCCGGGCCATGCCTGGCGGGCTTCAGGGGATAAATGCAAAGGGCGGGCCAGCGTGTGTATATTTCCGCGTGGGTGTCAGTGCAAGCGTACCCATACGCTGACCAGCACAGTGGCGGCCATCAACCATGCCACCGCCGCCAGTGCCAACGAGGCTTCAAGCCGCAACCGATCAACCAGCACATACAGCGTCGCGAGGTAGACGAAGTAGGGAATGATCGACCACATACCGAACACAATCGTGGTTTTCAGGTCGTCGACTGATCGCCCTTTGCCGACGATGTAATGCGCAATCAGGGCAAAAGTCGGGAACAGCGGGACTAACCCCGCGATGTAATAGTTTTTGGTTTTTGCCAGCATCGCCAGAATGATCACTACACCGGCGCCCAGAGCAGCTTTAAGAATCAGATCCATCAGTGAGCGAGCCCGTATTTTTTAACTTTATCGAAGAGCGTGGTCTTGGCCATGCCCAGTTCTTGACTGGCCTGGGTCAGATTGCCGCCGCTGCGTTGCAAGGCGTCGTTGAGCAGGTTGCGCTCAAAGGCTTCCACTGCTTCTGAAAAGCCCAGCCCTTGCGACGCGCTGCTGCCCGGCTTTTTGAACGCGGGCAAACCCAAGGCAAAGCGCTCGGCCACATTGCGCAGTTCACGGACGTTGCCCGGCCAGTCATGGCTCATGAGGTTGGACAGGGTCTGGTTGTCCAGCTCGGGCGCCGTGCGGTCGAAGCGCAGGGACGATTGCTGCAGGAAGTATTCGAACAATTGCAGGATGTCTTCGCGACGCTCGCGCAAAGGCGGTAGCTCGAGGGTGACTACGTTCAGGCGGTAATACAGGTCGCTGCGGAACTGGCTGGCCTTGCTCAGTTGGTCGAGGTCGGATTTGGTGGCCGCTATCACCCGACAATCCACATCGATACTTTGGTTGGAGCCCAGACGTTCCAGCGTGCGTTCTTGCAACACGCGCAGCAGTTTGATTTGCAGGTTGAGCGGCATGCTTTCGACTTCGTCGAGAAACAACGTGCCGCCGTTGGCGTGCTCGATTTTGCCGATCCGGCGTTTGCCCGCGCCGGTGAAGGCGTTGGCTTCGTGGCCGAAAATTTCACTTTCAAACAGGTTTTCCGGTAACCCGCCGCAGTTGAGCGCGACGAACTGCTGGGGCTGGCGGCGGCTGAAATCGTGCAGACAGCGGGCAACCAATTCTTTGCCGGTACCGGTTTCACCTTCGATCAGTACGTTGGCCGAGGTATCGGCGACGTTAGCGATCAATTCGCGCAATTGTTGCATGGCGGGCGAGCGGCCAATGATGCGGCCCTCAAGGGAGTCGCGTTCGGCCAGTTGCCGACGCAGCGACCAGACTTCACGGGCCAGGCTGCGTTGTTCCAGCGCCCGGCGTGCCACCTCGACCAGCCGTTCAGGCGAAAAGGGTTTTTCCATGAAGTCATAAGCGCCGTCACGCATCGCGCCCACGGCCATGGAAATATCGCCATGCCCGGTAATCAGAACCACCGGCAGGCTGCGGTCGCGGGCCTTGAGGCGTTTGAGCAACTCCAGTCCGTCAATGCCCGGTAAACGAATGTCACTGATGACGATGCCGGGAAAGTTGTCCCCGACCAAGGCCAGTGCTTGCTCGGCGCTGCTCACGCCTTCGCTGTGGATGTCTTCCAGCGCGAGCGCCTGTTGGCATCCGAGCAGGACATGGGGGTCGTCTTCGACAATCAGGACGGTCAGCTCGTGGTTCATATCGGCTCGGCCTTAGCGGGTTGCACCAGCGGTAAAAGGAGGACAAACGCAACACCACCGGCCTGCGGAAACTCGACACTGAGGCTGCCGCCAGCGGCCGCAGCCAGGCTGGCAGACAGGGTCAAGCCGAGGCCCAGGCCTTGTTCGCCGGGTTTGGTGGTGAAGAACGGTTCAAACAGATGGATACGGTTTTCGGGCGCGATGCCGGGGCCATTGTCGCGCACGCGCAAGCGGAATTTGCCTTCGCTGTGTTCGCCTTCAAGCCACAACTGCGGGGTTGTTGGCTGACCTTGCATGGCGTCCAGCGCGTTGCTGATCAGGTTGACCAGAATTTGCTCAAGCCGGGTCTGGTCGATCTTCAGTTCAACGTCGCTGAGGTCGCGCTGCACGTGCGCGCCCGATGTTTCGAGTGGGGTGGCGAGCAACTGCAATACCGCTTCGATCGCTTTGCTCAGGCTGGCCTGGCCGTGATCGTCACCCCGTCGCGCAAACGAGCGCAGGTTAGCGGTGATGCGGCCCATGCGGTCGACCAGGTTGTTAATGGTGCTGAGGTTGTCTGCGGCCACTTTCAGGTCGCCACGCTCAAGGAAGCGCACGGTATTGCCAGACAGTGTGCGCAAGGCGGCCAGGGGTTGATTCAACTCGTGGGCGATGCTGGTAGACATTTGGCCGATGGCCGCCAGTTTGCCCGCCTGCACCAGTTCGTCTTGGGCAAGGCGCAAGGTGTCTTCCGCCTGGCGGCGCTCGCGAATCTGGTCTTTGAGGCGCTCGTTGCTGGCGCGCAAGTGCGCGGTGCGTTCTGTGATTTTGCGTTCTAGCTGACTATTGGCCGCTTGCAGCGCTTCACGGGCAGCCAGTCGGGTGGCGATCACTTTGCGTCGTTCGTTCCAGGCAATCAGCAGAAACGCCAGCAAAGCAAAGGCTACGGCCACCAGCATGCCTTGGTTGGCCGCTTCGCGGCGTAAGTCCTGTAGGGGCGTGAGCAAGGTGATGTCCCATGGGGTGTCGTTCAGCCGACGGGTCTGGGCCAGATAACTGACTTCCTTTTCATCGGCCTCGCCCCCTGGATTGGCTGCGAACGTGACTTTTTCGGTTCCTTCGCCCAGTTGCTCGCTTGCAAGGGGTTGCAGCTCAATCAGCGGCCACCAGTAGTACTGCAGGCTGCGCGCCAGTTGCTCTTTGATCTCAGCGGTCAACGGACGTACGGACTTGAGCCGTCGGCTCGGGTCGCTGGACAGGATAATGATGCCGTTCTCATCGCTCACATACGCTTCGAGGCGGGCACGTTGCCAGCGTTCTTCAAGGGCTTCAAGGCGGACTTTGATCACTGCTACGCCAATGATCTTGCCTTGCTCTTCGAGGCCGTGAGCCAGGTAGTAGCCCGGCTCGCCGGTGGTGCTGCCGATGCCGTAGAAACGTCCGGGTTGGCCACGCACGGCGTCCTGAAAATAGGCCCGGAAAGACAGGTCTTCCCCCAGGTAGCTGTCGGTATCGCGCCAGTTGCTGGTGGCCACGACCCTGCCAGTGGTATCGAGCACGTAGATTGCCCGACTGCGGCTGCGTCGGTTAAGGCCTTCGAGGTATTGATTGACGGTGACCCGGTTTTGCACGGTCGGATCAGCCAGTAATTGCGAAACACTGGACTCCAGCTCTAGCAAGCTGGGCAGGTAGGTGTATTTGCTGAGTTCGCTTTCGACGGTGCGAGCATGCAACTCAAGCTGACGTTCACCGCTTTCGTTGAGCGCGCGAATGCCAAAGTGTTCACTGATGCGATAGCCGGCATAGCCTAGCCCGATCGTCAGCAAGATGATCAGTGGAGGCAGCAATAGATGGCGTAGCAGGCGAGGTTTCACGGCAAGTGAGGGCGGGGAACCGCGATAAAGGTTGGGGTCGCATTTCATCACAGATGCCTTGGGTCAACCACTGCGCAATGGCAGCTGATTAACTGAGATCACCTGTAGGAGCGAGCTTGTCTCGCGATCTTTTAAAAGATCAAAAGATCGCGAGACAAGCTCGCTCCTACGAGGCGTGGTGCTATTTAGTGCTGCAGGATTTTGGCGAGGAAGTGCTGTGCGCGCTCGGAACGGGCGGTTACGTCACCGAAGAACTCTTCTTTCTCACAGTCTTCGACGATTTTGCCCTGGTCCATGAAGATCACCCGGTTGGCCACCTTGCGCGCAAAACCCATTTCGTGGGTCACGCACATCATGGTCATGCCTTCGTGGGCCAGTTGCACCATCACGTCGAGTACTTCGTTAACCATTTCCGGGTCGAGTGCCGAGGTCGGTTCGTCGAACAGCATGATGATCGGGTCCATGGCCAATGCGCGTGCAATGGCTACACGCTGCTGCTGACCACCCGAAAGCTGGCCAGGGTGTTTATGGGCATGCGCCGACAAACCTACACGCTCCAGCAGTTCGAGGCCTTTTTTGGTGGCTTCTTCTTTGCTGCGGCCCAACACCTTGATCTGCGCAATGGTCAGATTTTCGGTGATGGTCATGTGCGGGAACAGTTCGAAATGCTGGAACACCATGCCCACGCGCGAACGCAGTTTTGGCAGGTTGGTCTTGGGGTCGGCAATTGATGTGCCGTCGACCACGATGTCGCCTTTCTGGAACGGCTCAAGGGCGTTGACGCACTTGATCAGGGTTGATTTACCCGAGCCCGATGGGCCGCAGACGACAACCACTTCGCCCTTTTTAACTTCGGTACTGCAATCGGTCAGTACCTGGAAGTCCCCGTACCACTTGTTGATGTTCTTGATCGAGATCATACGGCAAACCTTTTTTGCAGACGCTTGACCAGCAGCGAGGCGGAAAAGCTGATGATGAAATACACCAGACCGGCGAAAATCAGGAACTCATTGGAGCGGCCGATGATGTCGCCACTGGAGCGCGAAGCATTGAGGAAGTCAACCAGGCCTACGGTATAAACCAGCGAGGTGTCCTGGAACAAAATAATGCTTTGTTGCAGCAGCAACGGGGTCATTTTGCGAAATGCCTGAGGCAGGATGATCAGGCGCATTGCCTGGCCGTAGCTCATGCCCAGCGCTTTGGCGGCGCCCATCTGGCCTTTTGGAATGGCTTGTACGCCAGCCCGCACGATCTCACAGAAGTAAGCGGCTTCGAACATCACGAAGGCCACCATGCACGACTCGAACGCACCGATCGGGGTGTCTTTGCCGGTGATCCAGCGCAGTACAAACGGCACTGCCAGGTAGAACCAGGTAATCACCAGCAGCAGCGGGATCGAGCGGAAGTAGTTCACGTAAGCGCCGGCCAGATTGGCCAGCCACTTGCTGGACGACAAGCGCATCAACGCCAGCACTGTACCGAGGGCAACGCCTCCTACAACCCCGAGAACCATGAGCTTCAAGGTCATGATCATGCCGTTCCACAGACCCGGCAGGGCAGGAACAATACCGCTGAAATCGAAGAAGTCCATTACTTGCCCCCCAGAGACATCAGGCCAGGCACTGCGACTTTCTTCTCGATCAGGCGCATCAGCAGCATGAGGCTCATGTTCAAGGTGAAGTAGATCAAGGTGGCCAAGGTGAAGGCTTCAAACAGGTTGGCGGAGAATTCGGCCGTCTGTTTAGTCTGTGCCAGCAGCTCCATCAAACCGATCAAGGACGCCACGGAGGAGTTCTTGAACACGTTGAGGAATTCGGAGGTGAGCGGTGGAATGATGATGCGATAAGCCTGGGGCAGCAGCACGTTCCAGTAAATTTGCGGCAGCTTGAAACCCATGGCACGGGCCGCGGCTTCTTGGCCTCGTGGCAACGCTTCGATACCGGTGCGTACTTGTTCGCACACCCGTGCAGCGGTAAACAGGCCCAGGCACACGACAACGCTCAGGTAAGCCGAGGTGGTCGGGTTGAGGTCTTGCTTGTACCAGTCCTGCAGGTCTTGTGGCAGCAGATCGGGTACCAGGAAGTACCACATAAACAGCTGTACCAGCAGCGGCACGTTACGGAAAACTTCCACGTAGACCGTTGCGATACCCGAGAGAAAGCGGTTCGGCAGGGTGCGCATCACGCCCAGCAGCGAACCCAGTATCAGCGCGACAATCCAGGCAACAACAGCGATCGCGATGGTCCAGCCCAGTCCGGTAATAAACCAGTCGAGATACGTCTCGCTGCCTATGCCGGTGGACTTGAAGAACACGCTCCAGTCCCAGTTGTAATTCATGCAGGGTCTCCCCTCAGATGGGTCTATAAACAAGCACTTGCTTCAGGGAATCCGTTCTCACCCGACAGTGCGGTCGGGCACACCCTCCCGCTCGATAACCAGCGGTTCGAGTGTTCACTAATGCAATAAGAAGCGAGTACAGCAGGTGATCAAAGCACCCGAGCGTGGTCATTCACGCTCGGGTGCCAGGCACATCAGAAATCAGATTTTGACGTCAGGTGCTGGCTTGTCGGTTGGGTTGGCGATCAGCTCTTTAAGTTCTTTGCTCATCGGGAAGCCCAGGTTCAGGCCTTTTGGTGGAATCGGGGACTGGAACCATTTGTCGTAGATCTTGGTGATGTCGCCAGACTTGTAGGTTGCAACGATGGCGTCGTCCACGGCCTTTTTGAAGTCCGCGTCGCCTTTACGCACCATGCAGCCGTAGATTTCGTACGACTGTGGAGTACCGGTAACAGCCCAGTCAGTAGGCTTCTTAGCCTTGGCCATTTCACCAGCGAGCAGGGCGTCGTCCATCATGAAGGCTACAGCGCGGCCTGATTCCAGCATCTGGAAAGCTTCGCCGTGGTCTTTCGCGGAGATCACGTTCATGCCCATTTGCTTGTCAGCGTTCATCGCCTTGAGGATGCGCTCGGAGGTGGTGCCCGCCGTGGTCACGACGTTTTTGCCTTTAAGGTCGGCGAAATCTTTGTATTCCGAGCCTGCTTTGGACAGCAGACGGGTACCAATTTCGAAGATGCCGACCGAGAAATCCACTTGCTGAGCGCGTTCGGCGTTGTTGGTGGTGGAACCACATTCAACGTCAACGGTACCGTTTTGTACCAGCGGGATACGGGTCTGGGAGGTGACCAGGTTGTACTTGACCTTGAGGTCAGGCAGGTTGAGGTCTTTTTTCAGTGCTTCAACAATTGCCAGTTGTACATCGTGGGAGTAGCCAACCGGTTTGCCGGAAGCGTCCGCGATGTAGGAAAACGGAATGGAGGAGTCACGATGCCCAAGGGTGATGGTGCCGGATTCTTTGATTTTCTTCAGCGTGCCGGTCAATTCGGCTGCAAAAACTGGAGTGCTAATCAGAGCTGCTGCTATTGCTGCGCTCAAAAGTTGCGGAACGATGCGCATCGATGTTTCCTCGACATTGTTTTTTTTATTTGAGCCCGTTCACGAGCCCTTGGTGTACTTCGAATAGCTCAACAGGCTTATGCGTTGTTTTAGCATTCGGCCCTGAGTGTAGAGCATGAGTCGTGCCAGAGCCGATGATTTAGATCAACTTGTTGATTTATAAGGAATTAAATGTTTTTAACGAGGAAGGAGAAGAGAGGCTCGCCCGGAAAGCCGAACTGAGGCGGACTTGGGCGTTCGGAAAACCGAATGAAAAAATCATGCATCTGTAGGAGCGAGCTTGCCTCGCGATCTGTTGGAAGATCAAAAGATCGCGAGGCAAGCTCGCTCCTACACGTATGTTGGGTCGTTTAAGCCGCTTCCACCTTGCGGTGCTTAAGGTTTAGACCTGCCATGTAATGAGCCAAGTGTTCCTGTTCTTCTGCGGTGGTGAACAGGCCCAGTTTGGTCCGGCGCCACAGGATGTCTTGTGCGTCCAGTGCCCACTCCTGGCTGCACAGGTAATCCACTTCACGGCTGTAGAGGCCGCTGCCAATGTGCTCGCCCATGTCGCTCAGACCTTGTGCACCATCCAGCAGGCGCCATGAGCGGTTGCCATAGGTAATTGCCCAGCGTTTGGCGATGGCAGCATCGAGCCAGCTGTGTTTGCTGACCAGTGCAGCGCTCAGGGCTTGAGGCGTGGTCATGTCTTCGCCGCCCGGCAAGGTGGCCTTGGCAGTCCAGCTCGGTTTGATCTGGGTGAAGTACGGGGTCAGTTGCGCCATGGCCGATTCGGCCAGTTTGCGGTACGTGGTCAGCTTGCCGCCGAACACGGACAACAGTGGCGCTTCACCCGATGTGCCTGACAAGGCAAGGGTGTAATCACGGGTCACGGCTGACGGGTTGTCCGACTCGTCGTTGCACAGCGGACGTACGCCCGAGTAGGTGCGCAGAATGTCAGAACGGGCGACCTGCTGTTTGAAGTGGGCATTGACCACGTTGAGCAAGTAGTCGGTTTCTTCTTCGGTAATGCTGACCTTGGCCGGATCGCCGGTGTATTCGCGGTCGGTGGTACCGATGATGGTGAACTGGTCCATGTACGGAATGGTGAACACGATCCGCTGGTCTTCGTTCTGCAGGATGTAGGCGTTCGGTGCGTCGTACAGTTTCGGCACGATCAAGTGGCTGCCCTGAATCAGGCGAATGCCGTAGGGCGAATCCAGCTTCAGGTCATTTTTGATGAACTTGGCAACCCAAGGTCCAGCAGCGTTGACCAGGGCTTTGGCGCGAATCGAGAACAGGCTGCCGTCGGCGCGTTCAAAGTTCAGTTCCCACAGACCTGCATTGCGGCGAGCACCTGTGCAGCGGGTTTGTGTGTGGACGTGAGCGCCGTTTTCCCGCGCAGCCATAGCATTGAGTACTACAAGGCGGGCGTCATCGACCCAGCAGTCGGAGTATTCAAAGCCTTTTGTGATCTCAGGCTTTAACGGGCTGTTGGCGCCGAACTTGAGGCTGACTGAGCCCGCGAGCTTTTCGCGTTTGCCCAGGTTGTCGTACAGGAACAAGCCTGCACGGATCATCCATGCCGGGCGCAGGTGCGGGCGATGCGGCAATACAAAGCGCATCGGTTTAACGATATGCGGGGCTTTGGCCAGCAGCACTTCACGTTCGGCCAGTGCTTCGCGCACCAAGCGGAACTCGTAATGTTCAAGGTAGCGCAGGCCGCCGTGGATCAGTTTGCTGCTGGCTGACGAGGTATGGCTGGCCAGGTCGTCTTTTTCGCAAAGGAACACAGAAAGGCCGCGACCGGCCGCGTCTGCCGCGATCCCGACCCCGTTAATCCCGCCGCCAATCACGGCAACGTCGTATACCTCAGCGAGAGGGGTGGCAGGCAAGGTGGTCAGGGGCATGTGCAGGCCTCGCGTTCTTTACGCATATTTGAATTCGAACATTAATGTTCATTTTCGAAAATGGTAGCGGATAAACGCGCGCACAGCCAGCATCCTTCGATTGAAAAAACTCATCGAAGTGTGTCTAAAGGAAGATTTTCGAACATTTCGGGCTGGCGGGGGGGGGCGAGAAGCACCGGGTAGGAGCGAGCTTGCCTCGCGATCTTTTGATCTTTAAAACAAAAGATCGCGAGGCAAGCTCGCTCCTACGCAGGGGTGTTGGAGTGGTTACACCACTTCCAGGCGGATTTTGTTTTGCGTAAGCAATTGAACCAGTTCGGGCACTGGTGGCTGATCGGTGACCAGGCAATCAATCAGGGTGATTGGGCCCAAACGAACCATTGCGTTACGTCCGAATTTGCTGGAGTCCGCTGCCAGAATCACCTGTCGGGCGTTGGCGATAATGGCTTGAGAAACGCGTACTTCCTGATAGTCGAAGTCCAGCAAGCTGCCGTCAGAATCAATACCGCTAATGCCAACCAGGGCGAAATCGAACTTGAACTGGTTGATAAAGTCGACGCTGGCCTGACCCACGATGCCACCATCGCGGCGCACGTTACCGCCCGCGATAAGCACTTCAAAGTCGTCTTTGGCACTCAGAATTGAGGCGACATGCAGGTTGTTGGTGATGATTTTCAGGTGGTGGTGGTTCAGCAGCGCGCGGGCGATCGATTCGGTCGTTGTACCGATATTGATGAAAATCGAAGCGTGATCTGGGATTTGGGCGGCGATGGCTTCGCCAATACGGCGTTTTTCATCGCGCATCTGGTCGGCGCGCATGGCGTAAGCAGTGTTTTCGACGCTGGAGTCGTAGGCGGCGCCACCGTGATAGCGACGCAACAGATCGGCTTCAGCTAACTGGTTGATATCGCGACGGATGGTCTGCGGTGTAACGACAAACAACTGAGCCATTTCCTCGATGCTGACATAGCCGCGCTCGCGAACGAGTTCGAGGATCTGCTGTTGGCGTGGAGGCAGATTCATGGAGTTTCCTTTGGGCGGCGAAGCAAAATTCGCCCATGATGCCGCAGGAATGCTCGGTCTGCTATACGCAGGTGACTTGAGCGCAGATGTGACAACGGGCGCCAAGAGCGCCCGTTGCCTGCCTAAACCTGAAGTTCTGGCCTCAAGGCTTAGTTGCTTTCTTCGTGCGGTTCCCAGTCACGGGTGCGGCTAACGGCTTTTTTCCAGCCCGCGTAGAGCTTCTCTTTGCTGGCTTCTTCGAGCTGAGGTTCGAACTCGCGCTCAATGACAGACTTGCCGCGCAACTCTTCCAGGCTGCTCCAGAACCCGCAGGCCAGACCGGCCAGGTAGGCGGCGCCCAGCGCGGTGGTTTCGCGCATTTGCGGGCGCTCAACCATGGTGCCGAGGATGTCGGCCTGGAACTGCATCAGGAAGTTGTTGGCTACGGCGCCGCCGTCAACGCGCAGAGCTCTCAGACGTTCGCCGGAGTCTTGCTGCATGGCGTCCAGAACGTCGCGGGTTTGGTAGGCAATCGACTCAAGGGCTGCACGAATGATGTGATCGACACGTACGCCACGGGTCAGGCCGAACAGTGCGCCACGGGCATACGGGTCCCAGTAAGGTGCGCCGAGGCCGGTGAAGGCAGGCACCAGGTACACACCGTTGCTGTCTTTGACCTTGTTGGCAAAGTACTCGGTGTCGTGCGCGTCGTTGATGATTTTCAACTCGTCACGCAACCATTGAACGGTGGAGCCGCCGTTGAAGACAGCGCCTTCCAGAGCGTAAGCCACTTCGCCGCGCGGGCCGCAGGCGATGGTGGTCAACATGCCGTGGCTCGATTTGACTGCCTTGGTGCCGGTGTTCATCAGCAGGAAGCAGCCAGTGCCGTAGGTGTTCTTGGCCTGGCCTGGCTCTACGCACATTTGGCCGAACAGTGCTGCTTGCTGGTCACCGGCAATACCGCCGATGGCGATACCGCTTTTGGTGCGGCCATAGATTTCGGAAGACGACTTCACTTCTGGCAGCATTTCACGCGGGATATCCAGCACCTCAAGCATCTTGGCATCCCACTCCAGCGTGTGGATGTTGAAGAGCATGGTGCGCGAGGCGTTGGTGTAGTCGGTGACGTGGGTCTTGCCGCCGGTAAATTTCCAGATCAGCCAGCTGTCGATGGTGCCGAACAGCAACTCGCCATTGCGCGCGCGTTCGCGGCTGCCTTCGACGTTGTCGAGGATCCACTTCAGTTTGGTGCCGGAAAAGTACGGGTCAGTGACCAGGCCCGTAGTGTCACTGATGTATTGCTCATGGCCATCGCGCTTGAGCTGCTCGCAAATCTCGGTGCTGCGGCGGCACTGCCAGACGATGGCGTTGTAGATCGGGCGGCCGCTGACTTTGTCCCAGACGACAGTGGTTTCACGCTGGTTGGTGATACCGATAGCTGCGACCTGGTCGTGATGCAGACCGGCTTGAGCCAGGGCCTCAACCATGACCGCGCTTTGGGTCGCGAAGATTTCCATCGGGTCGTGTTCAACCCAGCCTGCCTGCGGGTAGTGCTGTTGGAACTCGCGTTGGGCCGTGCAGACCACGTTGGCGTCACGATCGAAAATGATTGCTCGCGAACTGGTGGTGCCTTGGTCCAGTGCAATGATGTAGTTCTTATTCTGAATGTCGGTCATGTGATTGCCTTGCAGAATGAAGTAATGGTTTCAGGGCGCGAGAAGATAACGGGCAATCGTCTCGTGCGCCCCGTTTCATAAGTCGATATCAGGAAGCCTGGGTTTTCACTTCGCCAGCTGTTGGGGCGTTCGCCGTAACGGCCTCGGCCTCTGGCAGGTGGCGGGCAATCAGCCCGCGATAAATGGCTGCGCCGAGGGTTGCACCCACGATCGGAGCAAAAATTGGAATCAGGAAATAAGGAATATCGCGCCCGCCGGTGAATGAAACTTCACCCCATCCAGCAAGGAACGTCATCAGTTTAGGTCCGAAGTCGCGCGCAGGGTTCATCGCAAAACCCGTCAGCGGGCCCATTGAGCTGCCAATCACGGCAATCAGCAGGCCAATCAGCAGCGGCGCCAATGGGCCGCGCGGCAAACCGTTCTTGTCGTCGGTCAGGGCCATGATCACGCCCATGAGGATGGCGGTAATCACCACTTCAACGAGGAAGGCTTGCAGTGTTGAGAGGGATGGATGTGGATACGTCGAGAACACTGAGGCCAATTCGAGGCTGGCCTGGCTGCCGCGAGCCATATGGTGCGTTTGTTCGTAATCGAAGAACAAGTTGCTGTAAAGCGTATAAACCAACGCGGCAGCGCAGAAGGCACCCGCCACTTGGGCGAGAATGTAGAACGGCAGTTTGCGTTTATCAAAATCGGTGAACAGGGACAGTGCAATGCTGACAGCGGGGTTCAGGTGAGCGCCGGAAACGCCGGCAGTCAGGTAAATCGCCATGCTGACGCCAATGCCCCAGATGATGCTGATTTCCCACAGACCAAAGCTGGCACCTGCGACCTTGAGAGCCGCAACGCAGCCTGTCCCGAAGAAAATCAAAAGTGCTGTGCCAAGAAACTCGGCCGTGCATTGGCCTAAAAGCGTAGGGTGCTGCGTTGCAGTCGTCATTTCAAACCTCGTTTTTGTTGTTTTTTGACGTCGTCAGTCGGGGGTGGCAATGCAGCAACACAAAAAGCAGGACGTCTTGATCTCGGCTTTTCATAGGTTAGTAACGTAATGCGTGTAACGAACAGACATATTCGCAATCGAAAAAATATAGACAAGAAACACTGCTGTCAAAGGTCGAAAGTGAACGACCATTCACATTCTGACTTTCATATGCGTTTTTGGTAACGATTTTCTGTAAGAAAAAACTACAAATTGGTAGGGATGGATGTAACGTTTCAGCCAGAAAACACGCCGAGATGCCCGTTCTAGCGCCTTTTTATGGGGTAATGGCTTAACATTCGGCATCGTTTTCTTTAGCCAATACGCAACAGGGGCTGCCATGACACCTGCACTGGATCTGCTGAAAAAAGTTCGCGCCGAACATCACGTCCATAGCTACGAGCACGACCCAAAAGCCGCGTCTTATGGGTTGGAAGCAGCAGAAAAGCTCAGTCTCGAACCTGTGCAGGTGTTCAAGACGCTCTTGGCCAGCAGCGAAAAGGGTGAATTATTGGTCGCTGTCGTACCGGTCGTCGGAAGTCTTGATTTAAAAGCGTTGGCACAGGCGGCAGGGGTCAAAAAAGCCGAAATGGCCGACCCTGCGGCCGCTCAGCGGGCGACGGGATATTTGTTGGGCGGGATCAGCCCGTTGGGACAAAAGAAGCGTTTGCGCACGTTTATTGATAAAAGCGCAAAAGAGTTCGGAACGATTTATGTGAGCGCCGGTAGGCGTGGACTGGAAGTTGAACTGGCACCGGCCGTGCTGGCTGAGCATACGCAGGCGATTTTTGCGAGTATTGGTCGATAAGCATGGCGGTGTGGGAGTGAGTTTGCTCGCGATCTTTTGAAGATCATAAGACCGCGAGTAAACACGCCATCTGCTTTTAGTTAGCAGTGCTGAAACGTCTTACGCCTGATTCGGTATGCGGGATTTGTGCTGCGGTGCTACCGCTGGTTTGAAACATGACCAGGTGCTCAGCTGCAACGCGGATTCCCACGTCAGTGCCCGGCAGATGGTCTGCATGGCTTGGGAAGATAGACTCCAGCTGGCTGCCTGTCGGTAGTTGCAACCGGTACAGCGTCGATGCGCCCAAGAATGTTTTGCCAATGATTTTGGCTTTTAACGTGCTGTCGGGTGCGTAGACGATGTCGTCAGGGCGCAGCAGCACATCCACCGCGCCACCGGTTGGCCAGGTGTAAGCCCGATTGCCGCGTAATACGCCCAGCTCGGTTTGCACCGACTCAGGACTGAGCAATTGCCCACGAATGAAATAGCCTTGGCCGATGAAACTCGCCACATAGGGCGTCAGCGGTTCGTGATAGAGGTTGAAGGGCGTATCCCATTGTTCAAGGCGACCTTCTTTAAACACGCCGACATGGTCACTCACTGCGAAGGCTTCTTCCTGGTCGTGGGTCACCAAAATCGCACTGGTGCCACGCGCTTTCAGAATGTCCCGTACTTCATGGCTGAGCTTGCGGCGCAATTCGCCATCCAGGTTGGAGAACGGCTCGTCCAGAAGCAACAGCTGCGGCTCGGGAGCGAGGGCGCGGGCGAGGGCGACACGCTGTTGCTGTCCCCCTGAAAGCTCATGGGGAAAGCGCTTGCCCAAGTTTTTGAGGTTGACCAGTTCAAGCAGTTCTTCAGTGACGCGCTCTTTGTTCGGGTGTTTATGGATGCCGAACGCAATGTTGTCGGCCACGCTGAGGTGTGGAAACAGAGCGTAGTCCTGAAACACCATGCCGATGCGACGTTTCTCTGGGGCCAAGGTGAAGCCGGCACTGGAGATGACTTCGCCCGCGAGCTGGATTTCGCCTTGGTGCACGGGTTCAAAACCGGCAATCGCACGTAAGGTTGTGGTTTTGCCGCAGCCTGAAGAGCCGAGCAGGCAACCAATGTCGCCTGCATTAAGGTGCAGGTTGAGGTTTTGCACCACGCTCTGGCCTTGGTATCCACAGGCCAGATCGCGAAGGTTGAGCAATAGCGGCTGACTCATGCGGGCTGGTACGCAGGCTGGACAAGAAACTCGAGCAGCGCTTTTTGTGCGTGCAGACGGTTTTCAGCTTGATCCCAGGCCACGGAACGCGAGTCGTCCAGCAGGTCGAGGCTGATTTCTTCTCCGCGGTGAGCGGGCAGACAGTGCATGAACAGCACATCTTCGGCGGCAAGGTCGAGCAAGGCGCGGTTGACCTGGTACGGCGCAAACAGCTCAAGGCGTTTGGCGGTTTCTTCTTCCTGGCCCATTGAGGTCCAGACGTCTGTGCTGACCAAGTGTGCGCCGATCACGGCGTCACGCGGGTCGCGAACGATGGTCACGCGATCACCGGCCAGGGCCACGAATTCAGGATTGGGTTCATAGCCTTCAGGGCAGGCAATGCGTAGCTGGAAGTCGAACTGAATGGCCGCTTCTATATAACTGTTGCACATATTGTTACCGTCGCCGATCCAGGCCACTGTTTTGCCTTTGATCGATCCGCGGTGCTCAAGGAAGGTTTGCATGTCTGCCAGTAGTTGGCAGGGGTGTAGGTCGTCTGACAGACCGTTAATGACGGGTACGCGGGAATTGGCCGCGAACTCGGTCAGGGTGTTGTGGGCAAAGGTACGGATCATGACCGCATCGAGCATGCGTGACATGACAATTGCGCAGTCGCCAATGGGTTCGCCGCGGCCCAGTTGAGTGTCGCGCGGGGACAGGAAAATAGCCTGGCCGCCAAGCTGGATCATGCCGGCTTCAAATGACAGTCGGGTGCGAGTCGATGACTTTTCGAAAATCATGCCCAGAACGCGGTTTTTCAGGGGTTCGAAGAGAACGCCGCGATCACGCAGGTCTTTTAGCTCGATGCCGCGACGGATCACACTGAGTAGCTCTTCGGGCGTGCAATCCATCAGGGAGAGAAAGTGCCTTGCGCTCATCATTAACTACCTTTTTTGCAACGACCGCAGATACTCAAAGCCGGGTTTTTCGGAAAAACGGGCGAGACCTGCGGCGAAAGCCGCACGGGGCGACGAAATAGGGGAAGGCGCGATCTTATAAGGAAATGTCGCGCCTTGCCAATAAGGGTCACGTGTTTAGAGGTTTGAGCGAGTCTTGCGCTGCATGAGCACGCGGCAGAACCCCCTTTTCAGTGGTTTGCCTCACCTCAGCTGCCCAGTTGTACACTGCCCTCAGGTTGCTTGGCAATTCTCAGTGCGTGTGCGGCGTTAATGCTCGCGTATGCAAAACAGAATTGTGAGATGAAGTTGCGACGATTGTCTGTCTGGGAGACCGAGCGTCATGCTCGGCTTTCCGTTACAATGCGCCACCGTGCCGACAACTGAGTCGGAAAGTTCAGCCGAGGTGCTCCATGGATATCATCGAAACTATCAAAGATCAGATTGCCAACAATACCGTTCTGCTTTACATGAAAGGCGCTCCGAATGCCCCGCAGTGTGGCTTTTCGGCTAAAGCGGCCCAGGCCGTCATGGGCTGTGGTGAGAAGTTCGCTTACGTGGACATCCTGCAGAACCCTGAAATCCGCGCCAACCTGCCGAAATACGCAAACTGGCCGACCTTCCCGCAGTTGTGGGTAGGCGGTGAGCTGGTTGGCGGTAGCGACATCATGACTGAGATGGCTGCAGACGGTTCTTTGCAGGCCTTGATCAAAGAAGCAACTGCAAAAGCTGCCGCGGCCAAAGTTGATGCTTAATGGCTGACGCTGCTGCTACTTGAGTGATCAAGTAGCAGCCCATAAAAAAGCCCCGCCTCTGTATAAACAGGGCGGGGCTTTTTTGTGGGGGTTAGTTATTCACCCATTTGCGATTGCAGGTAATTCTCAATGCCTACTTTGTCAATCAGGCCCAATTGAGTTTCCAGCCAGTCGATATGCTCTTCTTCTGCTTCCAGAATATCTTCCAGAAGTTCACGGCTGCCAAAGTCGCCGACAACTTCGCAGTGAGCAATAGCTGCTTTGAGATCGGCGTGACCCGTGCGCTCAATGCGCAGGTCGCACTCCAGCATTTCCTTGGTGTGCTCGCCAATGTGCAGCTTGCCAAGGTCTTGTACGTTCGGCAGGCCTTCCAGGAACAGGATGCGCTTGATCAGTTTGTCAGCGTGCTTCATCTCGTCGATGGATTCGTTGTATTCGTGCTTGCCTAACTTTTCCAGGCCCCAATCCTGATACATGCGCGCATGCAGAAAGTATTGATTGATCGCAACCAGCTCGTTACCGAGGATTTTGTTGAGGTGCTGGATGACTGAAATGTCGCCTTTCATCGCGAGGGCCTGCCTTAATTAACCGTATATAAGGCTGAGTTTGAGCTGCGTATTAAAGACTGTCAAACCTAAGTGTTTGAATAATAAATGAAAATTAATCGGAATAAGAATGTTTGTGTTCCGCGTCTTGGCTCTAAGTGCTTGAATTTTTGGCATAAAAAAACCGGACATTAAGTCCGGTTCTTTAAAATTCGGTAATTACGCAGCAGAAAATTCTGCTGGAAAACCCATTGCCGCTTGGCTGGCTTGGAGGGATGACAGGGTTTCGCGAACCACTTGCTTGGCCAGGCAAGCGCATTTACCGCATTGGCTGGCAACGCCAGTCGCTTCACGCACTTCGCGGTAACTGCAGCAACCTTCGTAGATTGCATCGCGGATTTTTCCGTCAGTAACGCCAGTGCAAAGGCAAACGTACATAAATAAGAACCATCGCTGGTTGGGATTCAATGAAACGGATCTTAATGTTAACGAGAATGATTGTCAAAGTACGTTGGAGCTCTGTTGTGCTTTGTTCAGGTTGCGCTGACGAACGGTATCGGGAACTCAATGTTCAGAGGATGAAAAAGGGCTAAGGCCGGTTCCGACGAGCGGTGTATGATGGCCGGTCATTTTTATGCGGAGCTGGACGCAAGCCTGCTGTTTCACGATGGCAAGCCTGGCCTGGCCCCGTTCTTCACATTGCACCCAGGAGATATCCAATGAGCGTACTCGTAGGCAAACAAGCCCCTGACTTCACCGTCGCCGCCGTACTCGGCAATGGCGAAATCGTTGACAGCTTTTCGCTGTCTACCGCTATCAAAGGCAAATACGGCCTGGTGTTCTTCTACCCACTGGACTTCACTTTCGTTTGCCCGTCTGAGCTGATCGCTCTGGATCACCGCATTCCTGAGTTCCAGGCGCGTAACGTTGAAGTGGTTGCAGTCTCCATCGACTCCCATTTCACTCACAACGCATGGCGCAACACCCCAGTAAACAATGGCGGCATCGGCCAGGTGAAATACACCATGGCTGCTGACATCAATCACGCCATCTGCAAGGCTTACGACGTTGAAACTGAAGGCGGCGTAGCATTGCGCGGTGCTTTCTTGATCGATGACAAAGGTGTTGTTCGCTCCCAGATCGTTAACGACCTGCCACTGGGTCGTAACATGGACGAGCTGCTGCGTCTGGTTGACGCGCTGCAATTCCACGAAGAGCACGGCGAAGTGTGCCCTGCCAACTGGAAGAAAGGCGACAAAGGCATGACCGCTTCGACTGAAGGCGTTGCGGCTTACCTGACTGAGAATGCTGGCAAGCTGTAAGCTTTCTGGCGGCAAAAAAAACCGGACTCAGTGTCCGGTTTTTTTATGCGCGGTGTAAGCCTGAACGATTCGATCAATCGTTGAAGTCTTTCCAACCACCCATTTGCTTCCAGCTGTTGACGATGCCGCAGAACAGCTCAGCAGTCTTTTCGGTGTCATAACGCGCTGAGTGCGCTTCACGCCCGTCAAAATCGATATCAGCGGCCTGGCAGGCTTTGGCCAGGACGGTTTGACCATACGCCAGGCCTGCCAGGGTTGCGGTGTCGAAGCTAGAGAACGGGTGAAACGGGTTGCGTTTCATGTCCAGGCGAGCAACGGCCGCATTGAGGAAGCCCAAATCGAAGCTGCTGTTATGGCCTACCAGAATGGCGCGTTTGCAGCCATTGGCTTTCAACGCCTTGCGCACGCCACGGAATATGTCGGTCAACGCTGTCTCTTCGCTGACGGCCATGCGCAGCGGGTGATCCAGTTTGATGCCGGTGAACTCCAGCGCCGCGGCTTCGATGTTGGCGCCTTCAAATGGCTCAACACGATGGAAATAGGTGTGTTCAGGGAACACAAAACCTCTTTCATCCATGCCAATGGTGGTTGCCGCGATTTCCAGCAGGGCATCAGTGGCACAGTTGAAGCCACCTGTCTCAACGTCGATTACGACCGGCAGATAACCGCGAAAGCGCTCGGCCATCGGGTGGCGCGAGCCGCCACCATGACCGCCTTCATGTTCGTCATCAAAATGGTCGTCACTCACAGGTGTTCCTCCAGCAGGCGCCAGCGCAGTTTTTCACCGGCGCGCAGCGGAATTACGTTCAACTCGCCGAAAGGCAGGCTGGTTGGGGCGGTCCACTCTTCGCGAACCAGAGTAATCTGTTCGGTACTCGGTGCCAGGCCATAGAAGCGCGGGCCGTTGAGGCTGGCGAAGGCTTCTAGTTTGTCCAGCGCATTGCGCTGTTCAAAGGCTTCGGCGTACATCTCGATGGCCGCATAAGCGGTATAGCAACCAGCGCAGCCACAGGCCGCTTCTTTGGCATGCTGGGCATGAGGCGCCGAATCGGTACCCAGGAAGAACTTCTCGCTGCCGCCGGTGGCCGCATCCAGCAGAGCTTCCTGATGGGTGTTGCGCTTGAGAATCGGCAGGCAATAGAAGTGTGGGCGGATACCGCCGACTAGCATGTGGTTCCGGTTGTAAAGCAGGTGGTGCGCGGTGATGGTGGCGCCTACATTGGCCGAGGATTCGTTGACGAACTGCACAGCGTCAGCGGTCGTGATGTGCTCGAACACCACTTTCAATGCAGGGAAGCGTTCTACAACGCGACGCATGTGCTCGTCGATGAAGATCTTTTCGCGATCGAACACATCGACATTGGCGCGAGTCACTTCGCCGTGGATCAGCAAGGGCATGCCGACTTCAGCCATGGTTTCGAGGACCGGGAAGATCGCATCGATGCTGGTTACGCCAGAGTCGGAGTTGGTCGTTGCGCCAGCCGGATACAGCTTGGCAGCGTGGACGAAGCCGCTGGCTTTGGCCGTGCGAATGTCTTCAGGCCGTGTTCGGTCTGTGAGGTAGAGCACCATCAGGGGCTCGAAGCGGCTACCAGCCGGGCGAGCAGCCAGAATGCGCTGTCGATAGGCATCGGCTTCGGCAGCATTACGCACCGGAGGTACCAGGTTGGGCATGATGATGGCGCGGCCAAAGGTGCGCGCAACATCCGCCACAGTGTGAGGCAACACAGCACCATCGCGAAGATGAATGTGCCAGTCGTCGGGACGCAGCAGGGTCAGGCGGTCAGACATTGGGGATTCCAGGCGGGTCGAACTGATGCGAATGCTACCGGAAAAGACTCTGTCAGGCACTCGCTATCAAGTTTTGTACGCACTATCCGATATAACCAGGGTATGCCGTAAAACTGTGGACTGGTTTTTTGCAGTGCACGCCTGTGGAGCCCCCTGTGCGTCAACGTTATTTCATTCTGCTCAGCCTGTTTGCCAGCTTTCCTTGCCTGGCCCTGACTTTCCAGACCCGTCTGGAGAATGTTGAGTGGAAAGTAGAGGGCGACAAATTCGAGTGTCGGCTCATTCAGCCCATTACCGATTTCGGTTCAGGAGTTTTTGTGCGCCGCGCCGGAGAACAGGCTGTTTTCCGTCTCAATGCGTACAACTCCGTGTTGGGCGAGGGCTCTGCGACATTGCTGGCAGCGGCGGCGCCATGGCAGCCGGGGCGGGGTGATATTGATTTGGGGGCGGTATGGATCGGGCGCGGCAATGTGCTTTTTAACAGCTCCCAGGCGCAGGCCGGGCGTTTGTTTCGAGGTTTGCTGGAGGGGCGTAGCCCGCTGGTCAGGCACTATTCGCCTACCAGTGGCTTGTCGGAGGTCCGACTGTTGCCTGTCAAGTTTCGTCAGGCGTATGGCGATTACGAAGCGTGTACTGCCAAGTTGTTGCCAAAGAATTTTGAGCAAGTGCGCCAAAGCCAGGTCGGTTTTCCTGGGGGCGGGATTGAGCTTGACGTCAACGCCAAGGTCAACCTGCACGTCATGCTGGAGTACATGAAGGCCGACCCGACGGTTAACCACATCCTGCTTGAAGGATATTCAGATAACGTGGGTAATCGTCTGACCAATCGTGAGCTGTCACGGCGCAGGGCGTTGGCGGTGATGAACTACTTCAAGGAAAACGGCATCCAGGAGTCGCAGATAACGATGCGTTTTCACGGTGAGCAGTACCCATTGGCGCCTAATAACAATGCGGCCAATCGTGCGAAGAACCGCCGGGTCAGCGTGCGTCTGGAGCGTGTGCCGGAGCCTGAAAAGACTGCCCCGAGCGTGGGAGTAGTCAACCCTGCGACTCTGTCCTGATGTCCAAGTCCGGGTCGTGTTGTTGAAACTTACTGTCGCTTTGTCGTCTTAAGCTGTCGCCCCTCTGTAAATTCACCCACGCGAGCGGTAGACTGTTCGGCTTTTCGAACAACCCGTGGAGTGATGGCATGGCGGACGTAAACAAGGTCGTTCTGGCTTATTCGGGCGGCCTGGACACTTCGGTGATCCTCAAGTGGCTGCAGGATACTTATAACTGTGAAGTCGTAACCTTTACCGCTGACCTGGGTCAGGGCGAAGAGGTTGAGCCTGCACGCGCCAAGGCGCAAGCCATGGGCGTCAAGGAAATCTACATTGACGACCTGCGCGAAGAATTTGTTCGTGACTTCGTGTTCCCGATGTTCCGTGCCAACACCGTTTATGAAGGCGAGTACCTGCTGGGTACCTCCATTGCTCGTCCGCTGATTGCCAAGCGTCTGATCGAAATCGCCAACGAAACCGGCGCTGATGCCATTTCTCACGGCGCAACAGGCAAGGGCAATGATCAGGTTCGTTTTGAACTGGGTGCCTACGCCCTCAAGCCAGGCGTGAAAGTGATCGCACCGTGGCGTGAATGGGACCTGCTCTCCCGTGAAAAACTGATGGATTACGCTGAAAAGCATGCAATCCCGATCGAGCGTCACGGCAAGAAAAAATCCCCGTATTCGATGGATGCCAATCTGCTGCACATCTCCTATGAAGGCGGCGTGCTGGAAGACACCTGGACCGAGCACGAAGAAGACATGTGGAAATGGACCGTTTCTCCGGAAAACGCTCCTGACAAGCCGCAGTACCTGGAGCTGACCTACCGCAACGGCGACATCGTTGCGCTGGACGGTGTTGAAATGACCCCGGCCACTGTTCTGGCAACGCTGAACCGTATCGGTGGCGAACACGGTATCGGCCGTCTCGACATCGTTGAGAACCGTTATGTCGGCATGAAGTCCCGTGGTTGCTACGAAACCCCGGGCGGCACCATCATGCTGCGTGCTCATCGTGCAATCGAATCGATTACTCTGGACCGTGAAGTGGCACACCTCAAAGACGAGTTGATGCCTAAGTACGCCAGCCTGATCTACACCGGTTACTGGTGGAGCCCTGAGCGTTTGATGTTGCAACAAATGATTGATGCTTCTCAGGCCCACGTTAATGGTGTGGTACGTCTGAAATTGTACAAAGGCAATGTGATTGTTACCGGTCGCAAGTCTGACGAATCGCTGTTTGATGCAAACATTGCAACCTTCGAAGAAGATGGCGGTGCTTACAATCAGGCTGACGCTGCAGGCTTCATCAAGTTAAATGCCTTGCGCATGCGCATTGCTGCGAACAAAGGCCGCAAGTTGTTCTGATTCGTATCACGCATAAAAAAACCCGACCTTTGGTCGGGTTTTTTTATGCGTGAAGTTATTTGAATAAATGTCCATTAAACGCAGTGCGAGCTCAAGGTATTCAGTTGGCGAGTTTCGGTGTTGTAGGTAATGACTGTTGCCTCGCTTAGATGTGGCGTCAGGGCAGGGTCGAGATAACGCTGTTGTTGTCCAAACAGTGTGCTGGTATCTGACGGGCTATTTGTCAGTAGCAGCAGTACATCACTCTTGTGGAGTTTGTCTTTTTGCGGATGCGCTATTTCGTAATAGGCCTGCAAAATATCACTCAATGAGTGGTCGTGTTTCAGTTGCAAAGCCGGATGGCTTAAATCGATCAAGTGCAGGCTGCTTAGTTCACTTTCATTCAGCAACAGGTGAGGTTGTTCAAGGGGCGCAGTTGGTGGCACTGCGGTCGGCATTTTAAAATTCGAGTCGTAGTCTCGATGTCCTTGTGGCAGAAAGATGAAGTTCTGGGGGGGGGACGAAATAAATTTCATGCTTGATTTTGGTGTCTGTATCGAAGGTTGCTCAGTCGGAATGTCTGGTTTTTTTGTGGATGATGCCGATTTGGCATGAGTTGAGTGTGCACGTGTCGGGGATGCTTCGCGGCTTTTCTCTTTGGAATAGTCTGAAGGTCTGTAAAGTGTTTCATTATTAAAATTCAGGGTTAGGAAAAAAAGCGTTATTAAAACAGAAGGGAATACAATCAAGAACCAGACATAGATTTTCTGATTTTCCGTGTCGATATAAGGCAGGGAAACCGCTGCAGATGCTTCAGTTAGCATTGAGAAAATAGCGATGACGGTAAGGGGGTTATTAACGTGGATTTTATTTTTAATCATGGTGGGGCCTATGTGAAATGTCATGTTGTAAGTATGCCGCTCTAGTGGGTCGTAGAGAATGGAGGCGGCTATTTGTATTGGCGGTTATCTGTTCTTTCTGGTTTTTAGTGTAATTGTGCTTTTTGTAAGATTATCTTTTAGTAAATTTAGTCCGGTATTTTTGAAATCGCAAACCTAAAATGTGTTGTATTCATTATTTCTATAGATGTTTCAATTGACTTCAGTTGTGTTTGTTTTTTTTGTAGGAGAAGTCCTTGTGTGGGTTGGATCTAAATTAAGAGTTGTTAGTGTTTTTATGTAGTGCTGTGTAGGTTTTGTGCTGGTAAGTGTCGTTGTCGATGTTTTGGCTGTTGAGATTGTATCAAGAGATAACTTTTTATAAAAAATGGCGCAGGAAAGGCGGGTGGGCACGGGCGCTCCGTTATTGGTTCCTAGGGGGTTTCTGAATGCCTTGTAGCCTTTTTCTTTAACTACGAGATGGTAATATTTTTTTCTAAAAAAAGAGTAGATTCCAACGGGTCTTATAAGCGGGCTTGGTATCTGGGTGGTATGGTTTTTCTATATAAGTTTCATTGTGAGGGGGTGTGCAAGATTTTTTAATGTTTGGGTAGATGCTTTTGGTTTTTGTATGTGGTTATTTTTAATAGGTAGTGGAACGCATGAGGGTTGTACTGGTGAGCTGTTGTTTAGGGTTTATGTTAGAAGCTGATGATAGTGCTCGAGCTAGGAGGGCTTTTAAGATGTAAGTCGATGCGTTTTCTGTCGGGCGTATAAAGATATTTCCGGTAATCAATAGAATTGTTGTGCGAAGTATAAAAATTTCCCTGTGTGTGTTTTCTCATTGTTCGATTTCAGAGAGAGGTATGGCGAAAAGTTTATCTTTGTGAGTGATTTTTTTGTAGGGTTGATCTTTATTGTTTGTAGGAAATGTCTTTGGTTGTTGGTGCTTGGGGGGGACGCTATGCCCAGGGTGTTGTGACTAGGCTATTGTGCTGACTCTAAAATTCGAACAGCGATAAATTGGAATTACCCATGAATAAAGTGCTGATCGTGGATGATCATCCTGTAATTCGTCTTGCTGTGCGTATGCTCATGGAACGACATGGCTACGAAGTTATAGCTGAGACGGATAATGGAGTGGATGCTTTGCAACTGGCGCGTGAACATGCGCCGGATATTGTAATTTTGGATATTGGAATTCCCAAGCTTGATGGGCTTGAAGTCATTGCGCGGCTGTCAACACCGGCGGTTCCCATCAAGGTGCTGGTGCTGACTTCGCAAGCGCCTGGCCATTTTTCAATGCGCTGTATGCAAGCAGGTGCTGCCGGATATGTGTGTAAACAGCAGGATTTGACCGAGCTATTGAGCGCCATTAAGGCTGTACTTTCAGGCTACAGTTATTTTCCTAATCAAGCGTTGCACTCTGTGCGTGCAAGCTTGGGGAATGCCAGTGAGGCCGATATGGTCAATCGTCTTTCGGGGCGAGAAATGATGGTGTTGCAGCAACTGGCACGAGGTAAGAGCAATAAAGAAATAGCGGATGGCATGTTTCTGAGCAATAAAACAGTCAGTACCTATAAAACGCGGCTTCTGCTCAAGCTTAATGCGCGCTCGCTGGTTGATCTCATCGAGTTGGCACAGCGTAACGGTTTGGTGTGAGCTGCAAGGCCGAGGAGAAGTTTTCTCTTGGGGCCCAAAAAAACAAAAAAGCCTCCGGTTGAGGAGGCTTTTAGGGCTGCGCTAAATTTTATAGTCCTTTAGGCCGCCATCCAGTTCCCTTTGGAGCCTTCTTTTTTCCAGGTAATCATCTACTTCACGCCTTTTTGCCAAATTGGTTTTAGCGACCTCGACTTTCGTGTCCTCCTGCTCGGTCACTTGAACACCCTCTTCATCGTCGGTATCAACTACCAATTGTTCTTTGCCAGTGCTCATTCTGTTCACTCCAGGCTAAGACATTCCATGGCGCCCCTTATAGCGATAAACGCTGTACGGGTAAAAAAGTTTTTCTCAATCGATCCTCCCCTAAAACCTCTATTGCTCAATCGTCGGAGGTTTTTTGCTTGAAATCACACAGGTCTTCGATGCGGCAGCTACCGCAGCGGGGCTTGCGCGCCTGACACACGTAGCGGCCATGCAAGATGAGCCAGTGATGGGCATCCAGCAGGTAAGGCTTAGGTACGAACTTCATTAATTGCTTTTCGACCTCCACTACATTTTTGCCTGGCGCGATCCCTGTTCGGTTGCTGACCCTGAAAATATGGGTGTCTACGGCCATGGTCAGCTGTCTAAAGGCAGTATTGAGTACCACGTTTGCTGTTTTGCGCCCCACGCCCGGTAGCGCCTCGAGAGCTTCGCGTGTTTGCGGAACTTCGCTGCCGTGCCGTTCGATCAATAGGCGGCATGTCTCAATCACATTCTTGGCCTTGCTGTTATACAGACCGATGGTTTTGATGTAGTCCGAGAGTCCGTCGACTCCCAAAGCGTAGATGGCTTCTGGCGTATTGGCGACCGGAAACAGCTTGGCCATGGCCTTGTTCACGCTCACGTCAGTGGCTTGAGCAGACAAAATCACCGCTATCAGTAATTCGAAAGGTGATGAATAGGCCAGTTCAGTCTTTGGCTCTGGGTTTTCTTCGTGAAACCGACGAAATATCTCAAGGCGCTTTGCGGTGTTCATGGGTAAAAACATTTCCTAAAGAGCGATCCGTTACACGAAGAAAAGCGTATCTCGTGGCAGACAGCTATCAGCTTTTGAGGAGGGCTAGGGCGTTGAGCGTCAATTCTGCCTGGGTTACAGCGTCATTCAAGAGCGCGAGTTCGGTGCTGGTGTGTGTTTGTGTCTGCGCCTTTTTAAGTTCTGCGCGGCGCATGGCCAACTGGATTTTTGCGCGCTTGAGTTCTGCATTGTTGGTGCTTGGCTCAGGCACTGGAATCTCTGGAACAGCCTCCAGTTGTACCAAGGCTTGTTCAGCTGACTCAAATTGCCTTTGAAGGGCTACCAATTGCGCTTGTTGCTGTGCCGTTGGCGGATGGCCAAAGGCTTTGAGGGATTTGTGCAGTTGTGCGCGAGCCATTGCGAGAGTGACTTTGGCTTTTTTTAGCGCCGCATCGCCTAGGCTCGACGGTTGCGCCAGCGGACTTGCAAGCGGTAAGACGTTGTCAGGCACTCGCTGAGCCCGCGCCAAGCGCTCTGCCTGTCGCAGATGCTCTTCACGACTAAGGCGCTCGTCACGTCGCTCGTAGCGGCTTCGCGCATGGTCACGCTTGTGAGCGCGTGCATTGAACTGTTCTGCTGCCTGCGCAAGCCCGCCGACAATCGGCACCACATTGACGGGGAGCGGGTGCATTTCTATGCAGTCCACAGGGCAGGGGGCGACGCACAGGTCGCAACCGGTGCATTCATCGATAATCACCGTGTGCATGAGCTTGGCAGCGCCGAGAATTGCGTCAACAGGGCAGGCTTGAATGCATTTGGTGCAGCCAATGCACTCGGCTTCGCGAATGTAAGCCACTTGTGCCGGTGCGCGGCCGCGCTCGGTGTCCAGCGCCACAACCGGAATGTTCAGCAGATTGGCCAGTGCGGCGATTGTTTCGGCGCCTCCGGGAGGGCATTTGTTAATGGCCTCTCCCTGGCTTATGCCTTGTGCATAGGGTTTACAGCCGGGATGACCGCATTTTCCGCATTGGGTCTGCGGCAATAAAGCGTCAATACGTTGAATCAGGCTCATGGTGTGATCAGTCCAGCGACAGCGGGCCGCACCCGGGCGACAGTCATCCTGCGCAGCGAGTAATGAGTGCGAGGCGGTTAAACGAACGGCGCTGATTATCCGACAAGGCAGGAGGGGAGGCTACAACGAACATCCGCCAACGGCCTGTAGGCCGTCAGCGGATGAAGAGGACGTGTTACTTGATGCGTTGACCCGGCTTGGCGCCGCTGTCCGGGCTCAGCAGGTAAATTTCTTCACCGCCGGGGCCCGCCGCCATCACCATGCCTTCGGAGATCCCGAAGCGCATTTTGCGTGGTTTCAGGTTGGCAATCATCATGGTCAAACGACCTTCAAGCTCGGCCGGGTTCGGATAGGCGCTTTTGATGCCCGAGAACACGTTGCGTTGTTCATCACCGATATCCAGTGTCAAACGCAGCAGCTTGTCAGCGCCTTCAACAGCTTCGGCTTTAAGGATCAGGGCAACACGCAGGTCGACGGCAGCAAAGGCATCGAACTCGATTTCGGCAGCCAAAGGTTCTTTGGTCAGTTCGCCGTTACCTTTTGGCGCAGCAGTACCAGTATCGGTTTGGCTGGCGACCAGGTCTTCTTTGGAGGCGTCGGTCATGGCTTGTACTTTTACCGGGTCGATACGCGTCATCAGCGGTTTGAAAGCATTCAACTGATGGTTGGCGAGCAGGGTGCTGTGGTCGTTCCAGGACAAAGGTTCAACATTCAGGAACGCTTCGGCATCGGCTGCGAGCAACGGCAATACCGGCTTGAGGAAAATGATCAGTTGGCGGAACAGGTTGATGCCCAGGGCGCAAACAGCCTGGACTTCGTCTTGCTTGCCTTCCTGCTTGGCCATGGCCCAAGGCGCTTTTTCGGCGATCCAGGCGTTGGCGCGGTCGGCCAGTGCCATGATTTCACGCATGGCGCGCGCGAAGTCACGGGCTTCATAAGCCTCGGCAATGCTGGGGGCTGCGGCGAGGAAAGCCTCGGTCAGCTCAGGCGCTGCGTTGCCTTCGACCAGCACGCCAGCGTTGCCTTTGTGGATGAAGCCTGCACAGCGGCTGGCAATGTTGACCACTTTGCCGACCAGGTCCGAGTTGACCTTTTGCACGAAGTCTTCGAGGTTCAAGTCGAGGTCATCGACGCCACGGCCCAGTTTGGAGGCGTAGTAGTAACGCAGGTATTCCGGCGACAGGTGATCAAGGTAGGTGCGCGCCTTGATGAACGTGCCACGGGACTTGGACATTTTCTGACCATTGACGGTCAGGTAGCCGTGTACGTTGATCGCGGTAGGCTTGCGATAGCCAGAACCTTCGAGCATTGCGGGCCAGAACAGGGCATGGAAGTTGACGATGTCCTTGCCGATGAAGTGATACAGCTCGGCGGTAGAGTCTTTGTTCCAGTACGCGTCGAAGTCCAGTTCCGGACGACGTGCGCAGAGGTTCTTGAAGCTGGCCATGTAGCCGATAGGCGCATCGAGCCACACGTAGAAATACTTGCCTGGCTCGCCCGGAATTTCGAAACCGAAATACGGCGCATCGCGGGAGATGTCCCACTGTTGCAGGCCAGCATCCAGCCATTCGGCGATTTTGTTTGCTACGGCATCTTGCAGCGCGCCGCTCCGTGTCCAGCTTTTGAGCATGGCTTCGAAGTCTGGGAGCTTGAAGAAGAAGTGTTGCGAATCCTTGAGTACCGGCGTGGCGCCGGAAATCGCCGACTTCGGATCTTTCAGGTCCGTTGGGGCGTAGGTTGCGCCGCACTTTTCGCAGTTATCGCCGTACTGATCTTCAGTGCCGCATTTAGGGCAGGTGCCCTTGATGAAGCGGTCGGCCAGGAACATTTTCTTTTCCGGGTCGTAGTACTGAGTGATCGAGCGGGTGGCGATATGGCCGGCGTCGCGCAACTTGATGTAAATCGCATTCGACAGCTCACGGTTTTCTTCGGCGTGGGTCGAGTGGAAATTATCGAAGTCGACAAGGAAATCGGAAAAGTCGGCGCTGTGTTCAGCCTGTACGTTGGCGATCAGTTGCTCAGGTGTGATGCCTTCTTTCTCGGCACGCAACATGATGGCCGAGCCGTGGGCGTCGTCTGCGCAGACGTAAGTGCATTGATTGCCGCGTTGCTTCTGGAAGCGCACCCACATATCGGTCTGGATGTACTCAAGCATATGGCCAAGGTGGATGGAACCATTGGCATAGGGCAGGGCGCTGGTGACGAGGATCTTGCGTGGCTCGGACATGGGGCTCGGCTACTTGATGGGACGGTGGTCGGCCACTATAAAGCGCCGGGCAATATATTTCACCCCGTGGCCGCCTATCTGATGCTTTCTGGTGTTTTTGATTGCTTCAAAAGCCTGCGCCGAGTGATTTATTACAGGTACGATAGCGGCCTGTTTCACTCAGCCTTTTTCGGGAGTTGCCCATGAGCGCAGTTAATCGCGCAGCGGTGGAGGCCGTCCTTCGCCAATACACCGACCCTTATTTGAATCAGGATCCGGTCAGTGCCGGGTGCGTACGTCACATTGAAGTCCTGGGCGAGCATGTCAGCGTTCAGCTTGAACTGGGTTATGCCGCCGGTCTGTTCAAGAACGGCTGGGCGCAAATGTTGCAAATGGCTATCAGCAATCTGGATGGCGTGTCCTCGGCCAAGGTTGAGATCAATTGTGTGATTGCTGCGCACAAGGCGCAGGCGCAAATCCCGGGCCTGGCCAATGTGAAAAACATTGTGGCGGTTGCCTCAGGTAAAGGCGGGGTCGGAAAATCCACCACGGCAGCCAATCTGGCGCTGGCGTTGGCGCGTGAAGGTGCGCGGGTGGGTATTTTGGACGCGGACATCTATGGGCCGAGCCAGGGCGTGATGTTTGGTATCGCTGAAGGTACCCGGCCGAAGATTCGTGATCAGAAGTGGTTTGTGCCGATTGAGGCGCATGGCGTTGAAGTGATGTCGATGGCATTCCTGACGGATGACAACACACCGATGGTCTGGCGTGGACCCATGGTGTCGGGTGCGCTTTTGCAACTGGTGACCCAAACAGCCTGGAATGATCTGGATTATCTGGTCATTGATATGCCGCCGGGCACGGGTGATATTCAGCTCACCCTGGCGCAGAAGGTGCCGGTGGCTGGCTCGGTTATCGTGACGACCCCGCAGGACCTGGCTTTGCTGGATGCGCGTAAAGGTGTCGAAATGTTCCGTAAGGTCAACATTCCGGTGTTGGGCGTAGTCGAGAACATGGCCGTACACATTTGCTCAAATTGCGGTCATGCCGAGCATCTGTTTGGCGAGGGCGGTGGTGTGAAGTTGGCGGCTGAGTACGGGGTGGAAGTCCTGGCATCCTTGCCGCTGTCGATGGAAATCCGCGAGCAAGCCGATAACGGTAAGCCTACGGCTATTGCCGACCCTGAAAGCCCGGTTGCCTTGATGTATCAAGAGTTGGCTCGGCATGTGGGCGCGCGGATTGTTCTGAGCGAAGCTGCCACCCAGGCCATGCCGACCATTACCACCAGCGACGACTGATACACCGTAAACCCCCTGTAGGAGCGAGCTTGCCTCGCGATCTTTTAAAAGATCAAAAGATCGCGAGGCAAGCTCGCTCCTACAGGTCTTTAAACGACAGGCATAAAAAAACCCCGCTTTTGAGGGCGGGGTTTTTTACTGGATCAGTACAAGTTAGATAACTTGAACTTCCTCAGCTTGCATGCCTTTCTGACCGCGAGTAGCGATGAAAGAAACCTGTTGGCCTTCTTTCAGGCTTTTGAAGCCGTCGGATTGGATTGCTTTGAAGTGAACAAACAGGTCGTCACCGGATTGTGGAGTGATGAAGCCGAAGCCTTTTTCATCGTTGAACCACTTAACGGTACCAGTTTGGCGATTAGACATGGTGTAACTCCTTGAACAAAGATAACTGCGACGCAGGAAGAGCCCTGGCCGAGACTGAGTGCAAAGAGCAGGAAAAATTCTTGGAGATGGTTGGATCGAAATTCAACATATCGTGTAGAGATTCTCAGTGACACAAGCAGCACAGTGGCGCCACCTTAACCCTTTTTCCGGGACGTGCAAAGGGTCTTTGCGAAGGTTTCTCTAAAAACGTGACTGATGGTTGTCCTCACACCCTGTATTCACGGTGACTACAGCTATTTTCAAGATTTTTTCCCCAGCCTTTGAACCGAACCCCCGGCCCCGGTAAGATGCCGAACAGAATTTTTCCACCTCGCTATTCAGGACACCCCCGCCATGAGCATCAAATCAGACAAGTGGATTCGCCGCATGGCGCAAGAGCACGGCATGATCGAACCTTTCGTCGAGCGTCAGGTACGCGGCGAAGGCGCTGATCGTCTGATTTCCTACGGCGTGTCGAGTTACGGCTATGACGTTCGCTGTGCCAATGAATTCAAGGTGTTCACCAATATCAACTCGGCCACCGTTGATCCGAAGAATTTCGATGAGGGCAGCTTTGTCGATGTCACCAGCGACGTCTGCATCATTCCGCCAAACTCTTTCGCGCTGGCGCGTACCGTTGAATACTTCCGTATTCCACGCAATGTGCTGACCATCTGCTTGGGTAAAAGCACCTACGCACGCTGCGGCATCATCGTTAACGTGACGCCGCTTGAGCCTGAGTGGGAAGGTCACGTGACGCTGGAGTTCTCCAACACCACCACGCTGCCAGCCAAGATTTACGCCAACGAGGGCGTGGCGCAGATGCTGTTCTTCGAGTCAGATGAAGAGTGTGAAGTGTCTTACAAGGACCGTGGTGGCAAATACCAGGGTCAGCGCGGCGTGACCTTGCCACGTACCTGACGAACAGCGGGAATTCTTGAGCGAAAAAGCACTCTACTGAGTGTATTTCCGGTTACGCACCCAGCGAGCCGGATCATCGCTCAGGAGTGCCCTTTATGAAGATCGATCCGAGTATCCGCGCCCAACTGGCAAACCTTGAGCCTAATCAGGTTGGATTGCTGGCCTGGTCGCTACTCGCGTTTCCCACGTTGCACGCAGGCGGCATCCCCGGCCAGCCTGACCCGGACACCCCGCAACCCACTGAACCCACCGAACCTGGCGTGCCGACACTGCCGGACGAAGCGCCGCCTGCCCCTGTGGCTTGATAGGCGCCGATTTTGTAGGAACGAGCTGGTTCGCGATCGTTTAAACGCTCAAATGATCGTGAGACAAGCTCGCTCCTACGGGGTTGAGGTTACGTTTGCGGAATAGATGTCTACTTCAAGTTGCCGCTCAAAAACTGGCGCAAGCGCTCGCTTTTAGGGTTGTCCAGCACATCGCTCGGCGCGCCTTGCTCTTCTATAAGGCCTTGGTGCAGAAACACCACCTGACTCGCGACCTTGCGTGCGAAGTTCATCTCATGGGTGACCATGATCATCGTGCGACCTTCTTCAGCCAAACCCTGGATCACCTTCAACACTTCGCCCACAAGCTCCGGGTCCAGTGCCGAGGTCGGCTCATCGAAGAGCATCACTTCGGGCTCCATCGCCAGCGCCCTGGCAATAGCGACGCGCTGCTGTTGGCCGCCCGACAAAAACGCCGGGTACTGATCGGCTACCCGCGCAGGTAAGCCGACTTTGTCCAGATAGCGCCTGGCACGCTCCTCAGCGTCTTGTTTGCTGATCCCCAACACCCGGCGGGGAGCCAAGGTGATGTTCTCCAGCACCGTCATGTGGCTCCACAGATTGAAGTGTTGAAACACCATCGCCAGCCGCGTGCGCAGGCGCTGTAACTCAGCATCGTCAGCCACCCGCATGCCGTTTTTATCGCTGACCATGCGAATCAATTGGCCATCAAGGCTCATTGCGCCATCATTCGGTGTTTCCAGAAAATTGATGCAGCGCAAAAAGGTGCTTTTGCCCGAGCCGCTGGCGCCAATCAGGCAAATCACGTCCCCGGTCTTCGCCTTGAGTGACACACCCTTGAGCACTTCATTGTCGCCATAGCTTTTGTGCAGACCGTCGACACTGAGTTTGTACATGCAGACCTCAAGCAGAAAGAAGGTAGCCGCTGCGGTAGGCTTCGCGGCCTGCCACATGCGCAATCACCATGCCGGCCGTCGCCATTCGTCGCAGCGATCGGGCATAGACCAGGCCTGCATGGGAGCAGTAAACCGGGGTGAGGCGGTCGTTGATGGGGTCAATGACGTCGGCCACCAATTGCCCCGCCTCAAGGTAATCGCCGGGCTTGGCGTGAAACACCAGCACCCCGCCAACTGGCGATTTGACTGGCTCGACGCCCGCCAACGGCGTGGCCGGGTAAGGCAGCTCAGGCAAAGGTTTGGCTTCGCCTTCAATCGCACCAAAACTGATCAGGTAATCGATCAGCGCCTGGCAGTCCTGCTCGGCGAGCGCATGGCTGACATCGCCTTGGCCGCGTAACTCCACGGTGACCGAGAAGCTGCCCTGCGGGATAGCAAAGCAATGTTCAAAGCGTTGTTGCAATGTCCACCACAGCAGGGTGAAGCACTCATCGAACGACTGGCCGCCGGAGTCGGTTGCCAGCAGGCTGGCCTGAGCGCCGAGGTAGCGCGCCAGCGGTTCAACCTGTGACCAGGCCTGGGGCGTGGTGTACAGGTGGGCCACTGCTTCAAAGTCGCAGTGCAAGTCCAGCACCACATCGGCATCGCACGCCAGTGTTTGCAGGGTCAAGCGCTGGGATTGCAACTGTGTTGTCGGCACTTGCGCGGCCAGCGCCTTGCGCAGGTGCTGGCGGATGATGTGCAGGTTATGCGCCGGGTCGTTGTTGAGCAGCCCTTCAACCTCATCGCCGATCTGTGTGCTCAGGTCCAGAAAGTGGCGGTTGAAATTTTGCCCGCTTTCCAGCTCGTAACGGCCCAGCGGGATGTCCATCACCACTTGCTCCAGGCCAATCGGGTTGGCCACGGGCACCAGCACGATTTCGCTGTGCAGGCGGCCTGCGCTTTCCAGCTCGGCCAAGCGCTTTTTCAGGTGCCAGGCCACCAGCATGCCGGGCAGTTCATCGGCGTGCAGCGAAGCTTGAATGTAAACCTTGCCCTGTGGCTTGGCAGGGCCGTAATGAAAGCTGTGAATATGCCGTTCGGTGCCGGGAACAGGTGCCAGCAAGGGATGGGTTTGATGTCGCTGCATGTGAAGGTCCTAGTGGGCAGGGCCGAGAAAGGCCAACCAGCGGCGCTCCGCCAGTCGAAATAAACCGACCAAAATAAAGGTGACGCACAAATAGATGATGGCCGCGATGCCAAACGACTGGAAGGTCAAGAACGTCGCTGAGTTTGCATCCCGGGCGACTTTCAGCACATCAGGAATGGTGGCGGTAAAGGCTACGGTGGTCGAATGCAGCATCAGAATCACCTCATTGCTGTAAAACGGCAATGAGCGACGTAAGGCCGAAGGCATGATCACGTAGGCATAGAGCTTCCAGCCACTCAGACCATACGCTTTGGCGGCTTCAATTTCGCCGTGGGCCATGCTGCGAATGGCGCCGGCAAAAATTTCCGTGGTGTAGGCACAGGTGTTGAGGGCGAAGGCCAGAACCGTGCAATTCATCGCATCCCGAAAAAACGCATTCAGTTCGGGTTGGGCGCGGACGGCGGCGATGCTGTAGATCCCGGTGTAGCAAATCAGCAGCTGTATATAGAGCGGTGTGCCACGAAACAGGTAGGTGTAGAACTGCACCGGCCAGCGGACCCAGCGTCGGGATGAAACCCTGGCGATAGACAGCGGAATGGACACTAAAAAGCCGATAACCAGCGAAGCGCTCAACAGCCACAGCGTCATGGCCAGGCCGGTTATATGCTGGCCATCGCTGTACAGAAACGGTCGCCAATATTCCTGCAACAGTTCAATCATCGTACGGCCTCCCGTGAACCTGCGGCATAACGGCGTTCCAGCCGCCGCAAGACGAAGTTCGATGCGCTGGTGATCGCCAAATAGATAAGCGCCGCAATCACTAGAAAGTAAAACAGCTGATACGTGCTTTTGCCCGCATCTTGAGCGGCCTTGACCAAGTCGGCCAGGCCAATGATCGACACCAGCGCCGTAGCTTTGAGCATGACCATCCAGTTATTGCCGATGCCCGGAAGGGCGAAGCGCATCATTTGCGGGAACACCACAAAGCGGAATCGTTGCCAGCGTTTCAGTCCATAAGCGGTCGCCGCTTCGACCTGACCACGAGGGACCGAGAGGATCGCGCCGCGGAACGTCTCGGTGAAGTAGGCGCCGTAGATAAACCCCAGTGTGATCACCCCGGCGCTGAACGGGTTTATCTCGATGTAATCCCACTCCATGGCATCGGTGAAGCTGGTCAACCAGGTTTGCAGGCTATAAAAAATCAGCAGCATCAGCACCAGATCAGGTACGCCCCGAATCAGTGTGGTGTAGAGCTGGGCCGGGAGGCGCAGCAGCTTCAGGCTGGAGAGTTTGGCGCTGGCGCCCAGCAGCCCGAGCAACACGCTCACGGCCAGCGACAGCACGGATAATTTGAGGGTCATCCAGGTGCCTTGCAGCAGCAAGGGGCCGAACCCCTGCAAGCTGAAGGAAGAAAGCCCAAGGTTCTGTACGAGATTTTCAAGCATGACAATCGAGCCCATGGCATTCAAAAAGGCACCCACGCAGGCGTGGGTGCCGGGGCGTTATTTGCCGCTGTACAGATTTAAGTCGCCGAAGTTCTTTTTCTGGATTTTGGCGTAGGTGCCATCATCGTGTAACGCTTTGATACCTTTGTTGAGTAGGGCTTGCAGCTCGCTGTTACCCTTTTTGATACCGACGGCGGTTTTGGACGGAAGCAGAGGGTCGTCAATGGCGTTGCTGACTTCGTAATCAGCGCCCTGTGGCGATTTCAAAAAGCCCAGTTCGGCTTGCAGCATGTCCTGGACCGAAGCGTCGAGACGGCCTGAAGTCAGGTCGGCATACACTTGGTCCTGGTTGGCGTAAGCCTTAGTGGTCACACCGGCTTTATCCAGCACCGCCTTGGCGTAGGCTTCCTGGATGGTGCCTTGTTCATAGCCAACGGTTTTGCCTTTGAGCGAGGCGGTGTCGGCGCTCAAGCCCGAGCCTTTTTTGTACACCAGCGACGTTGGGCCGGAGAACAGCTCATTAGAGAAGTCGATGACTTTTTCGCGGGCTGGCGTGACGGTCATGGACGAGATGACGCCGTCGAATTTGTTGGCTTTAAGGCCGGGAATCATGCCGTCAAAGTCGGATTCGACCCATTTGCACTTCACTTTCAGTTCGGCGCAGATGGCATTGCCCAAGTCGATATCAAAACCCACCAGGCTGCCGTCAGCCGCTTTGGACTCAAACGGGGCGTAGGACGGGTCTACGCCAAAACGCAGTTCTTTGTACTCTTTGGCTAAAACAGAACCCGCAGCCATGCATAAAGTCAGTGCAGAAAGGGCCAGAAATGCTTTTTTCATTATTCAATCCCTAAAACCAATGAGCGCTTGTGGCGCGTGAGTACGGTGACTGGAGTGCTACGACGACAGAGACGAAGCAATAACCGAACCACAAAGGGTTGAGGAGGAATTTAGAGCAGAGAAACGCGTAAAAAGCGGAGGATGTGCGCTACAAAAGAGCGTTGAAAAAGGTGCGATCCAAAACAGTGCGAACTTGAAACCGTAGCAGTTGCCGAGCTCCGCGAGGCTACGTCCGATTACGCAGTGATCGTAAAGCCTGAGAGCTCGATTCCGAAGGACCTCGGTTACCTGTTCACGACTGCTTTGCAGCCGGACGTAGCCTCGCGGAGCTCGGCAACTGCTATCAAGTTTGGAAGGCTGCGATCTTTTTAATATTGAAAGATCGCAGCCCGTTGCTTACTTGCCCGGCACCAGCGTGAGGCGTGTCTTGCCGTACACGCTATCGAAGTTCTGCGGCTGCATCGGGAAGCTGATGTATTGGCCCTTGAGCCATGGGTCGATACCGTCAGCGTAATGCGGGCTCGCCGGGTTGCTGGATTGCCCGCTGCTGTTTTGGCCCATCATCGGTTCGTTTTGCCCAAAGTCGATGATCATGCGCATGGCTGGAATCAACGTCGTTTCAAAGCTGTTGCTGCCAGTGTTGTAGGCCGCGATGTTGAGCGTGGTGTGATCGCCGCCTGCCGCTATCGGTCCGCGAACGGTTTGGCCATTGGCATTGCGCCACAGGTAGTAATGCAGCTTGCCCCATTGCCACGCCCGGTGATCGAGGCCCAATTGGCTGTCGCCCGCGCTCACGGCGGCGGCCAGGCTACGGGCCAGGATGGTCGGTTTATCTTCTTTTTGCGGGGTGCGAATGTCGTCCCAGAACGGGCTGTCTTCACGGCCCAGCAAGTGATCGCTGACGGCCGAATACGACAGGTTGCTGTTGGCGATAAAGGCTTTCCAGCTGGCGCCTGACTCAGGGCCCAGTTCGTCAAGGAAGATCTGCTTGGTGCTTTCCTGCAAAAACAGCTCATACAGCGCTGCGTCGGCCGAGGTCGGGCTGAGTTTGCCGTCAAAGGCCATCAGGCGGGTCAAGGCTTCGCGGGCTTTGACCTGATCCGCCGCAGGCAATGCGGCGATTGCCAGTTTCAGCGGTTGCGCCATGCCAGGTGCAGCCAGCATGGTTTTCAGCTTGGCCGCAAACAGTGTGGTCTGGTCGTACTGCATCGCGATCATGCTGCGTGCGTCTTGCTTGCCGCTGCCCGCCAGTTGGGCGAGACGCTCGCTGCGCTCTGGCGACAACCATGAATTGGACAACTGCATGCCGTAGCCATACGCCGCGGTACGCTGGTTGGCCGTGCCCAGCCAGCCTTGCGCCGGGTCTTGGTCGTACGGGTGCAGCATGGCGTCGGCGTAACCGTCCCAGTCGTAGCGGCTGTCCCATCCCGGTGACGGGAACAGGCCCAGGCCTTCACGGCGGTTGGGGTACAGCCCGGTGACTTGCCAGCCGATATGGCTGGCGTCGGCGTACAGAAGGTTCAGAGCAATCGCACGAATTTCGCGGCTGGCGTCAGACGCGCTTTCGCTGTTCTGCGCACGGGACAAGTTGAAAAACGCATCAAGGGTTTTGTCGCCCTTGAAGTCCGGGGTTTGCAGGGCCAGCCCCAGGCTGCTGTCCAGCGCATTGGGTGTGCCGACAGCACTGTTCAGCAGCGGGCCGTGGCGTGTTTCGTAAATGGCTTCGCGAATCGGGCGCTGACCTTTGACGAAGAAGGTTTCGTTGCGCACGGTGGCGGGCAGCCATTTGCCATCGGCCAGGTAGTACAGCGTGTTGCCCTGACGCTTGAGCTTCTCCAGAAACACATCCTGGTTATCACCCATGGCCATGCTCATGCCCCACGCGACCTTGCCGTTGAACCCGGCAAACAGGGTCGGCAAGCCAGCGATAGACGCGCCAGCGGCCTGGTATTTCGGCGCGCGGATTTGCACGTAATTCCAGGCTGATGGAATGCCGATCGGCTGGTGAATGTCGTTGGCCAGCAGGCTTTTGCCGCTGCGACTGCGTTGTGGGCCTATTGCCCAGTCGCTTGACGCCGTGACGCCAGGCAGGTTGAGTTGGCTTATGCGCTCCAGTGCTTGAGTCACGCCACTCAAGCCAGGCAACTGGCTGGCCAGGTTCAGGCCGTTGAGTTTGTCGGCTTCACTCGTGGGCAATTGCTCATTGGGATACGTCGGCGTCAGCCACGGGAGTTTGCTGGCGCCGACTTTTTGCGCGAGCACCAGCGAGTTGAGTTCTTCTTGAAGATTGACCGAGGTCGAGAAGTTCAACAGGCTGAACATCAGCGCTGAATCCTCAGGTTTCCAGTACTCAGCCCGGTAACCCGCCTGTGCGAGGTCGGCCGGGAGTTTGTCGCGATAGCGGAACAGATAAGCGTTGACGCCTCGGGCATACACTTCAAAGAACTTTTTAAGGCGTGGCGATGAGCTTTTATACAGCTCGTCTGCGTTCTTTTTAAGGTTGATGCTGCGCATCAGGCGGTCGCTGTCCAGCGCGTCACTGCCGTCCAGTTCGGCCAAACGGCCTTGGGCGAGCAAGCGCAGGCGCACCATTTGACTGATGCGGTCACTGGCGTGCACATAGCCCAGTGTGAACAGCGCATCGTGAAAGCTGCTGCTTTCGATCAGCGGGATGCCCTGGCTGTTGCGGCGAACCGAGACGTTCTGCGCCAACCCCTTCAAGGGCTGCACACCCGAGGTCGGGACCAGGCTTTCGCTGGAGAGAGTGTTTAGCTGACAACCGGACAGGCCCAACAGGCTGACCATTGCCGCGGCAACGCCGAACCGGGGTAAACAATGAGTAAGGGCTGGCGAGGCCATGGCAAAGCTCCTGCGGGGGTAATGTCATCGAAAGGCGCTACGTTAGTGAGGCCGATGACACTGCGCAAGCGCTATCAACAACAAGCTTTGTTGTCGCTGCCGAAGGCTGCGAAGGGTTGCGGAGCAACCCGTTTTCTCAACGCCCCCGCAACCTTCATCGCAGCCTGCGGCAGCGACTACATATTTGGCTGAGGCGCTTACTGCGGCGGATTGACCTTATCAACCAGCGCGTACGCACGCGTCGTCGCCGGGCGCGCCTTGATTCGCTCGAACCAGCCCTTCAGCGCCGCAAAGTCATCCAGATTCTGGCCCTGGAGTTCGTGTGACACGATCCATGGGTAAATCGCTATGTCAGCAATGCTGTATTCATCGCCCGCGACAAACTGACGGCCTTCCAGTTGCTTATTCAACACACCATAGAGGCGCGCTGTTTCGTCGGTGTAGCGCTTGATCGCGTAAGGGATTTTCTCGGGCAAACGCTTGAAATGATGGTTTTGCCCGGCCATTGGCCCCAGGCCGCCCATTTGCCAGAACAGCCATTGCAGGGCGACTTGGCGCCCGCGCAGGTCTTTAGGCAGAAACTGACCGATTTTTTCTGCGAGGTACAACAAGATCGCGCCGGACTCAAACAGCGACAGAGGTTCACCACCATCGGCTGGCGCGTGGTCGACAATCGCCGGAATCCGGTTGTTCGGGGCGATCTTCAGGAAGGAGGGTTCGAATTGTTCGTTTTTGCCGATATTCACCGGATGCACGGTGTAAGGCAGGCCCGCCTCTTCAAGGAACAACGAGATTTTGTGGCCGTTGGGAGTGGTCCAGTAATAAAGATCAATCATGAAGGGCTCCAGAGGGGAAGAATCACGCAGTCATCGCGCTAACCACGGGCTGCCAGTTTTACTCCCAATGCCTCCACCGTTGAAAGGGCTTGCTCAGCCAGACGCCAAAAATAAAAACGCCGCACGTGCTGAGGCAGGTGCGGCGTGTGCAGGGCTGTCTGAAGAATCAGGCGCCGTGGCACTTCTTGAATTTTTTGCTGCTGCCGCACGGGCAAGGGTCGTTGCGGCCAATGTCTTTCAGTTCATTGCGCACCGGCTCTTGAGGGGCGTGGCCGCAGTTTGGGCCGTGCACGTGGCCGTGATCGTGGTCATGCGCGTGATGGTCATGATCGTGGTTACAGTCAGGGCCATGAACGTGGGGTTGCTGGGTCATTACTTAATCACTCTGGAATAAAATCGCCGGGCAGTATCTCGCCTTTACGCACGACGTGCACGTCGGAACCGAAGAACAGGCCTGTATCGAGCGTGCCATCCAGCAGATAAGGGACAGGCTGGTCAGGGGACTCCAGCAATTTGATCAACGGGCGTACCTGCGGCCACAAGTTGGTGCGCACGGGCACAACGAACACCTTAAAGCTGTTTGGCCCTACGCTGAACCACTGGTCGTACTCACCTTCAGTCAGTTTTAACGTGCCCAGGTAAAGCGAGTAACTGAGGCCGCGCACTGTGAGGGTCGAGTCATTCGGGTTATCCACCCGAAAGCGCAGCTTGAAGTGTTGCTCCAGGAGTTTGGCCTTGACCAGTTCGACCTTGATCAGATGCAGGTCCGGGTTTTTCTCTGCGGATTCAAACCATGACGTGCATCCGGACAACGCCAGAATCATCACAAGGGCGATTGTTTTTGTTATTCGAGCCCGAGAATTCATTGCTTGCCCCTTTTTCCGTTCTAACTGCCCAGATAGCTCGCACAGCATTTCTTGAACTTCAGCCCACTGTTACAGGGGCAGGCATCGTTGCGCCCGACCTTGAGCGGCACTGTGGGATCAATGAAGTACCAACGCCCTGCGCTTTGCACAAAGGAGGAGCGCTCGCGGTGGCTGTGTTCACCTTCTGTGTCATGCCAACGTGCAGTAAAGGTCACAAAAGCATGTTCTGGTTGGCCGCCGAACACTTCGCTGCTTTCTACTGCCAGCCCCAACCAGGTGCTTTGTGCGCTCCAGTGGGCAATGGACTGGCGGTCGAGTCCGGCCTGTTGCACAGGCAGTGTGGTATCGACCAGATAGTCAATCAGGCCCAGCACGTAGGCGCTGTAGCGCGAGCGCATCAATGTTTCGGCGCTCGGTGCCGGGTGCCCAGCGTGATAATGCCCGCAGCAGGCGTCCAGTAAATTACCGCTGCCACAGGGGCAAATGGATGTACTCATCGGCTTACCACCAATACTTGCCAAAGTTTTCCGGGTTTGCCCAAAACCTGGCATTCAGCCAGTCAGGCACTTGTTTGTATTCGCGCACGTCATACGTGAACAGGGTCAGTACCTGCTCATCGCGCTGAAAGCGTTCATTACTTTGTAGCGCAAGTGCGAAGAAGTCGGTGTCTTTCCAGTCGCAGGCAGCCAGATCGGCCAACACCGCCATGCGGCTGGCGTTCAGGTTGCGAATCCCGCCGAGCAGTTGCTGGCCCATGCGCTTGGGTAAATGCTCCAGACAATCGACCACCAGCGCGAGGTCGAAACGCTGTGCGGCCAACTCTGGCGGCAACGCGCCTGGCGCTGCGTGATCCACAATCACCTGCGGATGAGCGCTTTGAAACGCACCCAATGCGGGGAACTGGCTGGCGCCGACCACCAGCAAACGCTGTGGTTTGTGAAGATCAAGCAGCGCCGCCAGGGCTTGCTGAGGTGTGCGTGTTGAAATGCCAGACGTCATTGTTAGTCCTCAATCAGAGCGTCCAAGACTAGCCTGAAACGGGAACAGACCCTAGAGGGGATGTGCATGCTGGCTAATAGCTAAACAGCAGTCTTTACTTTCATCGCATCGGCCCATTGCCGACCCCCTCAGGAGAAACCCTTTATGAGCATCATCAGGACAGCTGTACCTTTGATTGTTCTAACCAGCGTGTTAACAGGCTGCGCCGGGTTACAAAAAACCGATTGGCCCACGTGTGCGGCGGTGGGTGGTGTAGGAGGGGCTGCATTGGGCGCGATCAACAGCTCTGCCTGGGCAGGTGGCGGCGCGCTCTTCGGCGCGGGTATGGCCGCTGCGTACTGCTGGGTTCATGGCGATGGCGATGCAGACGGCGATGGCGTGCCTGACAGTCGCGACAAGTGCCCAGACACCCCCAAAGGCGTGAAAGTTGACGCGGTAGGCTGCCCTATCGTGGCAGTGGTCGTGGTGGAACAGGTGGTCGTGGTCAAAGAAGAAACCATTGTGGTGCGTGATGTGCACTTTGAATTCAACTCGGCAAAACTGACCGCCGCTGACAAAGACAAGCTCAACGTGATTGCCGCACGTCTGAAAAAAGACGCAGCCAATGCTCAACTTAAAGTCACCGGTTACACCGACAGCGTGGGTAAAGACGCCTATAACCTCAAACTGTCGAAAGAACGGGCGCAATCGGTGGTCGATTACTTGGTCGACAGCGGAGTGCCGCGCAATCAGTTTGTCTCCGTTGCAGGTGCGGGTGAGTCGAATCCGGTTGCCACCAACCAAACACCTGAGGGGCGTGCGCTAAACCGCCGGACAGAGATACACATCATTCGTTAAGTCAGGTGCACTGCGTGGCTCGCTCTACCTGTTGCGGATTGGCGAAAGACCCACGTTAGAGCGGTGCCATGGGTACCACGGTTCGCTGTCGGGCTGGTCAAAGGGACCCGGCTCGCGGCGAATCTTTTTTTAAGCGGCCACTGGCGTGGTGCTCCTGCTAGCCGTTAATGTGCGCTCAAAGAAAAACATAGAAAGGGCGGTTGTATGAAGGTGCTTTGGGGGCTGGGGAAAGTTCTGACGTTGTCGTTTTGGGTTGTTGTTGTGATCAATGTAGTTAAGCCGATGAGCAACCCATTCGATTTACTGATTAATCTGGCAGGGAGTCTGTTGTTTTTGACCCATTTGCTTGAGCTGTTGTTGTTCAACAGCAGCCTGAAAGGGCGCCCCCATCCTTGGCGCGACCGCCTGTACATCCTTTTAATTGGAATTCTGCACGTACAAACCTTCCCTAAGTCTCCCGGACAAGGCAACAGCCATGCGTAAGTTATGTTTACTGGCTGCCTTATGCAGCCCATTCGCACATGCCGAGGTGGTGCAGGTCGAAGCCAACTCGATGATTCGCCTGCCCGCTAATGTGGCTGTATTGACGCTGGAAAAGCTCGACGTAGCAGACAACGGCACGCTGTTGATTCCGGCGGGTGTCACCCAGATCAACATAGACCAGCTGCATTTGGGGAGTGATTCGCGCATCGTTCTGGTGCCCGCCGAGCGCGGGATCGAATTGCACGTGGCACATGCCGAACTCAGTGACGGTAGCCAGATCAGCGCACGCGGCGCACCGGGGACGTTCGAGAAACCGGCCCGGCCAGCGCGTGACCTGAACCTCAGGATCGAATCATTGAACGCACGGCAGCTCTATATCGATGCCCGTGGTGGCACCGGTGCGCCGGGTTTTGCCGGACTGGATGGCGGTAACGGTGATGAACCGGGTTGCACCTGGGGTTCAGCGGGTTCGGGAGCCAATGGTGATGACGGCGGCAATGGTCATCAGGGCGCAGCGGGTGCTCGGGTGCGTGTCGAATTGCCTCGTGATTTCCCGGACGAGCAGATCAAGGTGCTGGTTGACGGCGGCCCCGGCGGTAAGCCTGGCCAGGCTGGACGCCCGGGTGCCGGGGGCAAATCCAAAGGCTGTATTGTTTATCGCACAGACGCTGGCAAGTCGGGCCGTCCAGGTCAAACCGGGCAACCGGGCGAAGCAGGCAGCACAGGTGCAGTGACCATTCAGCGTTTGTAACCTGGTACCTAATCCATCGAAGCGTGGGAGCTGGCTTGCCAGCGATGCAGACCAAGCGGTTTTACTGTCAGACCGTGCAGATGCAATCGCTGGCAAGCCAGGCTCCCACAGTTTTCAGGTGTTTATTAAATTGGCGATTGCTTAAAACATCGGCCGCGCGCCAGCAATCGCCACGACCACCAGACCTATCACCAGATTGCACCCGACCAGGCGTCGAATCCGCCCCATCACCACAGCACCGGCGGCCCATTCCTGCGCCTCAACGGCCTTGCGCAACTCAGGCAGTTGCAGCGACTGAATCCGGATGAACAGCGCCACCATCACGATGTACAGCCCCATCATGATCTGCACATAGCGCGGGGCCGTTTCGAAGCCGCTAAAACGCATTTGCAGCAGGCCTACGCCGCTTATCGGCAAAATCACCACGGCCACCCACACCCAGACAAAAAAACGTTGAAACACTTCGACCCACAACGTTAACCGCGCAGGGCCTTCAAGGGCCTTCATTGCTGCGGGGCGCAGGATCATCCAGGCGAAAAACATCCCGCCCACCCAGATCAGGGCGGCCAGTAAATGCAGGCTGTAAGCAACGGCAAAGGCGGTCATCGAGGTACTCCGTTCGGCGCAGAATCAATTAGCGGGGTATGATAGCGGCCATTCGAACCACTGAAAATTTATCCAGCGTTTCTTGCGCCCGAAGAACCATGATTAGTACCGAACTCAAATCCCAGATCCAGGGCGCATATTCGCGTTTTCTCGAAGCCAAGAGCCTCAAGCCGCGCTATGGCCAGCGTTTGATGATCGCTGAAGTGGCCAAAGTGCTGGGCGATATCGACACCGACGAAGAAAACCACCGCAGTGGCGACCCGGCGGTGGTTGCCGTTGAGGCGGGCACCGGCACCGGTAAAACCGTGGCCTACAGCCTGGCGGCCATTCCGACTGCCAAGGCCGCTGGCAAGCGTCTGGTTATCGCCACGGCGACTGTCGCGCTGCAAGAGCAAATTGTCTACAAAGACCTCCCGGACTTGATGCGCAACAGCGGGCTGAACTTCAGCTTTGCATTGGCCAAGGGCCGTGGGCGTTACATGTGCCTCTCCAAACTCGACATGCTGCTGCAAGAGGGCCATGCGCAAACCGCGACGGCGCAGCTGTTTGAAGAGGAAGGCTTCAAGATTGAAGTCGATGAAGCCAGCCAAAAGCTGTTCACCAGCATGATCGAAAAACTGGCGGGCAATAAGTGGGACGGTGACCGCGACAGCTGGCCCCAGGCCCTGGAAGACCAGGACTGGGCGCGCCTGACCACCGACCACAGCCAGTGCACCAGCCGCCATTGCCCCAATTTCGGGCAATGCGCCTTTTACAAGGCCCGTGAAGGGATGGGCAAGGTCGACGTCATCGTCACCAACCACGACATGGTATTGGCCGACCTGGCACTTGGTGGCGGCGCCGTCCTGCCGGACCCGCGTGACACCTTGTACGTGTTCGACGAAGGCCACCACCTGCCCGACAAGGCCATCGGCCACTTTGCCCATTACACACGGTTGCGTTCGACCGCTGACTGGCTGGAGCAAACGGGCAAGAACCTCACCAAATTGCTCGCTCAGCACCCGCTGCCGGGCGATTTGGGGCGCTTGCTGGAGCAAGTGCCTGAACTGACAAAAGAGATCAAGGCTCAGCAACAGTTCATGTTCAGTGCCTGCGAGCAAATTGCTGATTTCAAAGTCGGTGAAGAACCGGAAGGGCGTGAGCGTCCGCGGCATCGCTTTGTCGGCGGCCTGATTCCTGATCACCTGCGTGAAATGGGCATCGAGTTGAAGAAAGGCTTTTCGCGCCTGACTGACGTGTTCACCCGCTTGACCGAGCTGCTCAAGGACGGCATGGAGGGTGAGGTCAACATCGGCATTACCAGCCAGCAGGCCGAAGAGTGGTACCCGCTGTTCGGCAGCTTGCTGTCCCGCGCCCAAGGCAACTGGGAGCTGTGGACGGCATTCACCACCGAAGACCCGGAAGACAACCCGCCCATGGCGCGCTGGCTGACCTTGGCTGAAAGTGGCTCGCTGTTTGATATCGAAGTGAACGCCAGCCCGATTCTGGCGGCTGAAATGCTCCGCCGTAACCTGTGGAACGTGGCGTATGGCGCGCTGGTGACATCGGCCACGCTGACGGCATTGGGCACCTTTGACCGTTTTCGCATGCGGGCCGGTTTACCCAAAACCGCTGTCACAGCTGTCGTGCCGAGCCCGTTTCACCACGCCGACGCGGGTGTGCTGCGGGTTCCAGACCTCAAGGCTGACCCGCGTGATGCAACGGCACACACGGCCGCGATCATTCGTGAGCTGCCGGGGCTGGTCGAAGGCTCGCGGGGCACGCTGGTGCTGTTTTCATCGCGCAAACAAATGCAAGACGTGTTCGACGGCCTGGAGCGTGACTGGCGCAAGCAAGTGTTTATCCAGGGCAACCTGTCCAAGCAGGAAACCCTCAACAAGCACAAGGCGCGGGTCGATGGGGGGGATTCGAGCGTGCTGTTTGGTCTGGCCAGTTTTGCCGAAGGCGTGGACTTGCCCGGCGCTTACTGCGAACACGTGGTGATTGCCAAAATCCCGTTTTCGGTGCCCGATGATCCGGTTGAAGCCGCGTTGGCCGAATGGATCGAAGCCCGTGGCGGCAATCCCTTTATGGAAATCTCGGTGCCTGACGCTTCGCTCAAGCTGGTGCAGGCTTGCGGGCGCTTGCTGCGCACTGAACAAGACCGCGGCACCATCACCTTGCTCGATCGCAGGCTGGTCACGCAGCGCTATGGCAAAGCTATCTTGAATGCCTTGCCGCCGTTCCGTCGCGAAATTTCTTAAGCGCAAGTCGGCGTTATCGCCGACCTTGCTGTCCTTGTTGAGACATTCATCACCTCACAGGCCCGTTTTCTGGCCGTCAGGGAGCGTTATATCCATATGATTCGCCGTTCGTTGTCTGCCGTTTTTGCGTTGCTGGTCACGACCCCGTTGCTGGCGGCACCTGCCGGCCAGCAAACCCTGTTCAACTTCGTTCGCCCGGCCGATGTGGTGCGCGTGGCGACCGTCGATGCGAGCTTGCCGCAATACAATGCGGAGCAGACGGCGCAGGGAGAGGTTTTGCGCCGCGTGACCTTCAACCCGGCAACGGCGCCAAGCTTGCGTTTAACGCCGCAAACCGGGGTGTGGGACTGGTCGCAGTCCGGGATGATGACCCTGCGTATTCAAAACGCGATGAACTGGGCGCTCACCCTCGACGTGACGGTTGAAAGCAGCAACGGCAATACCCTCACCAGTCGTATCGACCTGCCTGCAGGGCCCGCGCAAACCTTGTTGTTGCCACTGCAAGCCAATTCGCCGCGCAGCCAGGGCATGCGTGCGGGCCCGCCGATGCCCATGATGGTCGACGGGCAGCGCATTTTACTGGCCAGCAGCGAGGGGCAGATTGATCGCAGTCAAGTGGTGTCGGTGACCTTGTCCATCCCGCAGCCCAAAGCCGCGCAAAGCATTCTGCTGGAGCGTTTTGGGGTGCAGGACGGTGACGGCGTGATCACGACCGTCTACAGCTCGATTGTTGACGGCTTCGGCCAGTCGACCCGGGCTAAATGGCCTGAACGGGTTGCCAATGACGAACAGCTCAAAGCGGCTGCGGCCAAAGAACAGCAGCAACTCAAGGCCTGGCTGGCCGCGCGCACAGGGCTTGACCCCTACGGAGGTCTGCTCAAGGGACCGGCCTTTGAGGCCACAGGTTTTTTTCGCACCGAAAAACGCAATGGTCGCTGGAACCTGGTGACCCCCGAAGGGCATCCGTTTTATTCGCTGGGCCTGAACGCCGTGACGGCCAACGACAGCCAGACCTACGTGGCCGGGCGTGAGTGGATGTTTGCTGATCTGCCTAAAGACGGCACGCCTTTGGCCGCTTTTTATGGTGCATCGAACCATCGCAACAACAATGGCTCATCGCAGGGACGGGCCTTTAACGGCGGGCGCTGGTACAACTTTTATACGGCCAACGTGCAGCGGATAAACGCAGAACCGTGCGTCGCCGAAAAGGTCGAGCCCGTAGCTGACCCGGTCACGCCGTGTGGTCCACAGACATTTGATGCCAAACGCTGGCAGACCCATGCCCTGGATCGCTTGCAAGCCTGGGGTTTCAATACCGTTGGCAACTGGAGCGACCCGCAGCTGGGCCTCAATGATCGCGTGCCTTACACCTTGCCGCTGTCGATCGTGGGGGACTACAACAGCATAAGCACGGGCTCCGACTGGTGGGGCGGCATGCCTGACCCGTTTGACCCACGCTTTGCCATGGCCGCCGAGCGCGCGGTGGCGATTGCAGCTCGCGACCATCGAGATGACCCATGGTTGATCGGTTATTTCGCCGATAACGAACTGGCGTGGGCAGGCGCGGGAGATGATCCCAAGGCGCGTTATGCGCTGGCTTTAGGCACGTTGCGCATGACCACGGATGCACCGGCCAAACGGGCGTTTCTCAAACTGCTGCGCGACAAGTACCGCAACCAGCAAGGCTTGTCCAAAGCGTGGGGCGTCGATATTCCGGCATGGGAATTAATGGAAGATCCAGGTTTCGAGGGGCCGTTGCCTAACGCGGAGCACCCGGAAATCGAAGCGGACTACAGATATTTCCAAAAAGTCTTTGCGGACACCTACTTCAAAACCCTGTCCGATTCGCTGAAATGGCATGCGCCGAACCACTTGCTGTTGGGCGGGCGCTTTGCTGTCAGCACCCCGGAAGCCGTGGCCGCTTGCGCGCAGTACTGCGACGTGTTGAGTTTTAACTTCTACACCCTGCAACCCCAAGACGGCTATGACTTCGCCAAGCTGCGCGAGCTGGATAAGCCGGTGATGATCACCGAATTCAACTTTGGCTCCCGCGATCGAGGCCCGTTCTGGGGCGGCGTGACCGAAGTGGTCAACGAAGACGCGCGCGGCCCGGCCTATGCCACGTTTGTTAAACAGGCCGTGGCCGAGCCGTCGATTGTCGGGGTTCATTGGTTCCAGTATCTGGACCAACCCGTGACCGGTCGTTTGCTCGACGGTGAAAACGGCCACTTCGGCATGATCGGCATCACCGACCTGCCGTTTACCGGCTTTGTCGACAGCGTGCGCAAAACCAATCTGCAGGCGCTTGAGCAGCTCAGCCAAGCGGCGTCCAAAGCCCAAGTTGAGGCCGACCAAGCGCTGAAAGCACCTCGGCATACGCCGCAAGATGGCGGCGATGGGGGCTCTGGCTCGGGGCATGCAGGCGGACATTCTGGTAAAGGTCACTGATTTCGTGCCACCTGATCAGCGGCAATACATTTCGTCGCTCTGAGTGTTTATCGGGCTTTCATTTATCCCTGTTGAAACTAAGGTCTTCATTCCGACTGAATGGAGCCTTCGACATGGAAGCGAATGGGAAGTGTGCAAGTGGGTTCGAAGCCGTTCAACACGCGTTTGAGGCGATCTTTGATGATCCGCAAGAACGTGGAGCCGGATTGTGCGTGCAAGTCGACGGCGAAACCGTGGTCGACCTTTGGGCGGGCGTGGCTGATTTAGAAGGGCAAAAGCCCTGGAATCGAGACACGCTGGTCAATACGTACTGCGCGATAAAACCGTTTACCGCCGTGGCCGCCCTGATGCTGGTGGAAGAGGGCAAGCTGGAGCTGGATGTGCCAATTGCCCGGTATTGGCCCGAGTTTGAACAGGGTGGCAAAGGCCAGGTGACCTTGCGCCAAGTGATGTCCCACACCTCGGGGATTCCGGCGCTGCGCCTGCCCAGCCGCACCCCCAGCATGTACAACTGGGATGAAATGGTTGAAATCATGGCGGCCGAACCGTTGTGGTGGCAGCCAGGGACCGATCTGGGATACGGCGCTACCACCTATGGCTGGATTATTGGCGAGCTGATTCGTCGAACGGATGGCCGCGACCCACGCACCTTTATCCGAGAGCGAGTCACGCAGCCCAATGGGTTGGAGGTGTACTTGGGGGTGGACGAGCAGGACTTCCACCGGATTGCGCATTTCGATCGGGCCGAGGGGCGAGAGGGCGACGCTTTTGCCGTCGGTTTGCGGCATGTGATCGTCAACAAGCCCGAGCACGTAGCAACGCTGGCGTTTACCAACCCGTCCGTTGGCCCCAGGCAAACGGCAGATCCGCGCTGGTGGGCCTACCAGCAGCCGGGAGTCAACGGCCATGGCACGGCCCATGGCCTGGCGGGTTTCTACAGCGCGCTGCTGGGCGGACGATTGATCGGGCCTGAACTGGTGAGCGAATTCACGCGAGAGCACAGCAACAGCATGGACCGCACGTTGTTGCGCCCGATGCGCTACGGACTGGGCTGCATGATGGAGCAATCGGCCGATCAGGCCGCCTCCAACTGTATGGGGCCTAATACCTTTGGGCACGTCGGGCTGGGCGGTCCGGTCAGTTTCGCGGACCCCGAGCGGAATGTGAGCTTTGGTTTTGTGACTACCACAATGGGCAGCCACGTGTTGATGGACCCGCGGGCGCGAAAACTCGCGACATTGACCTACGCGGCACTTTAATCATCGCTGTGGGTGCAGGCTGCGATCTTTTAGTCCTTAAAAGATCGCAGCCTGTGCCGTGTGTTAAGCACCGGGTTTTGATTTAAAGCGCCCCTTGAACCCTGCTGGCCTATGCCCCTTCTAAAAGACTTTTTCACAAAAAAATCATCTCGACGCTGATACCTTCCTCCGCGGCTCGTAAATGCACAAAAATTGTGCGTTTTGAACGCGTTGGTCTGTTTCAAAAAATTGCCGGGACTGGAACAATGCACGCCTTGTAAAGCCATGCTTGATCCAGGAGGTAGGGGTGCAGATTCAGGGTTTTCATGACCTTAGGTTCGAAGCCGTACGTGAAGCGTTCGCTGATCTATTCAATGATCCGCAAGAACGCGGTGCGGCACTGTGCATCCAGATAGGTGGCGAAACGGTGATCGACGTGTGGGCCGGTACGGCTGACAAAGACGGCGAGCAAGTTTGGGGCACGGACACGATTGTCAACCTGTTTTCCTGCACCAAGACCTTTACGGCGGTGACGGCGTTGCAGTTGGTGGAAGAGGGCAAACTTGCGCTGGATGTGCCTGTCGCGCGCTATTGGCCCGAGTTCGCCGCCGCTGGAAAAGAAGCCATCACCCTGCGCCAGTTGTTGAGTCATCGGGCAGGTTTGCCGGCATTGCGTGAATTGATGCCGCCTACCGCTCTCTATGAATGGCAAACCATGGTCGATGCGCTGGCTGCAGAAGCACCGTGGTGGACCCCAGGTGAAGGTCATGGATATGCCGCGATTACCTATGGCTGGCTGGTGGGTGAGTTGATTCGTCGCGCCGATGGGCGCAGTCCGGGTCAATCCATCATGGCGCGCACGGCCAAGCCGCTGGGGTTGGACTTTCATGTTGGGTTGGCAGATGAAGAGTTTTATCGAGTGGCGCATGTCGCCCGCAGCAAGGGCAATTCGGGTGATGCAGCAGCTCAACGGCTCTTGAAAGCGCTGATGAGTGAACCTACGTCTATGAGCACGCGGGCATTTACCAATCCTCCGTCTATTATGACCAGCACCAATAAGCCGGAGTGGCGCCGAATGGAGCAGCCGGCGGCCAATGGTCATGGTAATGCCCGCAGCCTTGCCGGTTTCTATAGCGGTTTGCTGGATGGCCGTTTGCTGGAGGCCGAGATGCTGGAGCAACTGACCCGAGAACATAGTGTGGGCGAGGATAAAACCTTGCGCACGCAGACCCGTCTGGGTCTGGGCTGCATGCTGGATCAGCCGGATGTCCCGAATGCTACCTTTGGCCTCGGGGCAAAGGCTTTTGGCCATCCCGGGGCAGGGGGTTCAATTGGTTTTGCCGACCCGGAGCGAGAGGTGGCGTTCGGATTTGTGACCAATACACTGGGGCCTTATGTATTGATGGACCCGCGTGCGCAAAAGTTGGTGAAAGTATTGGCGCAGTGTTTATAACGGGCAATGGCAGGCCGTAGGTCGGAACACTCTGGCTTTTATGTGTTCAATACGTTTTTTTATATGGGCTTAGTGCCTCTTTATTCTTAATTCATTGTGTGGATATTCAATGTCATCTAATAAGACCCTCGCTCTGGCTCTTTGCCTGGCTATTACCGGTTGCGCACAAACTCCACAGAATGACGCCGACAGTGGCCACAAATGGTGGCAGTTTGGGTCGTCTGATGCAGCGCCGACGTCGGCAGACAAGAACGCCAGTGCTTCGGCCAAGCCAACGGACACTAAAGTAACCCCTCCTGTCGCCAAAGCTGCCCCGACTCCGACGCCTGCTGCTCCAGTTGCTGCTGCCGCTGCCCAAACCAAAGACAGTGGTTCGAGCTGGTGGCCTTTTGGTTCTGACTCATCCAAGAAGGACGCTCCGGCTGAAAAACAACCGGTTGTTGCCAAGGTAGCTACTGCACCTGCACCTGCTGCTGGTGCGAGCACTTCAAAAAACTGGTGGTGGCCATTTGGCGCTGATGACAAAGACAGCAAGGCGGCCCCTGTTGGCGTGATCCCGATGCCGGATCCGAAAATCACTCAGGCTTGGCTGGACGAATACGAGCCGCGTCTGCGCGTTGCGATCAAAGACAGTAACTTGCAACTGGAACGCCGTGAGAATTTGCTGGTGATCGTGGCCCTGGCTGATAGCTCATTCAAATCCACCCGCCCGGATTTGTTGATGCCTTCCATGCTTGGCCCGTTCTCTCGCGTTGCTAAAGTGGTCGAAGGTGACCCTAAAACAGCCGTGCTGGTACTGGGTCATGCTGACTCCTCTGGTGCCATGGCGACCAACACGCGCTTGAGCCTGGACCGCGCCAAGTCGGTTGCTGCGATCTTCCGCATGAGCGGTTTGCAAGGTAACCGTCTGACACTTCGCGGTATGGGTTCGGTGATGCCGCGTGCGGCTAACGACAGTAACGAAGGCCGTGCATTGAACCGCCGCGTGGAAATCATGATGACCCCGCAAGCGACCATGCTGGCGCTGGTCAGCAAGTACAGCCAGCCGGTGCTGACGCCAGAAGAACTGGTCGCGGTACAACCGGCTGTGGCGCCATCGGCTATTGCCAAGAAGAACGCTGCGCCAGTGACCAAAAAGGCTGCAGTTGCCAAAAAAGCCGCACCGGCTAAAAAGGCCGTGAAGCCTGCTCCAGCCAAAAAGTCGGCAGTGGCTAAAGCCGCTACTGACAAAAAGGTTGCTGCCAACGATCAAACCAAGAACTGATGGGTTCCGGGAAGGACTGCCCCATGACTCAAGCGCTGGCTAACATGCGCCGCGATTACACCCGTGACGGGTTGGCCGAGGCTCAAGCCCCGGCCGAGCCTTTCGCGCTGTTTCATCAGTGGTTCAATGACGCGGTCAAGACCGAACAGCCCCCGGTTGAGGCCAATGCCATGACCTTGGCCACGGTGGATGCCGAAGGGCGCCCGCATTGCCGGGTGCTCTTGCTCAAAGGGCTGGATGAACAGGGTTTTACCTTCTTTACCAATTACACCAGCGCTAAAGGCCAGCAGTTGGCAGCGCGTCCCTTTGCCGCCATGACTTTCTTCTGGCCAACCCTGGAGCGTCAGGTGCGCATTGAAGGTGAGGTGGTCAAGGTGACGGCGCAAGAGTCCGACGCCTACTATCAGGTTCGCCCGTTGGGCAGCCGGATCGGGGCCTGGGCTTCACCGCAAAGCCAGGTGATTGCCGATCGCGAACAGCTGGCAGCGTTGCTTGCGGCCACTGAAGCGCGTTTCAGTGACAGCCAGCCACATTGCCCTGAGCACTGGGGGGGTTATCGGTTGTTGCCGCAACGCATCGAGTTTTGGCAGGGGCGCCCAAGCCGCTTGCATGACCGCCTCAACTATCGACGTGAAGGCGCTGACTGGATCCGTGAGCGACTGGCACCATAAAGTTGCAATAAACAACGGTAGCGGGTGAGGCAAAACGGCTTTTCACGCGCTACCCTTGTGCACAGTTCTCAAGCGCCTGTCGGGCACACCGTGTCTGTACCCGCGCTGAATAAAGGCTACTTTTATCTGCGCTGTGCGGTGACAGGCACTCGGTTGCAGAGTTTAATGAATCCCTGATCTTTTGGAGTTGATCCTATGCGTAAGACCGTACTGTTAGTTGCAGCTTTTTCCACCATGACAGTTTTGCTGGGCGGCTGCGCTTCGAACTTGAGCGGCGACACCTACTCGCGTGATGAAGCTCGACGCGTACAAACTGTTCGCATGGGCACCATCGAAGCCTTGCGTCCGGTGCAAATTGAAGGCACCAAGACCCCAATCGGCGCCGCAGCAGGCGCTGTGGTTGGTGGCGTGGGTGGCAGCGCCATCGGTGGCGGCCGTGGCAGCATCGTGACCGCTGTGATCGGCGCCGTAGCGGGTGGCCTGCTGGGTTCGGCCGCTGAGTCGGGCTTGACCAAGACCCAAGGCGTAGAAATCACTGTGCGTGAAGATGACGGCAGCACGCGTGCCTATGTGCAGCAGGTTCAAGAGAACGAAATCTTCCGCGTTGGCCAGCGTGTACGCATCATGACCGTTGATGGCACCAGCCGCGTCAGTGGCTGATTCAACGCTTGTGCGTTAAAACAAAACCCCGATCAGTGTGAGCTGGTCGGGGTTTTTTTATGCACTCAGACAGGCGCGGTAGCGATGGGTTGAACAGCCTTACGACGACCGCTTGAAGGCTTGTTCAGCTCCCGAGAGCGTTGTCGCGATCTGATCCAGCAGTCTTTCTGCGGTGAGTTTGGGAACGTAACTGCTCACCAAAACCACCACTAACCCCATCGCCAGTATCGGGCGGGGGATTTTGCCGATGTCGTCCTTCTTCAGCGTCAGCAGGAACACGCACGCGGCACCCGTGCCTATCAGTGCGCCCGCGATGGCTTCAGGCAGTGGATGGATGGTGTTCGCGACATACGCGATGCTGAACCACCAGGTGGCCAGCAGTCCGAGGCCGAATACTGGCCAGCGCAAGCGGGTGTCCAGCTGTTGGCACAGCAGGCTTAGCATGACGGTGAACACCAGGCAGGAATTCATCGCATGGCCGCTGAACACATCGATACCCAGGTGATCGAGGCCAATCCCCCAGCCCTTGAACAGCACTTTGCTCGCGGCCACGATGAAATAGGCAGAGAACAGCACGCCGAGCCATAACAGAGCGATCTTTTTCGAAGCGCCAGCCCACAACCAGACGGCAACAACCAATGCCGCCGGGAACATGACGGATATGCTCGCGTATTGCACGATTTGATACTTGGCGTCCACGTTTCACTCTTTTAGCGGCTACATCGTAATAGGGAGTTAAAGCGCAGGTTAGGCTACAGCCTGTTTGCGGCTGAAGAAGGCGGTGACGGTATAGCCAATAAAAGCAGCCAGAATTGAGCCCGTCAGAATCCCCATACGATCCATGCCCACGTAGTCGCTGCTGCCCGGCACAAAGGCCAGCGAGCCCACGAACAGGCTCATGGTGAAACCGATTCCGCACAGAATCGCCACGCCAAACAACTGGCCCCAGTTTGCGCCGGTCGGTAATGCCGCGAGACCGGTTTTGATGGCGAACCAGGTCAGACCAAACACACCCACGGTTTTACCGATCAGCAAGCCTGCGGCAATCCCCAGCGGCACGTGGTGCACGAAGCTGTGTAAATTGACGCCCGTGAGCGATACGCCCGCATTGGCAAAGGCAAACAGCGGCAGAATGGCGTAAGCCACCCACGGGTGCAGAGCGTGCTCAATGGTCAGCAACGGCGAAGGCTCGGAGTTTTTGGTCCGCAGGGGGATGCAGAACGCCAGCGTCACACCCGCCAGTGTGGCGTGGACACCGCTTTTGAGCACGCAGACCCAGAGAATCAGGCCGATGATCATATAAGGCGCGACCTTGATCACGCCCATGCGGTTCATCAGGATGAGTGCGACCACACATGCCGCTGCCAGCAGCAAGGACACCCCGGACAATTCGCTGGAGTAGAACAGCGCAATCACAATGATGGCGCCCAGGTCGTCGATGATTGCCAGTGTCATCAGAAACAGTTTGAGCGAGACCGGAACCCGCTTGCCAAGCAAAGCCAATACGCCGAGGGCGAAAGCGATGTCGGTGGCCATGGGGATCGCCCAGCCGTCGAGTGCGTCCGGGAAGTCCTTGTTGATAAACCAGTAGATAAGTGCCGGAACCACCATCCCGCCAACCGCTGCCGCGCCTGGCAGTACAACCTGCGAGGGCTTGGACAAGTGGCCTTCGAGCACTTCGCGTTTGACCTCAAGGCCAATCAGTAGAAAGAACAAGGCCATCAGGCCATCGTTGATCCACAGGAGCGAAGGTTTGGCAATTTGAAGGGCGCCAATCTGCACGGCCACAGGCACATCCAGAAAGGCTGTGTAGTAGTGCGAAAGCGGTGAGTTGTTGATGATCAACGCCAGAGCCGCCGCTGCAATCAGCAGCAGACCGCTGGCAGCTTCCATCTGAAAAAAACGAGTGAAAGTGCTACGCAGAGGCAAGGTGGCTCTCCATCGAATCGTTGAAAGGTGCAACACCCTAACCTGTGCGGATAGTTGTTAAAACAAAAACTCTATTCTTTCTCGTTATAAGCAATGGTTTGATTCCACGCCGCTCAAGAGACTAGCAGCTGTTCATCACATTAAGCAGTAAATGGTGAGTAAGTGTGGGAGCGGGCTTGCTCGCGATGGTCTTCAGAGCACCGCATTGACTCAGTCAATACGCTTCATCGTTAATGACCATCGCGAGCAAGCCCGCTCCTATAAAGACGCTCGTGTGTTACGCCTCGATACCGAGAATGTCGCGCGCCACGGCTTCAGCGATGCGGATGCCGTCTACACCGGCCGACATGATGCCACCGGCATAACCTGCGCCTTCACCCGCCGGGAACAAGCCTTTGACGTTAAGGCTCTGCATGGACGCATCACGGGTCATGCGCAATGGCGACGAAGTGCGGGTTTCGATGCCGGTCAGTACGGCGTCGTGCATCGAGAAACCGCGAATCTGCTTCTCGAACGCAGGCAATGCTTCGCGGATGGCTTCAATGGCGTAGGCCGGCAAGGCCAGTGCCAAATCACCCAGGGAAACCCCCGGCTTATAGGACGGCTCAACGCTGCCCAGTTCTGTCGACGGTTTGCCAGCGATAAAGTCGCCCACCAACTGCGCAGGCGCTTCGTAGTTGCTGCCACCCAGCATGTACGCGTGGGCTTCCAGGCGCTCTTGCAACTCGATGCCCGCCAGCGGACCGCCCGGATAGTCCTCTGGTGTGATGCCGACCACGATGCCGGAGTTGGCATTGCGTTCGTTACGCGAGTATTGGCTCATGCCGTTGGTGACCACGCGGCCCGGCTCGCTGGTAGCGGCCACGACGGTGCCGCCTGGGCACATGCAGAAGCTGTACACCGAACGACCGTTTTTGGCGTGGTGCACGAGTTTGTAATCGGCAGCGCCCAGTTTAGGGTGGCCGGCGTATTTGCCCAGGCGCGCGCTGTCGATCAGCGATTGTGGGTGTTCAATCCGGAAGCCGACCGAGAACGGCTTGGCTTCCATGTACACGCCACGGCTGTGGAGCATGCGGAACGTGTCGCGGGCACTGTGGCCCAGCGCCAGGATCACGTGGCGCGAGTTCAGTTGTTCGCCGTCGGCCAGCACCACGCCTGTCAGTTGCCCGTCTTCAATCAGCACATCAGTCACGCGCTGTTGAAAACGCACTTCGCCGCCCAGTGCGATGATCTGCTGGCGCATGTTTTCGACCACGCCGGTCAGGCGGAACGTACCGATGTGCGGTTTGCTGACGTAGAGGATTTCTTCGGGGGCGCCCGCTTTGACAAACTCGTGCAGCACTTTACGGCCATGGTGTTTCGGGTCTTTGATCTGGCTGTAGAGCTTGCCGTCAGAGAATGTGCCCGCGCCGCCTTCACCAAACTGCACGTTGGATTCAGGGTTCAGCACGTTTTTACGCCACAGACCCCACGTGTCTTTGGTGCGCTGGCGCACTTCGGTGCCGCGCTCAAGGATGATCGGCTTGAAGCCCATTTGCGCCAGCAGCAGCCCGGCGAAAATCCCGCAAGGTCCAAAGCCCACCACAATCGGGCGTTGGTTCAAATCTTGTGGGGCCTGGCCGACGACTTTGTAGCTGACGTCCGGTGCCGGATTGACGTTACGGTCATCGGCGAATCTGTTCAGCAGCGCGGCTTCATCGCGTACCGCCAGGTCGATGGTGTAGATGAAGCACAATTCGGAGGATTTTTTACGCGCATCGTAGCTGCGCTTGAACAAGGTGAAATCGAGCAGGTCATCGCTGGCGATGCCCAGGCGCTGCACGATGGCAGGGCGCAGGTCTTCTTCGGGATGGTCGATTGGCAACTTGAGTTCGGTGATTCGTAACATGACTGAGTCCAGTATCGGGGCCAGGTAAACCCCGGCAGCCTTATGCGAACCGGGGATTATAAGCAGCTTCGACCCCGAGGGTCAGGCTAAAACGGCAATCTGTGGTTACAGCCGTCGCTTAGTCGTTACGTGCGCCGCCGAAATAGCCGCAACCGCGCTGAACCTGACCATTGACTCGCAGTTCGGCAGCCAGGTGCTGCACGCTGCCATTAACGCTGTCGGTGCAGCGCTGCGGGGCGACCCACAACTCAATCCGCTGATCGTTGGCTTCGGTAGACAGCGAGAAGCGGCCATCACCGACTTGCTCTTCTACATAAGGCAGTGCCAGGTCTGGCTGGCCTTCACGTTTGAGCACCATGCCTTTGCCGCCCGCTTGAACTTCCCACGCAGGCCCGTTGCCGCTGGCGTTTACGGTCTGTTGTTTGAAGTTGGGGTCTTGGCAGGCAGAACTGCTGCGCTCCAGGCGGTACAGCTGTTGCACTTGAACTTCGCCGTTAGCGCCGGAGGCTTTGGCGGAGACAAAACGGCCACGAATATCGGCGAACAGCTTACCTGGCTTGTCAGGCATATCTGTTGCGTCTTGTACGAGCGTGGTAGTGGCGCTGTCACGCACCTCATAGCGCTGTTGTCCGACGCACGGTTGGAAAATCAGTTGGCCATTGGTTGAAACCAGCTCGCCTTGCAAGCGGGTCAGACCGGCGTTGGTGTCAGCGGGTTGGCTGTTGAACATTTGGCAGCCCGCGAATACGGGCAATAGAGCGACTAGAACTAAGGAACGGGCAGCGCGCATCATTGGAACTCCTGACGAATCCCGCCACGTTACTTAGGCTTGCCATGCATCACAAGAGTGTGTAGCAAACCTATTTCGTAGCAGTTGCCGAGCTTGCGAGGCTACGTCCGATTGCGAAGCGATCGTAAACCCTAAATGCAGGGTTTAACTGACACACCGCAGTGCTTGATTTTACGACTGCTGCGCAGCCGGACGCAGCCTCGCAGGCTCGGCAGCTGCTACGAGTTCATGCGCTATTGATCTGTGGGAGTACCTACAGAACGATATGGGTTTATCCCACCTGATACGTTTGCCCAGTGTGCAGGCCTTCTACGCTTTTGGCGTAGGCCAACGCCACATCGGCACCCGAGACGGGTTTGAAACCTCGGAAATACGGCGCGTACTTATCCATGGCTTCTTCCAGTACGGTAGGGCTGACCGAGTTCACCCGCAGGCCGCGTGGCAACTCGATGGCCGCCGCGCGGACAAAGCCGTCGAGCGCGGCATTGACCAGTGCTGCCGAGCTGCCGGTACGAATCGGCTCGCGGTTGATCACACCGCTGGTGAAGGTGAACGATGCATTGTCGTTGGCGTATTCGCGCCCGATCAGCAGTAAGTTGACCTGGCCCATCAGTTTGTCCTGCAAGCCCAAGGCAAAATCGCTTTCGCTCATCTCGGCCAGTGGCACGAAGTTGACGTTGCCAGCGGCGCAGACCAGTGCGTCAAAGCGCCCGGTCTGTTCGAACAACGAGCGAATCGAAGCGCTGTCGCTGATATCAACCTGGAAATCGCCGCTTTTGCGGCCAATACGCACGATCTCATGGCGCGTCGACAGCTCGCGATCAATGGCTGAACCGATAGTGCCGTTAGCGCCGATCAACAGGATTTTCATGGGGTATTCCTTGAGTGAGGAGGTGTGGGCTCAGTCTAGTGTTGGTTTTTGGAGGCGATAAGCGCACTAATAGGCAACCTTTGGTTTTCATATGGAAACAATCCATGAGCGAGATGGATGACCTGGCGGCGTTTGCGGTGTTGATCGATGCGGGAAGCTTTACCTTGGCAGCCCAGCAGTTGGGGTGCAGCAAAGGGCAATTGTCCAAGCGCATCAGCCAGTTAGAGGTGCAGTTTTCAGTGGTGTTGCTGCATCGCACGACCAGGCGCCTGAGTCTGACGGCTGCGGGCGCTGCGTTACTGCCGCAAGCGCAGGCGCTGGTCGTGCAAGTGGAGAGGGCGCGGCAAGCATTGGCCCGTCTCAAGGACGACGTGGCGGGACCGGTGCGGCTGACCGTGCCTGTGTCGCTGGGAGAAACTTTTTTTGACGCATTACTGCTGGAGTTCTCGCGCGACTATCCGTTGGTACAGATTGAGCTGGAGCTGAACAACAGTTACCGAGACTTGTCGCGTGAGGGTTTTGACCTGGCGATTCGATCACAGGTCGGCAGCAATGAGCGGTTGGTGGCGAAGTCAGTGCTCAACTGGCATGAAGTCACCTGCGCCAGCCCTGCTTACCTTGAGCAACACGGCGAGCCGACAGCACCTGCGCAACTGGTCGAGCACAGCTGCCTGCTAAACAGTCACTACAGCGGTCGCGAAGAATGGCAATACCACCAGCAGCATGAACTGTACCGGGTGCGGGTGTCGGGACCGTTTGCCAGCAATCACTACAGCCTGCTGAAAAAAGCTGCGTTGATTGGCGCGGGTATCGCGCGCTTGCCGTCCTACATGCTCCGGGCTGAATTGGCGGACGGGCGTTTACGCGGATTGCTCCTCAACTACCAGACGCGCAGCAACCCGATGTACCTGGTGCACCCCTACCAAGGCGGATTGCCCAAGCGCACACAAATACTCGCGGATTATCTGGTGCAGTGGTTTCAGCGCGATGGATCGGCTTGATAGCAATCCAGTAACAAAAACGGCCCCGAAGGGCCGTTCTGTAGAGCTTGGCTGAATCAACCGCCCAGGTACGCGTCACGCACTTTTGGATCGTTGAGCAATTGCTCACCCGTGCCTTGCATCACGACCCGGCCGTTTTCCAGCACGTAGGCGCGGTCAGCAATTTTCAGCGCTTGGTTGGCGTTTTGTTCCACCAAAAACACCGTCACCCCTTCATCGCGCAGTTGTTCGATGATGCTGAAGATCTGCTGAATGATGATCGGTGCCAAGCCCAATGACGGCTCGTCGAGCAACAACAACTTGGGTTTGCTCATCAGCGCCCGGCCAATGGCGAGCATTTGTTGCTCACCCCCGGACATGGTGCCGCCACGTTGACTGAAGCGTTCTTTCAGGCGCGGGAAAAGGTGCAGCACCTTGTCCAATTGCGCTTGATAGTCGTGCTTCTCGGTGAAGAATCCACCCATGGAGAGGTTCTCTTCCACGGTCAGACGGGCAAATATCCGACGGCCCTCAGGCACCACGGCGATGCTCTTGCGCATGATCTGCGCCGAGGTCAAACCCACCAGTTCTTCGCCCATGAAGCGAATACTGCCGCTTTGGGCTTGAGGTGAGCCGCACAAAGTCATCATCAAGGTCGATTTGCCAGCACCGTTCGCGCCGATCAAGGTCACGATTTCACCTTGGTGCACTTCGACGTTGACGCTGTGCAGTGCCTGGATCTTGCCGTAGAAGGTCGAGACGTTTTCAAATTGCAGCATTTACGCTTCCCCCAAATAGGCTTTGATCACTTCAGGGTTGTCGCGGATTTGCTCCGGGGTCCCGTCGGCCAAAGGTGTGCCCTGATTGATCACCACGATATGGTCGGAAATGCTCATGACCAGTTTCATGTCGTGCTCAATCAACAACACGGTGGCGTTGTGCTCGTTGCGCAAAACGCTGATCAGCGCCTTGAGGTCTTCGGTTTCCTTGGGGTTCAGACCGGCTGCCGGTTCGTCGAGCATGAGGATGCGCGGGCGCGTCATCATGCAACGGGCGATTTCCAGGCGGCGTTGCTGCCCGTAGGCCAGTGTGCCCGCCGGGCGGTTGGCGAACTCGGTCAGGTTGACCTTGTCCAGCCAGTACGCAGCGTATTCCATGGCATCACGTTCGCTTTTGCGGAACGCCTTGGTCTTGAACAAACCCGCCAGGAAGTTGGTGTTGAGGTGGCGATGCTGAGCAATCAGCAGGTTCTCAACGGCCGTCATGTCCTTGAACAAACGCACGTTCTGGAAGGTACGGACCACGCCTTTGCGGGCGATTTCATGCCCGGCCAACCCTTGAATGGCCTCGCCATCCAGCAGGATGGTGCCTGCGGTTGGCTTGTAGAAGCCGGTCAGGCAGTTGAACACGGTGGTTTTACCGGCGCCGTTAGGGCCGATCATCGACACAACTTGTTTTTCCTTGACGGTGAGGCCCACGCCGTTCACCGCCAACAAGCCGCCAAAGCGCATGCTCAGGCCGCTGACTTTCAATATCTCGCGGCTCATTTTCGCAGCTCCAGGTGAGGACGTTGCATTGGCAGCAGACCTTGCGGACGCCAGATCATCATCAGCACCATCATGGCGCCGAACAGCAGCATCCGGTACTCACTGAATTCACGCATCATTTCTGGCAGCAGGATCATGACGATAGCGGCGAGGATCACGCCCAGTTGCGAGCCCATTCCGCCCAGTACCACGATGGCCAGAATGATTGCCGACTCAATAAACGTGAAGGACTCAGGCGTCACCAAGCCTTGGCGTGCGGCGAAGAAGCTGCCCGCAAAACCGGCGAACGTAGCACCCAGGGTGAAGGCCGACAGTTTGATGATGGTCGGATTCAAGCCCAGTGCGCGGCAGGCGATTTCGTCTTCACGCAAGGCTTCCCAGGCGCGGCCAATCGGCATGCGCAGCAGGCGGTTGATCACGAACAGCACGATCAGCACCAGTACCAGCGCGATCAGGTACAAGAAAATCACCTTGTTGATCGAGTTGTATTCGAGGCCGAAGTATTCGTGGAAGGTTTGCATGCCTTCTGCGGCGGTTCTGTCGAAGCTGAGGCCGAAGAGTGTCGGCTTGGGAATGTTGCTGATGCCGTTGGGGCCGCCGGTGATGTCCGTGAGGTTACGCAGGAACAAGCGGATGATTTCACCAAAGCCCAAGGTCACGATCGCCAGGTAGTCGCCGCGCAAACGCAGCACCGGGAACCCCAGCAAGAAGCCAAATGTGGCGGCCATGAGACCGGCAATCGGCAAGCAAACCCAGAAGCTGAAGCCCAGGTAGTGCGAGAGCATGGCGTAGGTGTAAGCACCCACCGCGTAGAACCCGACGTAACCCAAGTCCAGCAACCCGGCCAGACCCACCACAATGTTCAGGCCAAGGCCCAGCATCACGTAGATCAGGATCAAAGTGGCGATGTCGACCGCCCCGCGTGAGCCATAGAATGGCCATACCAGAGCAATGACCACCAGGCCCAGAATGATCCAGCGCTGAGTGCTGGGCAGGGTCAGGAAGTTGCTCGCCTTTGCAGGCACCTTGGGCATGTTGGGGGAGGCTTTCCAGGCCGCGCTCAATTGATCACTGAACAATACGCGCAGGAACATCAGCACTGAGCAGATCGCAATGATCGCCAGTGTGAGCGGGCTGGAGTTATGAACTTCGAGGCCGATGCCGACGATCGACAGTTTTAAGCCGAGGACCGGGTAGGCAACCGCCCAGACCAAGAGAGCGCTGAACAGCGCTGATTTAAGATGCCGAGTCATACTTTTTCAACCTCCGGACGGCCCAGGATGCCGGATGGGCGGAACAACAGCACCAACACCAGCAAGCCAAACGCCACAACGTCTTTGTACTGGTCACCAAAAATGTCACCGCCAAAGGCTTCTGCGACACCGAGCACCAAGCCGCCGAGCATCGCGCCCGGGATGCTGCCGATACCGCCCAGGACGGCTGCAGTGAACGCTTTGAGGCCGACCATAAATCCGGCGTTAGGGTTGATCACGCCGTATTGCATGCTGATCAACACGGCCGCAACGGCCGCCAGGGCGGCGCCGATCACGAATGTCAGCGCAATCACGTTGTTGGTGTTAATGCCCAGCAGGTTGGCCATCTTCATGTCTTCAGCACAGGCGCGGCAGGCGCGGCCCATACGAGAGCGAGAGATGAACAGGGTGAGGCCCCACATGGCCAGCACTGTGACGACGAAGACCACAATTTGCATGTAGGAAACGATGACTTCCTGAGCGCCTCCTGGACCGAACGAGAAGCTACCGGGGATCAGGTTAGGGATCGATTTGTCTTTTGAGTCTTGGGACATCAAGACAAGGTTTTGCAGGAAGAGCGACATACCAATCGCCGAAATCAGCGGGATCAGGCGATTGCTGCCACGCAGTGGACGGTAGGCAACCCGTTCAATGCTGTAGCCGTAGGCGCTGGTCACGACGATGCTGGCGATAAACGCTGCGGTCATCAAAAGCGGCACGCTGTCCAGACCCATCATGGTCAGGCCGGCGATGGCGATAAACGCAATGTAGGAACCAATCATGTACACCTCGCCGTGGGCGAAGTTGATCATTCCAATAATGCCGTAAACCATCGTATAGCCGATGGCGATCAGGGCATATGTGCTGCCAACGTTGAGGCCGTTAACCAGCATTTGGAAGAAGTGATAGATATCAGGCATTACTAAGCTCCTAAAAACCTGAGACGCATTTCACTGGTGGAGTCATTTTCCGGCTTGGGCGCTGCGGATTTACACCCGCTTGAGCACAAGTCTTTAGCCAGCGAACCGCTGGTGACGGTTTTAAAGATTTTCAGGTGGGGAGACTCTCGGATCACGAAAGCGCGGCCCATTTTCTGTGGGCCAAAGGCCCGTAAAACAAAGCCCACCGCTTGCGCAGTGGGCTTTGTTGTCAGATCAAGAACCGACCCTTATTGAGGGCTTACTTCTGTTTTAGGTTTGCCGAAGTGCCATTCGTAGACCACGAATTTGAAGTCTTTCAGGTCGCCTTTGGCGTCGTAGCTCAGATCACCCGTCGGAGTTTTGAACGTACCGGCATGGATAGCGGCGGCGACTTTGGCAGTGTCTTCGCTTTTGGCTGCCGTGATGCCTTGAGCAATCAACTCAACAGCCGAGTAAGCCGGGAACACGAACGGGCCGCTTGGGTCTTTGCCATCAGCTTTGATTGCGTCAGCAATGGCTTTGTTGGCCGGGTCGGTGTCGAAGGATTTAGGCAGGGTTACCAGCAAGCCTTCGGAAGCGCCTTGGGCAATTTGCGAGATGGAGTCGTTGCCCACGCCTTCAGGGCCCATGAACTTGGCGTTCACGCCTTTTTCTTTGGCTTGACGCAGGATCAGGCCCAGCTCTGGGTGGTAGCCGCCGTAGTAAACAAAGTCGACGTTGTTTTGTTTGAGCTTGCCAATAATGGAAGAGAAGTCTTTCTCGCCAGCATTGATACCTTCAAAGACGGCGACTTTAACGCCGTCTTTTTCAAGGGTCTGTTTAACCGCGGTGGCAATGCCTTCGCCGTATTGCTGTTTGTCGTGCAGTACCGCGACGACTTTAGGCTTAACGAATTTGGCGATGTAATTACCCGCTGCCGGGCCTTGGGCGCTGTCCAGGCCAATGGTGCGGAAGATCATCTTGTAACCACGGGCAGTGATCTCCGGGCTGGTGGCCGCCGGGGTGATCATGATGACGCCTTCGTCTTCGTAGATATCCGAAGCAGGCTGAGTGGAGCTGGAGCACAGGTGACCGACAACAAACTTGACGCCATCATTGACCACTTTGTTGGCGACCGCTACGGCTTGTTTTGGGTCGCAGGCGTCGTCGTACTCTTTGGCTTCAAGCTGTTTTCCATCGACACCGCCTTTGGCGTTGATGTCTGCGATAGCTTGTTTGGCGCCCATGAACTGCATGTCGCCATACTGAGTCACTGGCCCGGTTTTCGGGCCTGCAATACCGATCTTGATGGTGTCTGCGGCAAACGAATGGCTGGCAACCCCGGCCAAAACCATAGCGGCAAACAGTTTAGTAATCTGCTTCTTAGCCATCTTTATTGGTGCTCCACTCTTCTGTTGTATTTTTTATAGTCCTGGAAGCCAAGGCAGCCGGACCGGGTTTTTTCTGAGCGAAATTCCCGATCAATCCCCCTTGCAACTGTACCGGTACAGTGTAGAGCGCCGGTTTAGCGCTTGAATAGCGGGCTGCCAGGGGAAAAAACAGGGAATGTCGCTTAAACGAAAGAAAAAGACAGAATGGCGGCGGATTATGTGGCTGATCTTTATCAGAATGTTGCCGGTTCAGCTTTTCCGTCCTTGGCCTTTTTGCTCTTTCCCTCGTTCCTTCACCTTTATTCGGGTTTTTCTACCGGGTAGACGGCGTTATCATTGCGCCGATTTTTTTACCTGGTGAATCCCATGAATCAAGAACCTAGCACCCTCTATGCCAAGCTGCTTGGCGAGACCTCAACAATTGAGTGGAAAGCGTTGCAGCCGTTCTTCGCGAAAGGCGATTTGTTGTGGGTTGGGCCTGGGCTGGACTTGATCGATGCCGCAGTGGCTGTGACTCAGGATGAGGCAGAGAAAGTGAGTGCCTGGATAGCCTCTGGGGTGTTTGGAAAGATGACTGGAGAGCAAGCGCTAGACGTTCTTGAACGTGACCCAGAGCTGTGGGCTGTGGTGGTATCGCCTTGGGTAATGGTCCAGGAAAGGGCGCTGAAATAATCCTTGGCACCAAATTGGAGCGTTTTTAACGCTGAGATTTCGCTCGAAAAGTGTGTAGGCCAGTAACTAGTGTCAGAATAGTGGCCACCTGCCGTGAAGAAACGCCACAGCCGAGGCTGTGGCTTTTTTTTACCTGCCAATTGATCTTGGCAGTGACTGCGGCCTTATTGACTGGAAAGCTGGAAGGTGGCGTAGCCAGAGGCCGGGCGGGGGTTTTTATTCAGGTGTTCCAGCAGCGTATGCAGCGCCTCAAAAGGTACGGGGCGACTCAGCAAGTACCCTTGGATAAAGTCGCATCCGTAATGGCTTAAAAGCTCAAATTGTTGGGTGGTCTCGACCCCTTCGCTCACCACTTGCAGGTGCAGCGTGTGGGCCATCACGATGATGGCTTGTACGATCTCCATGTCCTGACTGGAGGTTGGAATGTCTTGGATAAATGAGCGATCAATCTTCAAGGTATTGAGCGGCAAGCGTTTTAAATAGGCCAGGGATGAGTATCCGGTGCCGAAATCGTCAATCGACAAAGACACGCCCAGTGCTCGAATTTGGCGCAATAACGCCGAGGTGCTGCTGATGTTACCCATCAGCGCGTTCTCAGTGACCTCCAGTTCCAGGCGATGCGGGGCGATCCCGGACGCGAACAGCGCACTTTCAATTTCGTCAGCCAGTTCTACTCGCACGAGATTCAGTGCCGAGCAATTGACTGAGATCCCGAGCTGCTGCCAGCCCAGTCGGGTAAGCGCCGCTAAATCCTGGCAGGCCTTGCGCAGTACCCAGCTGTCCAGTTCGGCAATAAGTCCGTTGGCTTCAGCGATGTTGATAAAACGATCGGGGGCGAGCAGGCCATGCGTGGGGTGATCCCAGCGGACCAAGGCTTCTAACTTGGCGACGCGTCCATGTTTAAGGTCAAAAATAGGTTGGTAGTGCAGCAACAATCCGCTGTCTTCATTCAGCGCATGACGCAATTCTTCTTCTATTTGCAGTTCCAGAGAGGCGCGGGTTGTCAGGTTTGAGCTGAAGAAGTTCAGGCTGTTACGGCCATTGCCTTTGGATTGGTAAAGCGCCAGGTCGGCATGTTTGAGCAGTTCAGTGCTGGTGGTGCCATCGTCCGGGAACACGCTGATACCAATGCTGGTGGTCATCACCATGCGCCGTCCAGCCAGTTCGATGGGCTCTTTGAGCGTCTGCATGATGCGTTTGGCCATGCTTTGGGCTTCATCGCGTTCATGGATGTTGATCAAAATGCAAAACTCATCGCCTCCAAAGCGTGCGACCACGTCCTCATAGCTGCGAGCGGCGCTTTTTATCTGGTTGGCGATGGTCTTGAGCAACTCGTCCCCGGCGTCGTGGCCCAGGCTGTCATTGATGCGTTTGAAATGATCAATATCGAGAAACATCACGGCCAGCTTGCTGCCACTTGTTGCGCATTCAGTGAGTTTTTCGGCAAAAATCTGGTTGAACCCGCGCCGGTTGATCAGGTTGGTCAACGGGTCGTAGTGCGCCACTTGTTGCAACGACATGCGGGCTGCATCCAGTTGGCTGAGCAGTGCATTGACCCGTATCAGGTCGTGTTCCTTTTGCTGCAGTTTCTTGTCGACCAAGGCTGCGCTGATGCTGCTGCCAATCAGCAGCAAGCTCATTACGGCAACCATCAGTGCCAGTTGCCAATGATTGGTTTCAATATGCGCCTGGCTGGCGTCGCCGGTGAGCGAGAAGGTGTGCAGCGCCCACATGCCGATAAAGTGCACGCTGAGGATGGCCGAGCCTGCCGTGATGCTGATGGCGTACTTAAAAAAATGATGAAACAGGCCCTGGGTTGAGCGCAGCGATACGGCCATTTGCAAGGCCCAATAGCTGGCGCCCACGGCCAGTAAGAGTGAGAGCGCAACCGGGGTGGCGTGGTAATGCCGAAGGCTGTTGGAATGCATGGCTGACATGCCGGTGTAGTGCATGCCCCCAATGCCTATGCCAAAAATCAGCGCTGCCAGCAGTAAATGAGCCCGCGAGAGCGTCAGGCGATTGAGCACCTGCATGGCCAGAAGGGCGCCGATCCAGATGATGGCCAGTGAGCCAATGGTAATGCCCAGGTCGTAATGGATTTCGAGCGAGGACTCAAACGCCAGCATGCTGATGAAGTGCATGGCCCAGATCCCGATAGCCAGACAGCTTGCACCTAGCCAGCGCCAGACCGTTTTAGCGGCTGTTTTTTCCGCATTAGCGGCGCGTTCAACCATGTGTAACGCAGCCAGGCTTGCGGCGCAGGCCACCAGCCAGGCAATAAATACCAGGTACAGGTTATGGCTGCTGCTGATCAGTTGTTGTGTGTGTTCAGCGTGTGCGTTGAGAAACTGCCAGTCCAACCAATCCATTGCACGCCTCGGCACCGAGTCCTTGTTTGCCAGCGCCAAAGAGCTGGTTGCTTTCAGTGTAGAGGCTGGGATTGAGCAGGGAGGGGGTGGCTATATGATGCCAATCATTTTGTTCTTAAAACGACATGGCTTATATAAATTTTTATTAGTTGGCGCGAAATGTCTGTGGGAGACAAGCTCCCACAGTGGGCCTGGGTTTGCCCGCATCGCAGGCAAACCGGCCCTCACAGATCGTTAACCGGCGACCAGTACGCGAATGGCTTCAAGACGCAGAGCGGCTTTTTCCAGCATGGCCAGGCCTTGCTCACGCTGTTTGCGCAGGGCAACCAGTTCACTGTCACGCACTGTCGGGTTAACCGCTTGCAGTGCCGTCAGGCGTGCCAGCTCTTCTTCGGTATCGGCAGCCAGACGGCGTTGAGCTTCGGCCACACGTTCAGCGTGACGCGGAGCGATCTTGGCTTCACCGGCATTGATTTTCGGCGTCAGGTTGTCGCGCTGGGCCTGCACGAACTTGTTGGCGCTGGCGCGAGGCACGCTTTCCAATTGTTCATTCAGGGTGTCGAACGCTACGCGCGAGGACAGATCGTTGCCGTTGGCATCGAGCAAGCAGCGCAGCGCAGCAGGTGGCAGGTAGCGGCCCAGTTGCAAGGAGCGCGGAGCGACCACTTCGCTGACGTAAATCAGTTCGAGCAGCACGGTCCCAGGCTTCAGCGCCTTGTTTTTAATCAGTGCCACGGCGGTGTTGCCCATCGACCCCGAGAGCACCAGATCCATGCCGCCCTGCACCATGGGGTGTTCCCAGGTGATGAACTGCATGTCTTCGCGTGACAGCGCCTGATTGCGGTCGTAGGTGATGGTCACACCTTCGTCGTCGCCCAGCGGGAAGCTGGCGTCGAGCATTTTCTCGCTCGGCTTGAGGATCAGTGCGTTTTCCGAGTGGTCTTCACTGTCGATGCCAAAGGCGTTGAACAGGGTTTCCATGTAGATCGGCAGGGTGAACTGATCGTCTTGCTCCAGAATCGCTTCGACCAGGGCTTCACCTTCGCCAGCGCCGCCGGAGTTGAGCTCCAGCAGGCGGTCGCGACCCGTGTGCAGTTCTTGTTCAAGACGCTCACGCTCAGCGCGGGCTTCATTGATCAGTGCTTGCCACTCGTCATCGTCGGTGCCTTCGAGCAACGGCAGCAGGCGCGGGCCGAACTGGTGTTGCAGGGCGTTGCCGGTCGGGCAGGTATTGAGGAACGCGTTCAGCGCTTCGTGATACCAGTGGAACAGGCGCTCTTGCGGGCTGGTTTCCAGGTACGGCACATGCAGTTCAATGATGTGCTTCTGGCCGATACGGTCCAGGCGACCGATGCGCTGTTCCAGCAGGTCCGGGTGGGACGGCAGATCGAACAGCACCAAGTGGTGAGCGAACTGGAAGTTGCGACCCTCACTGCCGATTTCCGAGCAGATCAGTACTTGTGCGCCGAACTCTTCATCCGCGAAGTAGGCGGCTGCACGGTCGCGCTCAAGAATGTTCATGCCTTCGTGGAAGACCGTTGCAGGAATACCGGAACGCACTCGCAGGGCGTCTTCCAGATCCATGGCCGTTTCGGCGTGGGCGCAGATCACCAGGACCTTGGTGCGCTTGAGCATTTTCAGGGTGTCTGTGAGCCACTCCACACGTGGGTCAAAGCGCCACCAGCGCTCTTCGTCGCTGGCGTCCGGCAGTGCCTGGAAGCTGACTTCCGGGTACAGCTCAGCGTGTTCGCCCAGTGGCAGTTCGAGGTATTCGTCCGGGCACGGCAGCGGGTAGGCGTGCAGCTTGCGCTCCGGGAAGCCCTGAATCGCGGCGCGCGTGTTGCGAAACAGTACGCGGCCGGTGCCGTGACGGTCGAGCAATTCACGGACCAGGCGAGCGCTGGCTTCGGTGTCGCCTTCGTTGACGGCGGCGAGCAACGTATCGCCCTCAGCGCCAAGGAAGTTGTGAATGGTGTTATGCGCTTCAGGGGACAGGCGGCCTTTATCCAGCAGTTCCTGTACGGCCTGAGCCACCGGGCGGTAGTTCTCGCTCTCGGCACGGAAGGCGGCCAGATCGTGGAAACGGTTTGGATCGAGCAGGCGCAAACGCGCGAAGTGGCTGTCCTGACCCAATTGCTCCGGGGTAGCTGTGAGCAGCAGTACACCGGGAATCACGCCGGCCAGTTGTTCAACCAGACCGTATTCAGGGCTGACCTGGTCTTCGTGCCACACCAGGTGGTGCGCTTCGTCGACCACCAACAGATCCCAGTCAGCGCCGAACAGGGCTTCTTGCGCTTTCGGGTCGTCGACCAGCCATTCCAGGGCAACCAGTGCCAACTGGCAGTCTTCAAACGGGTTGCTGGCGTCGCTTTCGATAAAGCGCTCTTCGTCAAACAGCGCGACTTCAAGGTTGAAGCGACGACGCATTTCGACCAGCCATTGGTGTTGCAGGTTTTCTGGCACCACGATCAGCACGCGGCTGGCGCGGCCACTGAGCAATTGGCGGTGAATCACCAGGCCCGCTTCAATGGTTTTACCCAGGCCCACTTCGTCCGCCAGCAAAACGCGCGGGGCGATGCGGTCGGCCACTTCACGGGCAATGTGCAATTGGTGGGCGATCGGTTGTGCACGCACGCCACCCAAGCCCCACAGCGGCGATTGCAGCTGACGGCTAGTATGTTCAAGGGTGTGATAACGCAGCGAGAACCACGACAGCGGGTCGATTTGCCCAGCGAACAGGCGGTCACTGGCCAGACGGAACTGGATGAAGTTCGACAGCTGGGTTTCTGGCAGAGTAACGAGTTCGTTTTGCTCGTTAAAACCGTGGTAAACCATCAGGCCGTCAGCGTCATCGACTTCGCGAACGGTCATCTTCCAGCCTTCGAAGTGGATGATGGTGTCGCCTGGCGAAAAGCGTACGCGCGTCAGTGGTGCGTTGCGCAGCGAATATTGGCGGGTTTCGCCAGTGGCCGGATAGAGCACAGTCAGCAAGCGACCGTCCTGTGCCAGAACGGTGCCTAAGCCTAGCTCAGCTTCGCTGTCACTAATCCAGCGTTGCCCCGGTTGATACTGCTGCGCCATGCTGCCTGACTCCCGCTTTGAAAAAGCCGAGTATATTAACGCAGCAGGGGCCTCAGTCCAAAGGACTCTCACAAAAAGCTAATCAGCGCAGAAGCTGCCGGTTGCGCTTTTCGATGAGTGGTTCAACTCAGGGGCTTGTTGTAGACACGCTGAACAGGAGTGCATGACGATGCTGCCGCCGATTCTACCGCTGAGTGTTGTGCCCGTGACCTCGCAGCAAGACCCGGTGCGCCCGCGTCCGGAAATTCCGGCGGTGGTGCCCATGCAGCCCAGTTCGGGCGACAGCACCGTCAATTTGAAGCAGCATGACGCCGACCAGGCCACGCTGTTATTGCGCGAAGAGCAGCAGCGTCAGCAAAAGCAGCGCCAGCGGGAGGCGCAGGATGTAGAGCCAGATGATGCGCAAGCGGTTGAACCCGCGAGTGATGGGTTGATTGATGACGCGCCGCGCCAGGGTTTGTGGGTTGATATAAAGGTATGACTCGATTTTTTCTGGCCTGTTGAGCTGACCCGACGCATTATTGGCCCATCCCCTGACAGTGACCTGATGTTTATATGAGCCAAGACAGCAAGCTGGTTGATCTGGGTGCAGAGCGCGCCAAGCGCGTGCATGACCTCAATGAAAAGCGCCTGAACGAAGTGCGACAGGCTTTTGAGCAAGCCATGCCGTTGGCAAGTGCCAAGAAAAAGCCGAAAAAGAAGCCTAAAAAGCGCTGAGTTGTAGCGTTTACCTGACTTGAATCAACTTTCCCCTTCAAGCCCGGCCTGGCCGTGATCACTATTGATCCCGGTCAAGTTATGCGCCTGCGCGTCTGGTTAATCTAGCTTCAACACACAAACAGACACGCGCAGGAGGCCGTCATGTTTCTCGATAATGTGGTTATCGCCGGGGTAGTGACAGTCGGTCTCATGGTGTTGTTTTTCGCAGGCCTGGGCATTTTTATCTGGAAAGACTCCCAAAAGCGCAACAAGTAGCGCCGGGTCTTACTGGAACACGAGCACGCAAGGCATTTTGGGCGACTTCGGTCGCCTATTTTTTTTGCGCGTGTTTTTTGTGGTCGCAGAATGATTGACGATGTTTGCTTTCTGTAGTCGCTGCCGCAGGCTGCGATGGGGGCGGGGCGCTTGAAGAGCCTTCAGCCCTTATTGCAGTCTGCGGCAGCGACTACAGATTTGGTGCATAAAAAAAGGTACGACCCGTGAGGGCCGTACCTTTTTTATTCAGCTGTTATCAGGCGAGGGCGATAGAGGCCAGCCAGAACAGACCCGCAGACAGGGCGATGGTCGCAGGCAACGTCAGCACCCAAGCCATCAGGATGGTCTTGATGGTGTTGCCTTGCAGGCCGCTTTTGTTGGCGACCATGGTACCCGCCACGCCCGAGGACAGGATGTGGGTCGTCGAGACCGGCAGCGCAAAGACGTTCGCCAGGCCAATGGCAATGGTGGTGGTGATTTGAGCCGCCATGCCTTGGGCATAGGTCATGCCCTGTTTGCCGATCTTCTCGCCAATGGTTTTAACCACGCGCTTCCAGCCAACCATGGTGCCCAGGCCCAGGGCCAGAGCGACCGCCAGAATCACCCAGAACGGTGCATATTCAGTGGTGGCGGTCAGGTCTTTGCGCAGTTTTTCAAGGTCCGCTTTTTCACGGGCGTCGAGTACTGGCAATTTGCTGACTTTCTTCGCGGTGTCGTCCAGGCAAAGCAGGTAGCGACGAATCTCGATACGCTTTTCAGCCGACAGCGATTGGTAATTCGCAACACCTTTGAGCGAGCTGAGCAGCGCATCAATGGTTGGCTCGGTTTGTTGCGGGTTGCAGCTGAACTTGCCGGGCAGGTCGTCTTTCACGCTTTTGCCCAGTGCCAGGAATTCGCTCAGGCTGGCGTTGTTGCGCTGGTAGAACTGGCTCAAATGCAGGGTTGCATCGCGAGTCCGTTCGATCTGGTAGGTGGTGCTGTTGAGGTCCAGAACGAAGGCGCTCGGCACGATGCCGATCAGCACCAGCATGATCAGGCCAATGCCTTTCTGGCCGTCATTGGAGCCGTGAACGAAGCTCACGGTCATGGCGGAAATCACCAATACCAGACGGTTCCAGAACGGCGGATGCTTTTTGTCGTCCAGCTTGCGGCGCTGTTCGGGCGTCTTGTGCATTTTGGAATCAGGACGCCACCACTTCAGGGCGACCAGCATAAGGCCTGCGATCACGAAACCGGCGATCGGTGAGAACACCAGCGAAGCGCCGATATCAATAGCCTTTTGCCAGTTAACGCCTTCGCTCACCGGAATCCCGTTGATCAAGGCATTGGCCAGGCCGACACCGAGGATCGAGCCGATCAGGGTGTGCGAGCTGGAGGCTGGAATCCCGAAGTACCAGGTGCCCAGGTTCCAGGTGATGGCAGCTGCGAGCAACGAGAACACCATGGCCAGGCCATGTCCGGTGTTCACATTGACCAGAAGCTCTACCGGCAGCAGGTGGACGATGGCGTATGCCACCCCGACCCCGCCCAGCAGAACGCCGAGAAAGTTGAACACACCAGAAAAGAACACCGCCAGGTGAGGCGGCATGGCTTTGGTGTAGATGACAGTCGCTACCGCGTTCGCGGTGTCATGAAAGCCGTTGATGAACTCGAAGGCGAGAACAAAGGCTAGGGCGAAGAAGAGGCTGATAAGAACCCAGGCATCCAATCCGCTTAATAGATCGATCATGAAGGTTTTCTGACACGGTCATAAAGGGGGCCGGATTATGCCAGAAAACCCTGGTAATCGATGCACTAGCTGCTCGTTGGTAACATCTATAAATGAAAAAAGCGGTAAGACATGTCCATTTCTGGATGCCTTGATTCCTCTCTAACCCACTGATAACAAAGGCTATAGGCGTTCCAAGGGGGTGTAGTCGTAGCCTGATTTAAGCGTATGAAATTTCTGTAATCAGGTGGTCTGCCGAGGTTGCCGGGACCTTTGGCGAAGCGAACAGCAATAGCCGCTCATGCCAATGACGCGGGGTATGCCTGCGTAGCCGACAGTCTTTTCAGTGTTCTTGATTCAGAGGCTCACGGCTCTTCGGCCTTGAGTTCTTTTTCAATCTTTTGAATTTCTTGAGAAAAAGCCTGATCAAGCAGGCTGGCACGCTTGCGCCAAGGTTTACGCTCGGGCTCCGGCTGAGCGGCGTAGGTGGTTACCTCACCGCCGTAAACATCCTTGTAACGTTGTTCCTGACGCTCAAGTTCTGCGCGCAGTTCGTCTTTCGTCACAGTGCTACCTAATTGAGTAGAAATTAAACCTGGTGAACCACTCTGCACGAGAGGTTGATTTATTTGACGTTCGAATTTGCTTTATGGGGATGCCAATAAGCAACGTCAAGGTTGAATAAACCACTCTGTGAGCGCCATCACGTCATTAATTAACACATGAGTGTCGCGGCAGTTAAGTGTTCACCCCAATGGGGGGCAAAGCAGGCTGCACTTGGAAGTTAATCTGCGCTGGCTATTGAACTCAATCGACAGACTGGATCCAAAATAGCAGAGTGCTGCCTGTGTGCATTAAATTACTTGCGGGCCACAAGGGCTTGAGTAAGGCGCCTACTATCGCCGAAGCGCTTTGGGCGCGTCAACTTCCAAGTGCACGTTTTGTTAAGTCTGTTCAGGTTAGCTAACAGAATGGGGCTCGCGTCAGATGTATTAATACAATGGTGGAGGTAATTGAATTGCCAAGTTATGCGCTGAACTGAGTCGGCTTAATTCATGACGCATATAACGCAGATCGCTCCTATCAATGACTGTCTGTATGGTGTCGAGCAGGCTTACAGAGAGTGTTTAATAACACTTCGGATGCCAGTGTTGAACGCAGTTGCAAAAATACGCCAATTGAACATTACCCGCTATGTGGGAGCAGGGCGGTATTGTTACATCGCGTTGATGCCGATGTGATGTGCACCGAGATTGCGATTATCGGCCATCGGTTCGATAATCGGCCGGTGTTGCAGCTGCATAGATACATTTCGTACAGAGCCCGGCGTGTATGGCTGCCGGGGCGGGTGCGTAATAACAATAAATAGAGAAGGCAGGGGGACTGGGTATGAGTGATCAATTGCGCAATACGGTGACTGGCATCGCGCCACCGATTGTTGCGTCGCCTGCCAAACGCATTCAGGCGTTTACCGGTGATCCTGATTTCATGGCGTCGCTGGCCCGCGGCCTGGCGGTGGTGCAAGCGTTCCAGGAGCGCAAGCGGCATTTGACCATTGCGCAGATCAGCCATCGCACTGAAATTCCTCGGGCAGCCGTGCGTCGCTGTTTGTACACGTTGATTAAGCTCGGTTATGCCACCACCGATGGCCGCACGTATTCGTTATTGCCCAAAGTACTGACGCTGGGCCATGCCTACTTGTCATCGACGCCGCTGGCGGTTTCGGCTCAGCCCTATCTGGACCGCATGAGCGAGCAATTGCACGAAGCGTGCAACATGGCGACCCTGGAAGGTGACGACATTCTGTACATCGCCCGTTCGGCGACCACTCAGCGTCTGATTTCGGTTGACCTGTCTGTGGGTGGGCGCTTGCCGGCGTACTGCACGTCGATGGGGCGCATTTTGTTGGCCGCGCTGGACGACGTGACCTTGAACGAGTACTTGGCCCATGCCGAGTTCCAGGCCAAAACCAGTCGCACGCTGCACACCCCCGAAGCATTGCTTGAATGCTTGCAGCAAGTGCGCGAGCAAGGCTGGTGCGTGGTCGATCAAGAGTTGGAACAAGGCCTGCGTTCTATTGCGGTGCCGGTGTATGACGCTTCGGGTCAGGTCTTGGCGGCCTTGAACGTCAGCACCCACGCCGGTCGAGTCACGCGGACTGAGCTGGAGCAGCGCTTTTTGCCGATCATGCTCAACTCCAGCCGTGAACTGAGTGCGCAACTGTTTACTTGAGCCTTGTAGCCGCTGCCACAGGCTACGCAGCGGCCTCGCTTTGAGATTAGCAACGAAGGTCCTGCGGCCCTTATCGCAGCCTTCGGCAGCGGCTACAGGGTTTCTGCATAGCCTGCTAACTATTCGTTCGATTACCGAACACATAGTCGATTATCGGATTGTTTGCGCTGGGGGTAGCGGCTTAACCTGCTGACAGTTCGGTGCCGCTCTGATGCACCGTTTTCTCTTCAGTGGCCAACAAGAAACGGGAGCTACCCCTCATGGCAGAAATCATTTCGCTGCACGACGCCGTGAAACAGTTTGTGAACGATGGCGACACCGTCGCTCTCGAAGGTTTCACTCACTTGATTCCGACCGCAGCAGGTCATGAAATCATTCGTCAGGGCAAGAAAGACCTGACCCTGGTTCGCATGACACCTGACTTGATCTACGACCAGTTGATCGGCGCCGGTTGTGCACGAAAGTTGATTTTCTCCTGGGGCGGCAACCCTGGCGTGGGTTCGCTGCACCGCTTGCGCGATGCCGTCGAAAAGCAGTGGCCGCAGCCGCTGGAAATCGAAGAACACAGTCACGCTGACCTGGCCAATGCCTACGTGGCGGGCGCCTCGGGCCTGCCATTCGCGGTACTGCGTGCCTACGCTGGTTCTGACCTGCCGAAGGTTAACCCGTTGATCAAAACCGTTACCTGTCCTTTTACTGGCGAAGTGCTGGCGGCTGTGCCTGCGGTACGCCCGGATGTGACTGTGATTCATGCGCAAAAGGCTGATCGTAAAGGCAACGTGCTGCTGTGGGGCATTCTGGGCGTGCAAAAAGAAGCCGCCTTGGCGGCCAAGCGCTGCATCGTGACCGTTGAAGAAATCGTGGATGACCTGCAAGCACCGATGAATGCCTGCGTGCTGCCGACCTGGGCTTTGAGCGCCGTGTGCCACGTACCGGGCGGTGCGCATCCGTCCTACGCTCATGGTTACACCGAGCGTGATAACCGTTTCTATCAGGCGTGGGATCCGATTGCCCGCGACCGCGAGACCTTTACTGCCTGGATCAATGAATACATCCACGGCACTGCAAATTTCAGCGAGTTCCAGGCCAAGCTGGCCCGCGCTTCGGAGGCAAAATAATGGCTTACTCCACCAACGAAATGATGACCGTTGCTGCCGCCCGTCGTTTGAAAAACGGTTCGGTGTGTTTTGTCGGCATCGGCCTGCCGTCCAAAGCCGCCAACCTGGCGCGCCTGACCTCGTCCCCGGATGTGGTGTTGATCTACGAATCGGGCCCGATTGGTGCCAAGCCCAATGTGTTGCCGCTGTCGATTGGTGATGGCGAACTGGCTGAAACCGCGGACACCGTGGTCTCCACCAGCGAAATCTTTCGCTACTGGTTGCAAGGTGGTCGGGTCGATGTTGGCTTCCTGGGTGCTGCTCAGGTGGACCGTTTCGGCAATATCAACACCACTGTGGTCGGTGATTACCATCATCCAAAAGTCCGCCTGCCGGGTGCAGGTGGCGCGCCAGAGATCGCCGGGTCAGCTAAAAGCGTGCTGATTATCCTCAAGCAATCGGCGCGTTCGTTCGTCGACAAACTCGACTTTATTACCTCGGTTGGCCATGGCGAAGGCGGCGACTCGCGCAAGCGTCTGGGGCTGCCGGGCGCTGGGCCAGTGGGCATCATCACTGACCTGTGCACCATGGAACCTGAAGCGCAAACCAACGAATTTGTGGTCACCGCCTTGCACCCTGGCGTTACCCGCGAGCAAGTCGTTGCAGCGACTGGCTGGGCCATTCGTTTTGCCGATAACGTCGAACAGACCGCTGAGCCGACCGACGTCGAACTGACTGCCTTGCGTGATCTGGAGGCCCGCACCGCGCTGGCCCATGGTCAGGCACCAGGAGAAGCGTGATGCGTGAAGTGTTTATCTGTGACGCCATTCGCACTCCGATTGGCCGCTTTGGCGGTGGTTTGGCGGCGGTGCGTGCCGATGACCTGGCCGCCATTCCGATCAAGGCGCTGATGGCGCGTAACCCTGATGTGAAGTGGGACGAAGTCGACGAAGTGTTTTTCGGCTGCGCCAACCAGGCGGGCGAAGACAACCGTAACGTCGCGCGCATGGCCGCATTGCTGGCCGGGCTGCCGGATACCATTCCCGGGGTGACCCTCAATCGTCTTTGTGCTTCGGGCATGGACGCCATTGGTACGGCGTTCCGTGCGATCGCCAGTGGCGAAATGGAACTGGCGATTGCCGGTGGTGTTGAGTCGATGTCGCGTGCCCCGTTCGTGATGGGCAAAGCCGACGCGGCGTTCTCACGCAACATGAAGCTGGAAGACACCACCATTGGCTGGCGTTTTATTAACCCGTTGATGAAGGCCCAATACGGCGTCGATGCGATGCCGCAAACCGCCGACAACGTGGCCGATGACTACAAGATTTCTCGCGCCGACCAAGACGCCTTTGCCCTGCGTAGCCAGCAGCGCACAGCGGCCGCTCAGGCGGCGGGCTACTTTGCTGAAGAGATCGTTGCGGTGCGTATCGCCCATAAAAAAGGCGAAACCGTGGTTGAGCATGATGAACATCCGCGTGCGGACACCAGTCTCGACACCCTGAGCAAGCTCAAGCCGGTCAATGGCCCGGACAAAACGGTCACCGCTGGCAATGCGTCGGGGGTGAATGACGGTGCAGCGGCGCTGATTCTGGCCTCTGCCGAGGCGGTCAAACGCCACGGTTTGACTGCCCGTGCTCGGGTGTTGGGCATGGCCAGCGCCGGTGTTGCCCCACGCGTGATGGGCATTGGCCCGGTGCCAGCAGTGCGCAAGCTGGTCGAACGTCTGGGGCTGGCGGTCAGCGACTTTGACGTGATCGAACTCAATGAGGCATTTGCCAGCCAAGGTTTGGCGGTATTGCGCGAACTGGGGCTGGCGGACGACGCGCCACAGGTCAACCCCAATGGCGGCGCGATAGCACTGGGGCATCCGCTGGGCATGAGCGGGGCACGCTTGGTGATGACTGCGTTGCATCAGTTGGAAAAAACCGGCGGCAAAAAAGGCTTGGCAACCATGTGCGTGGGTGTCGGTCAGGGGCTGGCGTTAGCGATTGAACGGGTCTGATCGCTGACGATGGCCGCAACATCGGGCGATTGATGATTCAATCGTCCGGCTCTTAGTGGTTGCAGTGTTACTTGTTACAAGCTATGTCTAAAAGTAACTAACCCAGATGAGTCTAAAAAAATCATGACAACAGACACTCACTACACAGGAGAGGAGCGTAGAAAAAGGATTTTTGCGATTGTCGGTGCGTCCTCCGGCAACCTGGTCGAATGGTTCGATTTCTACGTTTACGCCTTTTGCGCGATCTACTTTGCGCCTGCTTTCTTCCCTTCCGATGACCCCACGGTGCAGTTGCTGAACACGGCCGGGGTGTTTGCGGCGGGCTTTCTGATGCGTCCTATCGGTGGCTGGCTGTTTGGCCGGGTGGCCGACAAGCATGGCCGCAAGAACTCAATGATGATCTCGGTGATGATGATGTGCGCCGGGTCATTGGTGATCGCCTTTCTCCCGACCTACGCCTCGATTGGCGCCTGGGCTCCGGCGTTGCTCTTGCTGGCGCGGTTGTTTCAGGGGCTTTCAGTGGGCGGTGAATATGGCACCACAGCCACTTACATGAGCGAGGTTGCCCTCAAGGGCCAGCGTGGTTTCTTCGCGTCTTTCCAATACGTGACCCTGATCGGCGGGCAACTGCTGGCCGTTTTGGTGGTGGTGATTCTTCAGCAGTTTTTGTCAGAAGACGAGCTGCGTGCCTGGGGCTGGCGCATACCGTTTGTGATTGGGGCCATTGCTGCGGTTATTTCGCTGTTGCTGCGTCGCACCCTGAAAGAAACCACCAGCGCTGAAACCCGTAAAGACAAAGACGCGGGCAGCATCGCGGCGTTGTTCCGTGACCACAAGGCGGCGTTCATTACCGTGCTGGGGTATACCGCTGGCGGTTCGCTGATTTTCTACACGTTTACCACCTACATGCAGAAGTACCTGGTGAACACTGCGGGTATGCATGCCAAGACCGCCAGTTACATCATGACCGGCGCGCTTTTCCTTTATATGTGCATGCAGCCGGTGTTTGGCATGCTCGCCGACAAGATCGGGCGTCGTAACTCCATGCTCTGGTTCGGTGGCTTGGGCACCTTGTGCACGGTGCCGATTCTGCTGAGCCTGAAAACCATTACCAGCCCGTTTCTGGCGTTTGTCCTGATCACGTTGGCGCTGGCGATTGTCAGCTTCTACACCTCGATCAGCGGTTTGGTGAAGGCTGAAATGTTCCCGCCGCAGGTACGGGCGCTGGGTGTTGGCCTGGCCTACGCGGTGGCCAACGCGATTTTCGGCGGCTCGGCGGAATATGTGGCCTTGGGCCTCAAGTCGATGGGCATGGAAAACACCTTCTACTGGTACGTGACGGCCATGATGGCCATTGCTTTCCTGTTCAGCTTCCGATTACCCAAACAACCCAAATACCTGCATCACGATCTGTGATGTATTCGCGCGCGCCCGTCTGTGGCGCGCGCCAGCAAAGGATGCTTTATGAGTAACCAGCTGTTTGATGCCTACTTCACGGGCAAGGCCATGGGCGAAGTGTTTTGTGATCATGGCCGCGTTCAGGCCATGCTCGACTTTGAAGCGGCTCTGGCCCGGGCTCAAGCTCGGGTGGGGCTGATCCCGTCGTCAGCAGTTGCACCGATTGAAGCGGCCTGTCGCGCCGAACACTACGACTTTGAAGCCCTGGGGCTGGCGATTGTCAGCGCTGGCAACTCAGCCATCCCGCTGGTTAAAGCGCTCGGCAAACAGATCGCCAGCGTGACCCCCGAAGCGGAACGCTATGTGCACTTGGGCGCCACCAGCCAAGACGTGATGGACAGCGGGCTGGTGCTGCAACTGCGCGCTGCGCTGGAGCTGATCGAGCGTGATTTGCAGCAATTGGGCGAGGTACTGGCACAGCAGGCACAGCGTTATGCCGCCACCCCTTTGGCAGGTCGTACCTGGTTGCAGCAAGCCACGCCAGTCACCTTGGGGATGAAAATTGCCGGGTGGCTGGGTGCTGTCAGCCGGAGCCGGCAGCGACTTCGCGAGTTAACGCCGCGGTTGTTGAGTCTGCAATTTGGAGGTGCCTCGGGCACCTTGGCCGCATTGGGTGATCAAGCGTTGCCTGTCGCGCACGCCTTGGCGGATGAATTGCGTTTGAGCCTGCCTGATCAACCCTGGCACACCCAGCGTGATCGTTTAGTGGAGTTCGGCTCGGTTCTCGGGTTGATTGCGGGCAGTCTCGGCAAAATGGGCCGCGACATCAGCTTGTTGATGCAGACCGAGGCGGCGGAGGTTTTCGAACCTTCGGCACCGGGCAAGGGCGGATCTTCGACCATGCCGCACAAGCGCAACCCTGTGGGGTGCGCTGTGTTAATCAGTGCGGCGACGCGGGTTCCGGGGTTATTGAGCACATTGTTCAGTGCCATGCCTCAAGAGCACGAGCGCAGTCTGGGCTTGTGGCACGCCGAGTGGGAAACCCTGCCTGAGATCTGCTGCCTGGTCTCTGGGGCTCTGGTTCAGGCACTGAACATCGCTCAAGGGTTGGAAGTGGATGAGCAGCGCATGGCGCAAAACCTCGACTTGACCCATGGCCTGGTGCTGGCTGAAGCCGTGAGTATTGTGCTGGCCCAACGTGTCGGCCGGGAAACCGCGCACCATCTGCTGGAGCACTGTTGCAAACGGGCCGTGGCCGAACACCGGCACTTACGTACAGTGTTGGGCGATGAGCCCAAGATAACCGCCCAACTGTCGGCGGACGAGCTGGATCGCTTGCTTGATCCTGCTCATTACCTGGGGCAGGCGACGACATGGGTCGAGCGTGCACGGGCTGAACATTTAGCGTTGGCATTATAAAAAGGAGACGTTCGTGGGACGTGTACAACTCGCTGAAGGTGAACTCAATTACCAACTCGACGGCCCGCAAGGCGCGCCTGTGCTGGTGTTGTCCAACTCGCTGGGCACTGACCTGGGTATGTGGGCGTCGCAGATTCCTGCATTCACTGAACATTTTCAGGTGCTGCGTTACGACACCCGTGGCCATGGCCAGTCTCTGGTCACCGAAGGGCAGTACAGCATTGAGCAGTTAGGCGGTGACGTGCTGTCGCTGTTGGATGCACTGAACATCGAGCGCGCGCATTTTTGCGGCCTGTCGATGGGTGGCCTGATTGGCCAGTGGCTGGGTATTAATGCCGGTTCACGCCTGCATAAGCTGGTGGTGTGCAACACCGCAGCCAAAATCGGAGAGCCTTCGATCTGGAACCCGCGCATTGAAATGGTACTGCGTGATGGCGCGGCGGCCATGGCGGGCTTGCGCGATGCTTCGATAGCCCGCTGGTTTACCCCGGATTTCGCCGAGGCCAACCCAGAGCAGGCCAAACGCATCACCGACATGCTGGCGGCGACGTCGCCTCAAGGCTATGCAGCCAACTGCGCGGCGGTGCGCGATGCTGATTTCCGTGATCAGCTTGGCGCCATTCACGTGCCGACACTGGTCATTGCTGGCACGCAAGACGCGGTGACACCGCCTGCGGGCAGCCATTTCATTCAAGAGCACGTGGCGGGCGCAGAGTACGTTGAGTTTTACGCTGCGCACCTGTCCAACGTGCAGGCCGGTGATGCGTTCAGTCAGCGAGTGCTGGAATTTCTGTTAGCCAAAAAGTCGGTTTAAGGAGCGTTTTGTGGACGAGAAACAGCGTTACGAAGAAGGCATGGGCGTGCGCCGCGCGGTATTGGGTGATGCACACGTTGATCGCAGTCTCAATGCCCTGACCGAGTTCAACAGCGAATTTCAGGAAATGATCACCCGTCATGCCTGGGGTGATATCTGGACGCGCCCTGGCTTGGCGCGTCATACCCGCAGTCTGATTACCATTGCGATGTTGATCGGCATGAACCGCAGCGAAGAGCTCAAGCTGCACCTGCGCGCAGCGGCCAACAATGGCGTCACCCGTGCCGAGATCAAAGAAGTGATTATGCAGAGTGCGATTTACTGCGGCATTCCCGCGGCCAATGCGACCTTCCATTTGGCAGAGTCGGTCTGGGATGAGCTGGGGGTAGAGTCGCGGGCTTGAAAGCCATGGCAGAACGGCTTTCAAGGGTCGGCATTTAGGCCCTTAGCAGATACCGGCCAGCAATTGTCATAGGTATGTAACGCACCTCATCCTTCTTATTCTTGGATTATCTCTCGACACCTGAGCCCCACACGGTGGGGTTGATCAGGTGAGAGTGACTTCAAGGATGAGCCATGATTTTGAATGACGCTGTTTTGAACTTGTTGCCTGAGTACTTTCGTAGTGCTGACGAAGCCGCAATTGCGCTGTCAGGTTCGATAGATTTGGAGTCTGCCACTCAGTTAGGTGGCTTTATCGTTTTTGACTCTCGATTGAATCATTACCGCATTTCGCGTCCGGTGAGCATTGCGCAGGCTCAGGGTATTGAATTTAATAAAAAGGGGCATTTGAACGCGGATCCAACACTCAGGTTTCGCGGGTCTTACTGTACATCAGACATGGCTGGAGCCAGCCGGATGGCCTATGAGACCGGCGAGCGGGCTTTGTACAGCAATTTTTTTGCTCCCGCTTATCTGGCCCGGATGATCGATCAGGACCTGGTGGTGAGGGCGAGCGCGGGGTATTGGTTAGCACCGAACAAAGCCGTACTCAAGTTCCGCTCCCACGCTGAGGAGGAGGCAAAAGAACTGGCTTCACAAGCGCCCGAACTTTTGAACGCACTGATTAGTGGGACCAGGTTGATGGTGGGCTATATCCAACAGGTTGCTCAGGCGGGTGACTTGCAGGTACTTCAGAAAAGTGAATTCCCGGGTATATGGGACACACTAGGGCTTGTCCCTGTTGATTGGTTGCCGCCTGTGCAGTCCAATTAAATCGGGTCTGGTGTGCCAGACCCGCAACAAAAAACCCGCTAATGCGGGTTTTTTGTTTTAGCGGGTTTTCATCAAGCCTTTGGCGGCTTGTCCGAAATAGGCCGATTTTCACCGGTCTGTTCGTGCCAGCCCCCCCCCAGCGCCTTGTACAGCGTAACTTCGCTGGTCAACTGCGACAGGCGGTCGGTGATCAGCGATTGCTGTGCACTGAACAGCGAGCGCTGAGCGTCGAGGAAGGTCAGGTTGCTGTCGATGCCAATCCGATAGCGCCGCTCGGCCAGACGGTAGTAGTCCTGGTTAGCGTTGACGAAATCGGTTTGTGCCTGCAACTGCTCGTTGTAGGTTTCACGTGCGGCCAGCCCGTCAGAGACTTCCTGGAATGCCGTCTGGATCGCCTTCTCGTATTGAGAAACGGTGATCTCTTTCTGGATTTTCGAGTAGTCCAGACTTGCGCGCAAAGACCCTGCGTTGAAGATCGGCAGGTTGATCTGCGGCGAGAACAGCCAGGTGCCCGAACCGCCCTTGAACAGACCTGAGAGGTCTGGGCTCAAGGTCCCGGCATTGGCGGTCAGGCTGATGCTTGGGAAGAACGCTGCGCGCGCAGCACCAATGTTGGCGTTGGCTGCCAGCAACTGATGCTCGGCCTGAAGGATGTCCGGACGACGTTGCAGCAAGTCAGACGGCAAGCCCGCAGGCACTTTGTTCAACAGGTCGGCCGACAGCGGTTGGCTGGCTGGCAGATTGTCAGGAATGGTGGTGCCGAGCAGCAGGGCCAAGCTGTTTTGGTCCTGGGCCACTTGGCGAGTGTACTTGGCCAATTGAACCTTGGCGTTTTCCACCGAAGTGCGCGACTGACTCAGGTCAAGCGCCGAGGCCACACCGACTTCATTGCTGCGCAAGGTCAGCTTGTAGCTCTCGTCGTATGTTTTCAGGGTGTCTTGAGTGAGCTTGAGCAGCTCTTTGTCTGCTTGCCAGGTCAGGTAAGCATTCGCGACGCTGGCCACCAGACTGATCTGAGTGGTGCGGCGCGCTTCTTCAGTTGCAAAGTAGTTTTGCAACGCTTGATCGCTCAGGCTGCGCACACGGCCGAACAAGTCCAGTTCATACGCGCTCACGCCAAGCGTCGCGGTGTATGAGCTGGAAATGGATGACTCGCCGGTTTGCGATACACGCGCCGGAGTGCGTTGGCGGCTGCCGCTGGCAGTGGCGCTGACTGCCGGGAACAGATCGGCACGCTGGATGCGGTACTGAGCCGCGTAGGCGTCGATGTTCAGGGCCGCGACTCGAAGGTCGCGGTTGTTGACCAAGGCCGTCTGGATCAGCTGTTGCAGGGCAGGGTCATGGAAAAACTGACGCCAGCCTTGTTCTGCTGCCGCCTGATTCGGCGCTTCGTGTGCCGAGTAGGCCGGGCCTTGCGGGTATTGCGCGGCGACCGGCGCTTCAGGGCGCTGGTAGTCCGGGATCAGCGAGCAGCCGCTCAGCGTAAACGCTGCAACGGCGACTGCGAGAAGCGACTTGCTCATTGGCCAGCCTCTTGGTTTGGAGTTTTAGTCAGGTCGACCTTCTGTTCTTTATCTTTTTTACTGCCGAACGACGAGACAGCTACAAAGAACAGCGGGACCCAGAATACAGCCAATACGGTCGCGGTGATCATGCCGCCGATTACGCCTGTACCGATAGCGTGCTGGCTGCCCGAGCCTGCACCCGAGGAGATGGCCAGCGGGATCACACCCAGTACGAACGCCAGCGAGGTCATGATGATCGGACGCAGACGCATGCGGCACGCTTCAATCGCGGCCTCGGTCAGCGTTCGTCCTTGCTCATGCAGCTCTTTGGCAAACTCGACAATCAGAATGGCGTTTTTCGATGCCAGACCGATGGTCGTGAGCAAGCCCACCTGGAAGTACACGTCGTTGGACAGGCCGCGCAAGCTGGTAGCCAGCAATGCACCAATAATCCCCAGGGGGACCACCAGCATCACCGCAATCGGAATCGACCAGCTTTCGTACAAGGCGGCGAGGCACAAGAACACCATCAGCAACGAGATGGCGTACAGCGCAGGTGCTTGCGAACCCGACAGACGTTCCTCATAGGACAGACCGGTCCAGGACATGCCTACGCCGGCTGGCAGCTTCTTGGCGATGGCTTCAACTTCGGCCATGGCTTCACCACTGCTGTAGCCCGGTGCCGGGGCGCCGAGGATTTCCATCGCTTCTACGCCGTTGTAACGCGCCAGCTTGGGTGGACCGTAGATCCACTTGCCTTTGGCGAAGGCGGAGAACGGCACCATGGTTCCGTCAGCGTTACGCACGTACCATTTTTTCAGGTCTTCGGGGTTCATCCGCGAGTCAGCTGCGCCTTGCAGGTAAACCTTTTTAACCCGACCGTGGTCGATGAAGTCGTTGACGTAGCTGGCACCCAGGCCGATAGACAGGGTGTTGTTAACGTCTGACAGGTCAACGCCCAAGGTACGTACGGCCTCGTCGTCAATTTCCAGCTGGTACTGCGGCTCATCGTTCAAGCCGTTAGGACGTACACCCGCCAGAATCTTGCTTTGAGCGGCCATCCCCAGGAACTGGTTGCGCGCTTCCATCAATTTTTCGTGGCCGATACCGGAACGGTCTTGCAGATAAACGTCGAAGCCTGTTGCGTTACCCAACTCCATAACGGCAGGTGGCGCGAAAGCGAACACCATTGCATCGCGGAACGTCGAGAAGTGCGCCTGTGCCCGTGCTGCCAACGCAAAGACGCTGTTGTCGGCATCACGCTCGCCCCACGGCTTGAGCATGATGAACGCCAAACCCGAGCTTTGACCGCGGCCGGCGAAGTTAAAGCCGTTAACGGTGAACACCGACGATACGGCCGCCGACTCATCTTTGAGCAGGTATTCACGCATGCGGTCGATGACCAGTTGCGTGCGTTCAGCGGTTGTACCGGCAGGCGTTTGTACCTGTGCAAACAGTACGCCTTGGTCTTCTTCCGGCAGGAAGGAGGTAGGAATACGGGTGAACAGGAACACCATGCCGACGACGATCAGCACGTAGGCCAGAAAGTAGGGGGCTTTGTGACGCAGAATGCTGCCGACACCTTTCTCGTAGCGCTTCACGCCACTGTCAAAGGTACGGTTGAACCAGCCAAAGAATCCGCGTTTGTTTTCGCCGTGATCACCCTTTTTGATCGGCTTGAGCATGGTGGCGCACAAGGCCGGGGTGAAGATCAGGGCAACCAGAACCGACAGGGCCATCGCCGAAACAATGGTGATCGAGAACTGTTTGTAGATCACGCCGGTGGAGCCGCTGAAGAAGGCCATTGGCAGCAGAACCGCCGACAGTACCAAGGCAATACCGACCAGCGCACCCTGGATCTGCTCCATGGATTTCTTGGTGGCTTCCTTGGGCGGCAATCCTTCTTCGGCCATTACCCGTTCAACGTTTTCCACCACAACGATGGCGTCGTCCACCAGCAAGCCGATGGCCAGCACCATACCGAACATGGTCAGGGTGTTAATGCTGAAGCCCGCAGCGGCCAGAATCCCGAATGTACCCAACAGTACGACCGGCACGGTCATCGTGGTGATGATGGTTGCGCGGAAGTTTTGCAGGAACAGGAACATCACCAGGAACACCAGTACAACGGCTTCAACCAAGGTTTCAACTACGCCTTTGATCGATGCTGAAACCACAGGGGTGGTGTCATACGGGTAAACAACTTCCATGCCTGGCGGGAAGAACGGCTCCAGGTCGCTGATGGTCTTGCGCAGCGCCTTGGCCGTGTCCAGGGCGTTGGAGCCCGGCGCCAGCTTGATTGCAAGGCCCGAAGACGGCTTGCCGTTGAACTGTGCGCTGATGCTGTAGTTTTCACCGCCCAGGGCGACTTCTGCGACATCGTGCAGGCGCACTTGCGAACCGTCAGTGTTGACCTTGAGCAGGATCTTTTTGAACTGCTCGGCGGTTTGCAAACGGGTTTTGCCGATGATGGTTGCGTTCAGCTCCTGACCTTTAACGGCTGGCAGGCCGCCCAATTGCCCGGAGGACACTTGGACGTTCTGTGCAGAAATGGCCGACTTAACGTCTACCGGGGTCAGGTTGTACTTGTTCAACTTGGCAGGGTCGAGCCAGATACGCATTGCGTACTGGGCGCCGAACACCTGGAAGTCACCCACACCTTCGGTACGGGAGATCGGGTCTTGCATGTTCGAGACGATGTAGTTCGACAAGTCGTCCTTGTTCATGCTGCCGTCTACCGACACCACGCCGATCACCATCAGGAAGTTTTTCACTGCCTTGGTCACACGGATACCTTGCTGCTGAACCTCTTGGGGCAGCAGCGGGGTGGCCAGGTTGAGCTTGTTCTGTACCTGAACCTGAGCGGTGTCAGGGTCGGTGCCCTGGTCGAACGTAGCGGTAATGGTCATGCTGCCGTCGGAGTTACTTTCCGATGACACATAACGCAGGTGGTCAATACCATTGAGCTGTTGCTCGATCACCTGAACCACGGTGTCCTGCACGGTTTGCGCCGAAGCGCCCGGGTAGGTCACGGAGATCGAAATAGCCGGAGGCGCGATGCTCGGGTATTGGTTGATCGGCAGTTTGAGGATCGATAGTGCCCCGACCAGCATGATCACCAGGGCAATTACCCAGGCGAAAATCGGACGGTCGATAAAAAATTTCGACATGGTTTACTCCCCTTTGCTGCCCGTAGCTTTATCTGTTGCCGGGGCTGCCGGGGTTGCGCCTGCGGTTTTGCTGGACTCAGTCACTTTGACTTCCATGCCGGGCTTGATGAACTGCAGACCGTCAACAATCACGCGGTCACCTGCATTCAGGCCTTTTTCTACCAGCCAGTCGCTGCCCACGGTGCGGGAAGCTTGCAGCACGCGCAGTTCAACCTTGTTGTCTGGCCCAACGATCATGGCGGTGGGTTGGCCTTTGAGGTTGTGCGTCACGCCGATTTGCGGGGCCAGGATTGCATCGGTGTCGACACCGGCTTCCAGTTGCGCGTGAACAAACATGCCTGGCAGCAGCGTGTCATCAGGGTTTGGGAATACCGCGCGCAGCGTGACGGAACCGGTGGTTTCGTCAACCGAGACTTCTGAGAATTCCAGGCGGCCTTCTTGTGGGTACTCGCTGCCATCCGGCAGGGTCAGCTTGACCTTGGCGGCGTTATCGCCCGCTTTCTTCAAGCGACCGCTGGCCAGGTCACGACGCAGTTCGAGCATTTCGACCGAAGACTGAGTCACGTCAACATAGATAGGGTCTAACTGAGTGATCACCGCCAGTGCGTTCGTTTGACCACTGGTCACCAATGCACCTTCGGTGTACAGCGAACGACCAATGCGGCCCGTCAGCGGTGCCAGGACCTTGGTGTAGCGCAAGTTGACCTGAGCGGTGTTCAGTGCGGCTTCGGCTTCAAGACGGGCAGCTTCGGCGTTGTCGTATTCCTGACGGCTTACGGCTTGCTCTGCGACCAGTTGCTTGTAGCGATCAGCCAGAGATTTGGCCGATTGCAGAGTGGCCTTGGCGCTCAACACACTGCTTTCGTAGAGTGCTGGATCGATTTGATACAGCTGCTGGCCTTCTTTGACGTCGCTGCCTTCTTTGAAGTAGCGCTTCAGAATAATCCCGTTCACTTGAGGGCGAACTTCGGCCGAGCGGTAGGACGTCGTTCGACCTGGAAGGTCAGACGTTAGGGTGTAGGGTTGTGTTTTCAGCGTCACGACGCCGACCTGAGGGGTTTGCGGGGCAGGTGCCGCCTCTTCCTTCTTACATCCGCTGAGCAGCGAAGCTAGGGTGATGGCAGCAACCAGAGCGGTAACAGCTGGCTTAAATTGCATGAAAATCCTCGGGTCAGGCACGCGAAAGCGCACAAGAATAGTGGAAGGGTAAAGAAAGCTGTTCCGGGTGGATAAGTAGCTTGCTAAGGAATATACTTACATTCATGTCTGTTTGTAAATAGCGGGAGTCTGTCACGATGGCCGTCACAGAGCCCTTTTTAACGTATGAAGTAGCTCGGGATAAGGCAAAAAAAACGCCACCCGATGTCGGTTTGGATGCTCGGTTGCATTTGTCCAAACCCTCCTGATTGAGGTTTTTATTGCCATGGCGCGTCGTACCAAAGAAGAAGCTCAGGAAACCCGGAGCAAAATCCTCGAAGCAGCCGAGCAGGCCTTTTATGAACGGGGGGTTGCCCGTACCACTCTGGCTGATATTGCCGCGCTGGCAGGTGTCACCCGAGGTGCAATTTACTGGCATTTCAGCAACAAGGCCGACTTGGTTCAGGCCATGTTGGACAGCTTGCATGAGCCGCTGGATGAACTGGCCAAAGCCAGTGAAAGCGAGGCAGAGCTTGACCCGTTGGGCTGCATGCGCAAGCTGTTGATTCATTTGTTTCGCCAGGTTGCTATCGACCCGAAGACTCGGCGTATCAATGAAATTCTGTTTCATAAGTGCGAATTTACTGACGAAATGTGCGATTTGCGCCTTCAACGTCAGGTGGCGAGTGTCGACTGTAATAGCCGAATTGAGCTCACGCTGAATAATGCAGTCCATCGCGAACAACTCCCTTCAAATCTGGATACCCGCCGCGCCGCCATTACCTTGCACGCCTATATCGACGGTATTCTCGGGCAATGGCTGCTGGTCCCCGATAGTTTCGAGCTTCATAAGGAAGCTGAGTCTTGGGTCGACATCGGCATTGAAATGCTGCGTCTGAGCCCGAGTTTGCGCAACTGAAGCGGAATTTGGGAGAGTCTAGTCCGATTGAACGATAAGGCGAATGAAGTTTCTCGCTGGATGCGTCGTCGGTCGTGAATAACCTTTATATACGCCTGTCTTGCGAGTTTAAAGTTAGCAAGCTCAGTTTTTTGTAGGTTAATTGTGACGTCCTGACCAGGACCTAGGATCAGGCGATGACGAAGCGGGTTGAGTTTGCGTCAGATTTTTCGTTAGCCCTAAACGCAAAAAGCCCCGGCTCACAAGAGACGGGGCTTTTTGCTACTGCATGAATCAGCGTTCCAGGTGCTCGATCTTCCCTGGCTTGCCATCCCACTCGGCCGCGTCCGGCATAGGGTCTTTGCGTTCAGTGATGTTTGGCCAGATTTCAGCCAGCTCAACATTCAACTGAATAAAGTTTTCCATGCCTGCAGGCACTTCATCTTCCGAGAAGATGGCCACTGCCGGGCATTCAGGCTCACAAAGCGCGCAGTCAATGCACTCATCCGGGTGAATCACCAGGAAGTTCGGGCCTTCGTAAAAGCAGTCCACCGGACAGACTTCTACGCAGTCGGTGTACTTGCACTTGATGCAGTTGTCGGTGACGACGAAGGTCATTTCTAATTTTCTCCTCAGGCGGCGGCAGCGAAGCCCTTCCAGTTCGGGTTCGCAGGGCTCGGGAGTGATATCTACTGACCAGGCTAAAAGGCCAGTAGCATCCCGAACCGCGCGCGATTCTAGCAGCTTTTAAAGGCGTGTCTTTAATGTGTAGAGCAAATCAAGTGCTTTACGCGGCGTCATGTTGTCCAGATCAAGCTTGGAAAGGTCATCCAGTACCGGATGCGGCAGGCTGGCAAACAGGTCGCTTTGGTGCGGTGCCGCTTTCTTGCCTGGCGCCTGATGTGGCACTTCATGAGGCAGGCTGGTGGTTTCAAGTCGGCTCAAATGCTCACGTGCACGGGTGATGACATTGGCTGGAACCCCCGCCAACTGTGCCACTGCCAAACCATAGCTCTGACTGGCCGGGCCTGGCAATACGTGGTGCAGGAACACAATGCGTTCATTGTGTTCAGTTGCACTCAAGTGCACGTTGGCGACCAGTGGCTCGCTTTCTGGCAACACCGTCAGCTCAAAATAGTGCGTGGCAAACAACGTGTAGGCGCGCAATTGGGCGAGACGTTCGGCCGCAGCCCACGCCAGTGACAAACCGTCGAAGGTGCTGGTGCCGCGTCCCACTTCATCCATCAGCACCAAGCTGCGCTCGGTGGCGTTGTGCAGGATATTGGCCGTTTCGCTCATTTCCACCATAAAGGTAGAACGCCCGCCAGCCAGATCGTCGCTGGAACCGATCCGCGTGAAGATCCGATCCACCAGCGACAGCTCGCAACTGGCTGCGGGAACAAAGCTGCCGATGTGTGCGAGCAACACAATCAAAGCGGTCTGACGCATGTAAGTAGATTTACCGCCCATGTTAGGACCAGTAATCACCAGCATGCGGGTGTTGTCGTCCAGTCCGAGATCGTTGGCGACAAACGGTGTCGTTAACACCTGCTCAACCACGGGATGGCGACCTTGGCTGATACGCATGCACGGCTCATCGACAAAGCGCGGGCAGTTCAGGTCAAGGTTCAGTGCCCGCTCGGCCAGGTTGCTCAGCACATCCAGCTCGGCCAGTGCGGCAGCGGTGTCCTGCAGGGGCGGCAACTCTGCGATCAGGGTTTCAAGCAGTGCTTCATACAGCATCTTCTCGCGGGCCAAGGCGCGGCTTTTGGCCGACAGGGCCTTATCCTCGAAGGCCTTAAGCTCTGGCGTGATAAAGCGTTCAGCCCCTTTGAGGGTTTGACGGCGGATGTAATCAGCCGGCGCTTGTTCAGCTTGTTTGCTCGGCAGCTCAATGAAGTAACCGTGGACACGGTTGTAACCCACCTTGAGGTTGGCCAGGCCGGTACGGGCCTTTTCGCGGGCTTCAAGATCAATCAGGAACTGTCCGGCGTTTTCGCTCAGCGATTGCAGTTCATCCAGCTCAGCGTCATAACCGGTCTTCAGCACGCCGCCGTCACGGATCACCGCAGGCGGGTTGTCGTTAATCGCTTTTTCCAGCAGCGCCGCCAGTTCAGGGTAGGTGCTGGTGATGGTCGCCAGTTGTTGCAGGTGCGGGGCTTCGAGGCCGATCATTGCGTCTTGCAACTCAGGCAGAGCGCCCAAGGCATCGCGCAAGCGCGCCAAATCGCGAGGCCGCGCATTACGCAAACCGATACGCGCCAGGATACGCTCCAGGTCGCCGATTTCTTTAAGCTGCGGCTGCAGTTTTTCGAAACGATAGCCATCCAGCAGGCAGGTGATCGACGACTGGCGCGCCAGCAGCACACTCAAGTCGCGCAATGGGCGGTTCAGCCAGCGAGTCAGCAGACGGCTGCCCATTGAGGTTTGGCAACGATCGACCACTGACTGCAAGGTGTTGTCGCGTCCGCCGGCCAGGTTGGTGTCCAGTTCCAGGTTGCGGCGGCTGGCGCCGTCAAGCACCACGGTGTCGTCGAGACGTTCATGGCGCAGGCTGCGCAAGTGGGGCAGGGCGGTGCGCTGGGTTTCCTTGGCGTAGCTGAGCAAACATCCGGCCGCGCCAATGGCCAGGGTCAGGTTCTCGCAACCGAAGCCCTTGAGGTCTTGGGTCGAGAACTGCTGGCACAGGCTCTTGAGTGCGGTATCACGCTCAAAGTCCCACGGCGCACGACGACGAACACCACGGCGCTTTTCGGCAGGCAAGCCTTGAGGCCAGTCGTCCGGGATCATCAGCTCAACTGGGTTGATACGCTCCAGCTCGGCCAGCAGGTTTTCCCAGCCTTTAATCTCCAGCACCGAAAAGTTGCCGCTGGTGATGTCCAGCACGGCGAGACCGAACAGTCGCTCGTCGCCCAGTACGGCTGCAATCAGGTTGTCGCGGCGCTCATCGAGTAGCGCCTCATCGCTGACGGTACCGGGGGTGATGATGCGCACCACCTGGCGATCAACCGGGCCTTTACTGGTTGCCGGATCGCCCACCTGTTCGCAAATCACCACCGATTCGCCGAGTTTTACCAGCTTGGCCAAGTAGCCTTCGGCCGCGTGATAAGGAATCCCGCACATTGGAATGGCTTGTCCGGCAGACTGCCCACGCGCCGTGAGGGTGATGTCCAGCAATTTGGCGGCTTTCTTTGCATCCTCATAAAAGATCTCGTAGAAATCGCCCATGCGATAGAACATCAACTGATCAGGGTGCTGGTTTTTGAGGCGCCAGTACTGCTGCATCATCGGGGTGTGGGAGGACAGGTCGGAAGTATTCTTGCTCATGAGGGGGCTTAGGCGGATTCGATTAAAAGGTGGGTGAAAAGCGGGCGTCGGGCACGGCTTTTTCGCAATGGGCGCAAGGTTAACATGTCAGCCGCCTGCATCTACAGGTACGCAGCGGGTGCGCTGACGCGTTGCTATAAATAGAAGAAATAGCATTTGCCATCTATAAACACGCCCAGCACTATTCTCGGCATGTCCAAACGAACTGTTTCAACGGTCCTTAAAGAACTGCTAATTCGTCACCAGATCAGCGCGATGGCGTTGCATCGGAGTACGGGTGTGCCGCAGTCCACGCTCTCGCGGATATTGAGCGGGAAAATTGTCGATCCTTCCGACAGGCATATCTCCAAAATTGCCGAGTATTTCCATATCAGTACCGATCGTTTGCGTGGCCGGGATGACCCGCCTGTGCCTGGAATTTCTGATGCTGAACCTCATCACCCGGAGCTGCGTGACATTTGCTTGTGGGACGACGACACGCCTGTGGCCGATGATGAGGTGTCCATTGCGTTCTTGCGTCAGGTTGAGCTGGCGGCGGGTTCGGGGCGCTTTGCCATTGAAGAAAGTGAGCGTGCCAAGCTGCGCTTCGGCAAGCGCAGCCTGCGTCACAATGGTGTGGAGTTCGATCAGGCCAAATGTGTAACGGTACGCGGCGACAGCATGCTGCCGGTGTTGCGGGACGGTGCAACCGTTGGCGTCAATGCGGGTAAACGGATGATTGAAGAGGTCATCGATGGTGACCTTTATGCGCTCAATCACAACGGTCAGTTGCGTGTGAAGCAGCTTTACCGTCTTGCCAGCGGTATTCGTTTGCGTAGCTTCAATCGTGATGAGTTTCCAGATGAAGACTATGCCTTCGCCGATCTTGAGGATGAGCAGTTGGTGATTCTGGGGCACGTATTTTGGTGGGGCATGTACGCGCGTTAGTCTTCATGTTTAAGAATTTACCCACCTGAGTAGTGGTTTTTTTTTGCCTTAAAAAAGACGATTCGCACTGCTTGTGTCGCTTCGGCTCACTTGTGGGCAGGGGGCAAATAAATATATGCATTGGTGCATTGACTGTATATCCATACATGCATAGTCTTTGTTGCATCGCGGTTACCCAATCTGACTCAAGCAGGGATGTGGCGCTACAGACAGCGTCCGCTGTTCAGTCCAGGCCAGCCATTGGTCTCTATCAGTAAGGATTCAGGAGTGAAGACATGATTAATGAGCCGCAAATATTGCTGGATATGCCGGTGTTGCTGGTCATCCTTCTCGCCTTGGTGGGCGGCATTTTTGGCGAGATGTGGCGAGCGGACAAGGATGGAGCCAGCGGCTGGCTGCTGGTCCGGCGACTGGCGCTGCGTTCTGGCGCCTGCATGGTGTGCGGTGTTTCCACCTTTATGTTGCTGTATGCAGCCGGGATGTCGGTTTTGGCTGCCGGTGCGTTTGGTTGCCTGACCGCGCTGGCGGGTGCAGATGCCGCCATCAGCCTTTATCAGCGCTGGGCCGCCAAACGGCTGGGGGTGGAAAATTCTGCGACAGACTCCCGGAGCGAGCTGTAGGAATAACGAATTTATTGCGTGAGATTCTGTCGTGAGCGCTCTGTCGCCTTGCAACGTCCACCTGCTCGTGTAGGTTATGGCGCTTGGACGCACCAACAGGAGGGCCTCATGGACCCACTATCTCAATTGGCGGCTGAACTTGGGCGCCAGTTACAGACTCTTAACGCTCAAGTTACGACTGCCGAGTCCTGCACCGGTGGTGGAATCGCTGAAGCCATTACCCGGATTGCGGGAAGCTCCGCCTGGTTTGAAGCGGGGTTTGTGACGTACTCCAATCAGCAAAAAACCAGACAATTGAATGTCCCGCAGCCTTTGTTCGCCGAGGTTGGGGCGGTAAGCCGTGAAGTGGTTGAGGCCATGGTGCGTGGTGCGCAGGCACAAAGTGGCGCACGCTTTGCCGTCGCTGTCAGTGGCGTTGCCGGCCCGGGAGGCGGTTCGGCAGAAAAGCCGGTGGGCACCGTCTGGCTGGCCTGGGGCGTTGGTGACGAAGTGACAGCCGATTGCAGGCACTTTGCTGGCGACCGTGATGAAGTCCGACGACAAACAGTGATCGCGGCGCTGAAAGGCCTAATACGCCGAACGGTATGAGAAATAGAAAATCAGGGGTAGGCGATCGTTTATCCCTGTGGAATAATACTGGCTACTTATACAGTTATCGGCCGTCATGGCCTTATTGATTTTGAGAGGACTTTAATGGACGACAACAAGAAGAAAGCCTTGGCTGCGGCCCTGGGTCAGATCGAACGTCAATTCGGCAAGGGCGCCGTCATGCTGATGGGCGATCAAGAGCGCCAGGCAGTGCCGGCTATCTCGACCGGTTCGCTGGGTCTGGACATCGCACTGGGCATTGGCGGTCTGCCAAAAGGCCGTATTGTTGAAATCTACGGTCCAGAATCTTCGGGTAAAACCACCCTGACGCTGTCTGTAATTGCACAGGCGCAAAAAGCGGGCGCAACCTGTGCCTTCGTCGATGCCGAGCATGCCCTTGATCCAGAATATGCGGCCAAGCTGGGTGTAAACGTTGATGACCTGCTGGTTTCGCAGCCAGATACGGGTGAGCAGGCACTGGAAATCACCGACATGCTGGTGCGCTCCAACGCTGTTGACGTAATCATCATCGACTCCGTGGCAGCCCTGACTCCCAAGGCTGAAATTGAAGGCGACATGGGTGACATGCACGTGGGCCTGCAAGCCCGTCTGATGTCGCAAGCGCTGCGTAAAATCACCGGCAACATCAAAAACGCCAACTGTCTGGTGATCTTCATCAACCAGATCCGCATGAAAATCGGCGTGATGTTCGGTAGCCCGGAAACCACCACGGGTGGTAACGCACTGAAATTCTACTCGTCGGTACGTCTGGACATTCGCCGCACCGGTGCTGTGAAAGAAGGCGATGTAGTCGTCGGCAGCGAAACTCGCGTCAAAGTGGTCAAGAACAAAGTGGCACCGCCATTCCGTCAGGCTGAGTTCCAGATTCTTTACGGCAAAGGTATCTACCTCAACGGTGAAATGATCGACCTGGGCGTATTGCACGGCTTCGTCGAGAAAGCCGGTGCCTGGTACAGCTACAACGGCAGCAAAATCGGTCAGGGCAAGGCGAACTCCGCCAAGTTCCTCGACGAAAACCCGGACATCAAGGACGCCCTCGAGAAGCAACTGCGCGCCAAACTGTTGGGCCCAAAGACTGACAGTGAGCTGGCAGAGCTGAAGACCATGCCGAAGTTGAGCAAAGCTGCCAAAGCGGCTGCTGATGAAGCTGAAGCAGCAGAAATGGAACTGGAAAACTCTGCTGAAAACGATAACTGATAGAGCCCATGATTGCCGTTTTGGATAACCTCGTCGCGGTACGACGAACTGCAATGGACCTGCTCGCGCGACGCGAGCATGGTCGAGTCGAGCTGACGCGCAAACTGCGTCAGCGCGGAGCTTGCCCAGACATGATCGACATTGCCCTCGACCGTTTAACGGAAGAAGGGCTGTTGTCGGAGTCGCGTTACCTCGAAAGCTATATCAATTACCGTGCAGGTTCAGGCTATGGCCCTTTGCGCATTCGCGAAGAACTCAGTCAGCGCGGTTTGTCACGTGGCGATATTGAAGAGGCGATACGCGAGTGTGGTTTCAACTGGCAAGAGCAGTTGGAAGATACATGGCGTCGCAAGTTTGCAGGTGCGCTACCTGAGGATGCGAAGGAGCGTGCTCGCCAAGGGCGTTTCCTGAGCTACCGAGGTTATTCGCTTGAAATGATCGGCCGGTTGTTAAGCGGCCGAGAGTTTGACGACTAAGCCCCTATCTGCACAAAACCTGTAGTCGCTGCGAAGGCTGCGATCACTCAGCCAAACCCGGCGCGCAGGTATTACGATCGCTGCGCAATCGGACACACAGCTTTCGGACCTCGACAGCGGTTACGGGTTTTGCGTGCACGCAAGACCCTCGCCCCAACCTTAATGTCCAACCTGGTCTACTGACGACTCCCGTCGGGCTGATGTGCCCTCGCTGTCGGTTATCTCCCAGTGCTGCGGCAGATTGATGAAATCGACCAGCTCTCGCAAGCGCCCTTGATTACGCCCGCTGAATGCAAAGCTCAGGCGGTATAGATTAAGGGAGACATCATGATCCTGGTCGTCATCAATTGATTGGCAGAAACCATTGCTCAGACAAATATCAGCAAATGATGTTTGTATGTGTGCCAACGCATGCACGTTAAGCGGGTATTTCATGCGAATAACAAAGGTCTTATTCAGCCAGCGGCTTGAATGGAAATTGTTGTAGAACTGATTGATCTCAACCAGTGCCTCTTCTGCGCTGTGGGCAAAACGCATGAGTTTCAAATCGTTGGGCAAGATGTACTGGTTGGCTTCCAGTTCGTTGTGAATGAAATCCAGCGCGCCCTGCCAAAATGTTCCGCCCGGCATGTCCAATAACACCACGGGAACCAACGGCGTTTTGCCGGTTTGAATCAGCGTCAGCACTTCCAGAGCTTCATCCAGCGTGCCAAATCCGCCTGGGCACATCACCAGGGCATCGGCTTCCTTGATGAAAAACAACTTGCGAGTAAAGAAGAAATGAAACGCCAGCAGATTGGCTGATCCACTGATCGTAGGGTTTGCATGCTGCTCAAAAGGCAGCGTGATATTAAATCCCAGGCTGTGCTCCAGGCCGGCACCTTCATGGGCTGCCGCCATGATGCCTGCGCCGCCACCTGTGATGACCATCATGTCGGCGCGTGCCAATGAGGCCCCCATCTCTCGGGCTAATGCATACAGAGGATGTTCTACCGGTGTGCGTGCCGAGCCGAAAACGGTGACTTTGCGACGGCCTTTGAATGGCAGCAGAACCCGGAAGGTTTTTTCGAGTTCGCGGATAGCTTGCAACGTAATTTTGGCGTTCCAGCGATCAAAGTCATCGTGGGCCATGCGCAATACAGTGAGCAGCATCTCGCGATAAAGCGGGCGGTTCGGGCTGTCGGGCGCGACACGTTGCAACTGCGCGTCTACGTCTTTCGCTATGTCGAGGCCTTGGCTCTCGAAATAAAGTGGCAGGGTGTCATTGGGTTGATCGGGCATGTACTTCTCCTTCTACACAACATCCTTGAGGGGCGCCGCATATCAATCAGGCGCCGAGACACAGAGTGTCAAACACGATGATTTGATAATGGTCCTGGGATGTTAGAGCTGGCAACCGCTAATTACCTGATGTAGATGAAGAATTGCAGAGGGAGGAGTGCACGCCGTATCACGTTGCGACGTGCAGGCACCGTTGCAAATCAGCCTTTGCGCTGGCAGTTCTCGGCGCGGATGTCCTGGGTCAGAACCGATTTGTTAGTGCCGTATTCCCTGATGTCAAAGCGCATTGTGGCGCCACGGGCCAGCAGTTTGCGAAAGTTAGGATCGCTGCAAACACTGCGTCCCAATTGTGGGACGGCCAATTCGGGAGCCGAGCGCATTTTTGCGGCCATGTTCGGGCTGGCTTCCAGGCTGTTGATTAATGCGGTGCCCTCAACCGTGAAGCCTTTGTCCAGCAAGTCGGGGCTGATGGCCCGTGGCTTGCCAACGTTGCTTGCTTCTGCGGTCTCTTGCAGAGACTTGTTCAGATTGAATTCTGCAAGAGAGGCTGCTTGCGCGCCCAAAGGCAGTGCCAGCATTAGGGCTACGGTTGGAATAATAGTGCGCAACATGAAACTCTCCTGATGTACGTGACGCAGGCTTTGACCCACCATCGATCTGTGCGTTCAGTGGCGCGGGATTATAGGTCAGCATTGTGTGACAGGAAATGCCCGCGGTCATGGTTTAGCCTGCCTGCGTCTGGCCTCTGGTAGACTTCGCGCCTTTCTCCAGTGAATCCGTTCTTGCGCCAGCCCGTGGCGAATGGGCGGTCGGTGCCCTTAAGTAAAAATCCATGACCCTGATGACTCATTCCCCTAATGCTGTCGCCCGTTTACGAGACGAGCGTGAAGAGGAAAGCACTAAACCCTACCTGGCGCGTGGCTCACGTGCGCCGCGTTGCCATACTTGCCGCGTGATCGAAAGTCACTGCCTGTGCAATTGGCGGCCCAACGTCAGCTCGCGTTCAGGCGTGTGCCTGCTCATGACTAAAAAGGAAGTGTTCAAACCGAGCAATACGGGCTGGCTGATCGCCGACGTGGTCAGTGACAACTTTGCCTTTATCTGGTCGCGCACTGAAATCGATGAAACGTTGCTCGCGCTGTTGGCTGATCCACAGTGGCAGCCCTATCTGGTGTTTCCCGGCGAATACGTTGCGGCTGAGCGAGTCACGCATACCGTGACGGTCGACAGCAGCAAGCGACCGCTGTTTATCCTCCTTGATGCCACCTGGACCGAAGCGCGCAAAATATTTCGCAAAAGCCCTTATCTGGATGCATTACCGATTTTGAGTCTTCTGCCAGAAAAGCTTTCGCGCTACCGCTTGCGCCGCTCTACGCGCAGTGAGCACCTGTGTACCGCTGAAGTGGCCAGCTTGTGCCTCGACCTGGCGGGCGATACCGAGGCATCCAGTGCGCTGGATGCGTATTTCGACGTGTTCAGTCAGCATTATCTGGACGCCAAAAACCAGCTGCCGGTGAATGAGTCCAGCGTCGCGCATCAGGAACTGGGTGTTTTTGTAAAAGACATTCCTCAGAACCGGGCTCAATAGACTAAAGAACTAGCGCTACAATTTTCAGCGCGTAATAAACGATAGAAGCGATGGGTCGAATTCAATTTTGATGCTGGCGCAGTAATGGCTGTTACTGGACCTTGGTGTCAAGTTTTACACTTGACCCTACTGTTTTCGCTGGGCATGCTTGGCGCCGATTCGGCGGCAGATGCTGCTCAAACGCTTATATCTTCTGACATCTAGCTGATGCACGGTCTTAGGCTCTGTACGAAATATATCTGCGCTCGGTTATGCGGCGTTGAAAACAGGCTCGGAATGCTCATTTACAACCCGTAGATTCCGCGTCCTCGACTGTTTTCGCCTTGCCTAACCTTCGCTCGAAAACATTTCGTAAAAAGCCTGGCACTGTTGCTCGAGTTGCCTTAGCGAGAGCTGGTATTGATCCAGTCTTGCCTGAAAAACAGGATCATTTAAAAAATGGCCACATACGAAATCCTGATTGCTGATGACCATCCGTTGTTTCGCAGTGCCTTGCATCAGGCCGTCACCTTGGGCTTGGGCTCTGATGTTCGCTTGGTTGAAGTCGCCAGTATTGCCGAGCTGGAAAAACAGCTGGAAATAAAGGCCGATTGGGATCTGGTTCTGCTCGACTTGAACATGCCGGGTGCTTACGGTTTTTCCGGGCTGGTGTTGCTGCGTGGTCAATACCCGCAGATTCCGGTGGTTATGGTGTCGGCGCAAGAAGAAGCTTCAGTCATGGTGCGCTCGCGAGAATTCGGCGCCAGTGGCTTTATTCCTAAGTCCAGCTCACTGGAAGAAATTCAAAAAGCGGTGCGTGCCGTATTGGATGGCGATGTTTCCTGGCCACCTCAGGCGTTCGAAGAAGTTCAGGTTTCGGCAGAAGCCAAAGCCGCCAGCGAAGGACTGGCCAGCCTGACACCGCAGCAGTTCAGGGTGTTGACCATGGTCTGTGAAGGCCTGCTGAACAAGCAAATTGCCTATGAACTGAGTGTTTCGGAAGCAACGATCAAGGCCCACGTCACTGCGATTTTCCGCAAGCTGGGGGTTCGTACCCGGACTCAAGCCGCGCTACTGTTGCAACAGCTCGAATCAATTTCAAGCCATTAAAACGCGAGCCTTCACGCATTTTTGACGTTGCGTGAATTAGGTTCCCCCACTCATTTTTTGTGCAGTTGCCTATTTATGTCGCCTTTCAAGGGTAAAACCGGATTTAAACGGATTTTGAATGCTGGCGGTTATTCGCTGGACGGTTTGCGCGCAGCCTTTACCGGCGAGGCGGCATTTCGACAATTGGTACTGCTTAACGTGGTGCTGATCCCGCTGTCGTTCTTTCTGAATGTCAGCCGGGTAGAACGTGCATTGCTGATTGCAGTCTGCCTGTTGGCATTGATTGTAGAGCTGCTGAACTCGGCCATTGAGGCGGCGATTGATCGTATATCCCTCGACTTGCACCCTTTGTCGAAAAACGCCAAGGACATGGGCAGCGCCGCTCAATTTGTCGTGCTGACCATGATTGCCGTGGTGTGGGCCGTGATTCTCCTTTAAGCGATGGCGGGTAGAACGATTTCATCGCTGCGCTGAACCCCAGCGGTAAATGCGCGGCACAGTTCTAAAAACTCGCGCATGGCCGAGGTCTGATATTTCTTCTTGTGCCAGATAAAGAAAAACTGTCGAGCCAGGTCCAGGTCCGGGGTTTCTACAGCCACCAGGCTGCCGCGACGAAAAGCATCGCGCAATGCCAGGCGCGAAATACAACCGATGCCCAGTCCGGACTCCACAGCCCGCTTGATCGCTTCGGTATGTTCCAGCTCCAGGCGGATGTTCAGCGCACTTTGGTGATGGCGCATGGCTTGGTCGAAAGTGAGGCGGGTGCCCGAGCCTTGTTCACGTAAAATCCAGGCTTCGCGGGTCAGCTCTTCCAGAGTGGCGTGGCCGCGAGCGGCCAAGGGATGTTGAGGGGCGCAAAAGACCACCAGTTCATCTTCGACCCAGCTCTGAACTTCGATGTCCGGGTGGCTGCAGTCGCCTTCGATTAGACCCAGATCAATTTCATAATGGGCAACTTGTTGCACGATATGAGCGGTGTTCTGAACAATCAATTTGACCTGACTTTCCGGGTGAGCCTGCATGAAGCTCCCGATCAGCAGGGTCGCCAGGTAATTGCCAATGGTCAGGGTCGCGCCAACGGTCAGCGAGCCAAAGCCCGACTTGCCGTTGAGCAGGTCTTCAATTTCCTTGGCCTGATCCAGCAGGGCTACCGCTTGCGGTAATAGCTGACGACCAAGGGCGTTGAGGCTTAAACGCTTGCCCGCACGGTCGAACAGTTGGCAACTGGTCTGGCGCTCCAGCTCGGTGATTGAAGTACTGGCTGCCGATTGTGAAAGGGCCAACAAGCCTGCCGCACGGGACACGCTCTCTTGTTGGGCGACGGTAACGAATACCTGGAGTTGTCTGAGAGTAAATCGCATATCGATATAACCGATAACCCTTATCTTAATAATTCAGTTAACAGATATTGTCGTCGCCATTAGAATGCTGTGCAATCGCGCTCATCGTTAGCGCTGGCGAATTTAGGAGCCCCGTACATGAGCAACATGAACCACGAACGTGTCCTCAGTGTTCATCACTGGAACGACACCCTGTTCAGCTTCAAGTGCACCCGCGATCCGGGTCTGCGCTTTGAAAACGGTCAGTTCGTGATGATCGGCCTGCAACAGCCAAATGGCCGTCCGCTTATGCGCGCCTACTCAATTGCCAGCCCAAACTGGGAAGAGCATCTGGAGTTCTTCAGCATCAAGGTGCCGGATGGCCCGCTGACCTCCCAGTTGCAGCATTTGAAAGAAGGCGACGAGATCATCATCAGCAAAAAACCTACGGGTACGCTGGTGCTGGACGATTTGAAGCCGGGCAAGCATTTGTACCTACTGAGCACGGGCACTGGCCTGGCGCCTTTCATGAGCGTCATCCAGGACCCAGAAACCTACGAGCGTTTCGAAAAAGTGATCCTGTGCCACGGCGTGCGTTACGTCAACGAAGTTGCATATCGCGAGTTCATCACCGAGCACCTGCCGCAGAACGAGTTCTTCGGTGAAGCGCTGCGTGACAAGTTGATCTACTACCCAACTGTGACCCGCGAGCCTTTCGAAAACGAGGGTCGTCTGACCGATCTGATGCGCAGCGGCAAACTGTTCAGCGACATCGGTCTGCCACCGATCAACCCGCAGGACGACCGCGCTATGTTGTGCGGCAGCCCAAGCATGCTCGACGAAACCAGCGAAGTGCTGAACAGCTTCGGTCTGACTGTTTCGCCACGTATGCGTGAGCCGGGTGACTACCTGATCGAGCGCGCCTTCGTCGAGAAGTAAACGACGCAGCATAAAAAATGTGGGAGCTGGCTTGCCGGCGATGAGGTGACACGGTGTTTCTGTTAAACCGTGTTGACGCAATCGCTGGTAAGTCAGCTCCCACATTTGGTTTGTGATTACTGCTTTGGAATAACCTCAAGCACGCGGATAACGCCGGGCTCAGGGTAATGCCAGCGAACGTCCAGGTCCCAAAACTGTGCGCCGTATTCACGTTTAGCGGTAGGGGTTTGGTAGGCGGGACGTGGGTCTTGGGCCAAACATTGCTCAATCAGCGCCACCAGAGGCTCCTGAAGACGCAGAGCCTGGGCGTGTGCTTGATGCAGGGCTGCCTCAGCCCAGTACACAGGGATCAGCACTGGCGCCGCGCTAGCCATGCTATTGCTGGCGCTGTCGATAATATCGGCGTAGGGCACATAGGGTTTGATGTCGAGAATCGGCGTACCGTCGAGCAGGTCTATTCCCGAGATATGCAGTCGGTTGGCTTCTACCTTGTCCAGCTTGACCACCGATTGGCCGATGCCATTGGGGCGATGCGTGGCGCGAGTGGCAAACACCCCCATGGATTTATTACCGCCCAGTCGTGGCGGGCGCACCTTGAGCCGAGGCTTGTCTTCCAGCGCCTGGTGAAACACAAACAGCAACCAGACATGACTGACCTGTTCCAGGCCCTGCACTGCATCGCCCTGATCGAACGGCGCAACCAGTTCCAGCACGCCACGGGCGGCCGGGGCCAACTGGGGTTGGCGCGGAATGGCGAACTTCTCCTTGAAACAGGAGCGCACAAAACCGATAGGGGAAACGGTGTAAGTCATCGAGAGAAACCCTGCGGCAGCGGCTACAAAGGCGACAGGTGTGTGTCAGCCGCGAACCCGCAGGGTTAGACCCTTGAGGAAGTTGCGCAGCAACTGGTCGCCACACGTGCGGTAGTTGGTGTGGCCGAACTTGCGGAACAAGGCGCTCAGCTCAGGCTTGGAGACCGGGAACTCGGCAGCCTTGAGGATCGCGTGCATGTCGTCTTCTTTGAGTTCGAAGGCTACGCGCAGCTTTTTCAGGATGATGTTGTTGGTCACGGGCAATTCAACAGGCTGCGGTGGACGGCTTTCGTCCTTGCCGCGCTTGAACACCACCAGGCCATCAAGAAAGTGCGCCATGACATTGTCCGGGCAGCGCACAAAGCCTTCTTCTTCGTCTTTTTTCAGGTAGGTCAGGACGTCTTCTTTGGTCACGTCCAAGCCACCGAGCTTGATGATTTCGACAACTTTGTTGTCGCTGATGTCCAGCATGTAGCGCACGCTGCGCAGTACGTCGTTATGAATCATGTGAGCAATCCTGATATTCAGCAGTGAGCACCGCAGGCAAGGCTGCGGTGTCGAAATGTGCGGGGTGGGGCCGTCTTTAGAACTTTTCTTTGGCGGTCATGTAGCGCCATTGGCCTACGGGCAGCTTGCCCATCGACACGCCGCCAATACGAATTCGGCGGATTGAGATGACGGTAAGGCCTACGGCTTGGCAGAACAGTGCGATCACACCCGGCTGCGGATTCTTCATCGCAAAGCGTAGGCGGTTTTCACTCTGCCAGCTGGCTTTGACGGCAGGCAGTTCTCGACCCTTGTAGGTCATGCCGTGATTGAGTCGGTTCAAACCGTGGGGAGCCATCTCGCCAGAGACTTCAACCACGTACTCCTGCTCAATCTTGTTGGCATCGGCGGTCAGCTTGCGAACGATTTTCCAGTCCTGAGTGAACACCAGCAAGCCGCTGGCGTTGGCTTGTAACTCGTTGCCAACGGTCAGGCGCAGAAAGTGCCCTTTGAGCGGGCGCTTGCCGTAGCGGTGCTCTTCACTCAGGGTGTCCGGGGTAATCAGTTGCAGAGCGCTGTCGGTGTCCAGGCCAGCAGGGGCGTTGAGCAAAATGGTCACAGGCTCTGGCGCAGTGGCCTTGGCTTGCGGGTCCAGCTCGACCTTTTGGTTGTCGACCTTGAATTGCGGTTCGTCGATGACTTCGCCATCTACCGTGACCCAGCCACCTTCAATGAACAGTTCGGCCTCACGGCGCGAGCAGCCGACGAGTTCGATGAGGCGTTTGGAGAGACGTATCGGTTCAGACATGACAGGGGCCGTAATGGAATTGGGCGGGTATTGTACCCGCCTGGCGCCGGTTAAGCCCGGCAACATTTGCCTTATGCGCGTGCCGGGCGTTTATACCGCAGGTGGAGCAGCGGGTAAGGGTGGCCCATACCGTCCTTTTCACTGCGCCCAATGACCTCAAAACCTTGTTTGAGGTAAAAACCAGTGGCTTGCGGATTTTGCTCGTTAACGTCCAGCAATTCAGCGTTCAGTTCGCTGATGGCGAACATGAGCAGGAATTTGCCAACCCCTTGCCCGCGGTAATCAGGGTGGATGAAGAGCATTTCCACCTTGCCTGCTGCCACGCCGGCAAAGCCAGCAATGCGTTTGCTGATCGGATCTTTGCAACAGATCAGCATCACGGCGTCCAAGTATTGGTCTCTGACCAATTGGCGCAGTAACACAATATAGCTGTCAGGCAGAAAATCATGGGTGGCGCGAACCGAGGCTTCCCATACCTTGGCTAGTGCATCGAAATCTGTGGAATGTGGTGTAGTAACGGCCCATTTGTGTTGCATCGTGCGTGTCTCCTGACACTGATGATTGAAGAGCCTCCTAACAATAGCCGTAAAAAAAGCCCTGACGCGAGTGCGGCAGGGCTTTTTGAGAACTGATCGCTGTTTAGAGCGCTTCAGCCCACAGGTCATACTCATCGGCGTCCGTCACGCGGCACATGATCTTGTCGCCCGGCTTTATGTCTTTCTCGGTGGCGATAAACACGTTGCCGTCGATTTCAGGGGCGTCGAAGAAGCAACGGCCCACTGCGCCTTGCTCGTCAACTTCGTCGATCAGGACTTCAATTTCCTTGCCGATCTTCAACTGCAGGCGTGCGGCGCTGATGGCCTGCTGGTGAGCCATGAAGCGCTCCCAACGATCTTGCTTGATGTCGTCCGGTACGATAGCTGCGTCCAGCAGGTTGGCGGGTGCGCCTTCGACTGGCGAGTACTGGAAGCAACCCACGCGGTCCAGTTGTGCTTCGGTCAGCCAGTCCAGCAGGTACTGGAAGTCTTCTTCGGTTTCACCCGGGAAGCCGACGATAAAGGTCGAGCGGATGATCAGGTCCGGGCAGATGACGCGCCAGTTTTTGATCCGGGCCAGGGTCTTGTCTTCAAATGCCGGGCGCTTCATGGCCTTGAGCACTTTCGGGCTGGCGTGCTGGAAGGGGATATCCAGGTACGGCAGGATCTTGCCAGCGGCCATCAACGGGATCAGTTCGTCAACGTGCGGGTACGGGTAAACGTAGTGCAGGCGGACCCAAACGCCCAGGCTGCTCAGCGCTTCGCAGAGTTCGGTCATGCGGGTTTTAACCGGCGCGCCGTTCCAGAAACCGGTGCGGTATTTCACATCAACGCCGTAGGCGCTGGTGTCCTGGGAAATAACCAGCAGCTCTTTAACGCCTGCTTTAACCAGACGCTGGGCTTCGTCGAGCACATCGCCCACCGGACGGCTAACCAGTTTGCCGCGCATCGAAGGAATGATGCAGAAGCTGCAGCTATGGTTACAGCCTTCGGAGATCTTCAGGTAGGCATAGTGGCGCGGGGTCAGCTTGATGCCTTGAGGTGGCACCAGGTCGATCAGTGGGTTGTGATCCTGGCGCGGGGGTACGACCTGGTGCACAGCGTTCACGACTTGTTCGTACTGCTGCGGACCGGTCACGGCCAATACACTTGGGTGCACGTCGCGGATGTTGCCTTCTTCGACACCCATGCAGCCGGTCACGATGACCTTGCCGTTTTCCTTGATGGCTTCACCAATCACTTCCAGCGATTCAGCCTTGGCGCTGTCGATGAAGCCGCACGTGTTGACCACCACGACGTCGGCGTCCTGGTAGGTGGAGACGACGTCATAGCCTTCCATACGCAGTTGCGTAAGGATGCGCTCGGAGTCGACCAGCGCTTTCGGGCAACCCAAGGAAACAAACCCGACCTTCGGGTTGGCTGGCGTGGTAACGGTGGACATGGCGAACCTCGGTATGTAGTGACGTTACATGCCCGTAAAGGCTGCACGACGAACGGGCGCTCAGGGTCTGTTGCCTTTTATTGGCGCCACGATGCGGCTCTCAATAAAGCGGCCACAGACCCTCTGCGCCTCTAATCAAAAAAAGTGCGCAATTTTAGCTATGGTCAACGCACTTGACCAGCGTTATACGGGGATTTACGACGAGTGCTGCGCTATGCTGCGCGCCGTTGCGAAATCAGGTTTTAAATGGACCTGACTTCGTAGGTAAAAGTCGTGGTTAACAGTCAGAAAATCAGAGCATGCTGCACATCAAGTGCGGCGCTCGCCATTAAGAAGCACGGTCCAAGGTCGTAGGAGTGGTTAATGGGGCAGCTCAGTAGTCAGGCAACAGAAGACGGTCACTCAAAGGCCAAACCCATCGGGATGCTGGTTGCTGCTGTCGGTGTGGTGTATGGCGATATTGGCACCAGCCCGCTGTATACCCTCAAAGAGGTGTTTACCGGGGGGTATGGCGTTCAGGTCAACCATGATGGCGTCTTCGGTATTTTGGCGTTAATCCTGTGGTCATTGATCTGGGTCGTTTCGATCAAGTACGTGTTGTTCATTCTGCGTGCCGACAACGAAGGCGAGGGCGGGATCATGGCCCTGACAGCGCTGGCGCGTCGGGCGGCTTCGCCCTATCCCAGGCTGCGTTCGGTGCTGGTGATTCTGGGGTTGATCGGCGCCTCGCTGTTTTATGGTGACAGCATGATCACACCGGCCATTTCGGTATTGTCCGCGGTTGAGGGGCTGGAGTTGGCGTTCAGTGGCCTGGATCGCTGGGTCGTGCCACTCGCACTGATCGTATTGATCGCGCTGTTTTTGATCCAGCGACGCGGCACGGCCACGCTGGGCAAGCTGTTTGGCCCGATTATGGTGCTGTGGTTTGTGGTGCTGGGCGTGCTCGGTGTTCATGGCATTTCGCAACACCCCGAAGTGCTTAACGCGTTGAACCCGATCTGGGGCGTGCGTTTTTTCGTTTCTCATCCAGGCATGGGCGTGGCCATTTTGGGCGCTGTGGTGCTGGCGCTGACCGGTGCCGAAGCGCTGTACGCTGACATGGGGCACTTTGGGCGCAAGCCGATTGCTCGCGCCTGGTTCATCCTGGTGTTGCCAGCGCTGGTGCTCAACTACTTCGGTCAAGGTGCCTTGTTGCTGGAAAACCCGGAGGCAGCGCGCAACCCGTTCTACCTGCTGGCACCAAGCTGGGCGTTGATCCCTTTGGTGGTGCTGGCCACGCTGGCCACCGTCATCGCTTCTCAGGCAGTGATCTCGGGGGCCTTCTCCTTGACCCGTCAGGCGATTCAGTTGGGTTACATCCCGCGCATGCATATTCAGCACACCTCCAGTGCTGAGCAGGGCCAGATCTACATCGGTGCCGTGAACTGGTCATTGATGGTCGGCGTTATTTTGCTGGTGCTGGGCTTTGAGTCTTCAGGCGCGCTGGCTTCGGCTTACGGTGTGGCCGTGACCGGGACCATGTTGATCACCAGTATTCTGGTGTCGGCGGTCATGTTGCTGCTATGGAAATGGCCGCCTGTGTTGGCGGTGCCGGTGTTGATCGGTTTTCTGCTGGTGGATGGCGTGTTCTTCGCTGCCAACGTGCCGAAAATTGTCCAGGGCGGTGCCTTCCCGGTTTTGGCGGGGATTGTGTTGTTTGTTCTGATGACCACCTGGCGGCGCGGTAAGCAGTTGCTGGTCGACCGTCTGGATGAAAGCGCGTTGCCGCTGCCGCTGTTTATCAGCAGCATTCGGGTGCAGCCTCCGCATCGTGTCCAGGGGACAGCTATTTTCCTGACGGCAAGGCCAGACGCTGTGCCGCACGCGTTGTTGCACAATTTATTGCATAACCAGGTGCTGCACGAGCAAGTGGTTTTGCTCACTGTGGTCAACGAAGACTCGCCACGGGTGCCAGCCCAGCGGCGTTTCGAGGTTGATGCTTATGGTGAAGGGTTCTTCCGGGTGATCTTGCACTTCGGTTTTATGGACGAGCCGGATGTGCCGCAAGCGCTGAAACTGTGCCACCTCGATGAGCTGGACTTCAGCCCGATGCGGACCACGTACTTCCTGAGTCGTGAAACAGTTATCGCGTCCAAGTTGGTAGGGATGGCGCGTTGGCGCGAAGGGTTGTTTGCCTTCATGTTGAAGAACGCCAACGGTAACCTGCGGTTCTTCAATCTGCCGGTTAACCGAGTCATCGAACTGGGTACTCAGGTCGAGATGTAAGTCGGGACGAGCGACATAAAAAAACCCGGCTCGTTAGAGTCGGGTTTTTTTTTTGTGGCACTGAAGGGCGTGCCTCTCAGGTATTTACTCGGACTGGGTTACTGGGGCCGTGGCTTCGTGTTTTTTGATGGAGTCCACCAGGCGCTTGGCCAGTGCCGGGTAGTTTTCATCAAAGTGATGCCCGCCTGGCAGCTTCATGGTTTCACCGACCGCAGTCTTGGCGGTACAGCCGCTCTCGTCAATTTCTTCTGCACCATAGACGCACAACACTTTAGCTGCTGGCAGTTTGGCCATTTCAACACCGGTGTCGGCCTCGGCCCCGGCTTTGCCCAACCAGCCATCGACATGGATTTCAAAGCTGCCAGTGCGTGCAAAGGCCAGCAGGATAATGCTCTCGACCCGATTTTGCTCCGCTTCCGGCAGGCGATTGTAGATGGCGGGCAATACATCCGCGCCAAACGAGTAACCCACGAGTACAAAACGCTTGGTGCCCCACTTTTGACGGTAGTGCTGCATCAGTTCTGTCAGGTCGGCAGCGGTTTGCTCCGGGGCTTTGTGCTGCCAGTAATAGCGCAAGGTATCGATACCGATGACGGGGTAGCCCGCTTTGGCCATTTCGTCGCCGATAACGTGGTCCAGGTCGGCGCGCCAGCCGCCGTCACCCGAGAGGAACAGCACCAGCGTGTCATTGGGTTTGCTGGCCGGTATTTCCATCAGGGGGAAATTCAGACCGCCGTTCTCATCGCTGACTAACAGCTTGCGCAGCTCGTTGCTCAGCACTTGCGGCTGCGGAATATCGTAATCACTGATGCTGGTTTGAGCGTTAGTCTGATCGCGAACAAAGGCGGCGTCAGAGTCTTCGGGTTCTTCGTTCCAGGCCACGAGCCAGTGCCCGTGAGCGGCCGACTTGGGTACCGGCGGTCCGCAGTCTTTTGGCGTCATCGCAAAACCGACCGACACAGCTTGCGCCTTGTCATTGGTTTGCTCCGCCAGCCAGCGCCAGGCCAGTGTTGCGCCCGGGCCAATGCCGCTCACAAGCGTGGCGGGGCCGTTCAGTTGTTGCAGGCCTGTTTGCAGGGCTTGCTGCTGCAAGGTGCAATCATCCTTTGGCAGGATCACTTGCACCAATTGCGCTGCGCCGCTGCGGCTCAGGGTCAACAGTTGCTGGTCGTTGAGCGCATCCTCGATTGGGGATGCAATCACCACATGGGCGCGAGCGGACTGGCCGGGCGTGACTTTGGTCAGTGTTGAGCCATCGGCCTGGCTCAAGTGTTCAATGGTCGGTTGCGGTACAGGGCGATTCCAGAACCAGTAGCCGCCAGCTGCAAGTGCAGCCAGTACAACAAGGGTCAGCAGTAAAAAACGCCAGGGACGATGTTTCATTAACGTTTCACCAATCCAGTCAAGCCGCCTGCAATCAGGGCAGCGGTATCAGCCAGCGCAACCAGCGGGTCAAGTCCGGCGGGCACGGCCATATAGCGGGGTTCCCAGTCGGGCTGGAATTTATCTTTAAAGCGACGCAAACCCTGGAAGTTGTACAGGTGCTCACCGCGCTGGAACAACATCGACCCCAAACGCTGGGTCAGCGGTGCGCCACGGCGTGGTTGCAGTCCTGATAATGGGACCATTCCAAGGCTGAAACGTGCGTATCCATGCTTTTTATAATGCTGGATCAGGCCGACCATCATGAACTCCATGGTCAGTTTTGGAGCCTCCGGGTGGGCGCGCATCAAGTCGAGGCTCGACAGTTCATGGCTGTGAGTTTCCAGCAGGTTGGCAAACGCCACCGGCCTACCTTCAAACCGAATGATCGCGACCCGGAAATGCTTGATGTAGTCCTCGCTGAATCGCCCCAGAGAGAAGCCTTTTTCCCGGACGTTCTTGCCGGTCAGCCAAGCATCGGAAATAACTTTTAGCTCATCCATCGGTGCTTCGCCAGGCTCGTGGATCTCCAGCGACAGGCCGTCACGGGTACCACGGTTCCAGGTGTAGCGCAGGTCTTTCATCTCTTTGCCCTTGGCTTCGAGATCAAAGCGGTGCAGATCGACCCGGGCCTCTTCGCCGAGCTTGATGGCGGTCAGGCCGATGTCCATATAAAACGGCAGGCTCTGGGCACGCACCTGATAGAACACGGGGCGGGCGTGCAGCGTGTCGCACAGGTCGCGGAACTGCCAGATCAACTCGGCACGTTGCTGGGGCGGCCCGATGGGGTCGTACAGCGCCACCAGGCTACGGCCACGACGCGCATACATCAGAAAAGCGCTGTCATCCGGATGGAACAGCAAGGCTTTGTCGCCGGTCAGCGCAAGTCCGCCATCGGGCTGGTCCGAAGCCAGCAGAATCTTCTCGGCTCTTTCCAGTTCGGCGGCGTCAGGCAGGTGCACGGTCGGGCGGGCGGTGCGCAGCAGCCAGGTCAGAGAAACGATCACCAGCAGCACGGCAGCGCCCATCAGGGAGCGCAAGCCGCGCGGGGCATCCGAGTCGAGGGTGAACTGCCACCACAGTTGATGGCTGTAAGGCACGTCTTGATAGGCGAACAGCAGCAGCCACATCGAGGCGCCCAGCACGCAGGCGCTGGCCACCAGATACAGCGGCGAGAACGGTAGCTCGGTCAGACGGCTGGGGCGGTAGAACGAGCGACGGAACAGGCCCAGCAAACTCGCGGTGAGCACCAGAATGGTCGCCTCTTCCCAGTCGAAACCTTTGAGCAGGGACAGTACGGCGCCGACCAACAGCAGCACAGTGGTCAGCATCCAGGCGGCTGACAGGCGCCGACGCAGGCCTTGAGCCAGCAACAGACACAGAACGCCGATCAAACTGGCACCGAAGTGCGAAGCGTCAATCAGGCCGGGCGGGATAAGAAAGCCGATGTGTTCAAGGCGACTGTCGATTTCTGGCGTAGCGCCTGAAAACAGCAAGACCACGCCCGACATAAATACCAGCACTGCCAGAACCGGTGCGGCCAGGCCTGAGGCTACGCGCAAACTTTGCCGGGTTTGTATCAAGCGCTGGGCTTCGTTGATCAGCAGCATCAGGCAAGCGAGCAGGAGCGGCAGAATCACATAGATCATGCGATACAGCAGCAGGGCCGCAGCCAAAGGTGCTGCGCCGAGTTTATCGGCAAAGGCCGCCAGCAGAATCGCTTCAAAAACTCCGACACCGCCGGGCACATGGCTGAGTACGCCTGCGGCCAGAGCCAGCAGGTAAACCAGCAGGAAGGGACCGAAAGGCGGCGCTTCTGGCAGCAGCAAATACAGCACAGTGGCCGCAGCGGCGACGTCCAGGGCGGTAATGACCAATTGCAGAAAGGTCAGGCGCGGGCTTGGCAGGCGCAGCGTCCGGCGTCCGGCCTTGACCAGCAGGTTGTCCGGGATGGTTTGTTCGGGCAGGCGTCGACGGTAAATCCCCAGCGCCAATAAGCCAAACAGTGCCAGTACCGCCACCGCAATCGTGCCGAGGAGGTAGGCCGGGATATGCAGGGCCGCCGCAGCAGCAGGCAGGTTGCTCAGGGTTGCCAGCGCCGCGAGAGGCGGCAGGGCGCAACCCAGCGACAGGCTGGCAAACAGCGTCATGTGCGCGACTTCAGACGCGCCGACGCCGTGGCGTGCATATAAGCGATAACGTACAGAGCCGCCGGACAACAGCGACAGGCCAATGGCGTTACCAATGGCAAACGCAGTAAAACCGCCCAGTGCCAAGGTTTTCGGGGGTAACTTGACCCCGGCATAGCGACTGGCCGACCACTCGTAGCCGAGCAGAATCAAAAAACCTACCGCCGTGGCAGCAACGGCGCCGAGCAGGGCGGGTCTGGGCACGTCCAGGATTGAGTCGTGCAGGGCGTACAGGTCGAGTTCGCTGAGCAGATGGCGGCAGGCAATCAGGGCTATGGCAAACAGCAGTAAGGTGAGAGCGAGCCCAATGGGCTGGCGATACTTGCTCAGCAGATCCAGCCAATGCAGGCGTGTTGCGGCAATCGGGTGGGCTGCTGTAACGGTTTCTTTAACTTCTGGCGAATTATCGGGCATCAATCACCTCGTGAATCGTGCGCGATAGGATGGAGGCATAGACTCAAGTTACCAATCCTTTTGGTCAAAATATTTCAAAATACTTTCAACTGTTTGCCTTATGTTCAGGTTTGGACTGTGAAAAAAAGGTAATTGCTGTCGCTGAGCATAGACGAGCCAGTGTTCAGATATATGACAGAAGCCTTAAGCAGGCTGGGAAAGCACTTTTCTATCGCGCACAAAAAAGGCCACTCTTTCGAGTAGCCTTTTTCGATGTTTGGTTGCGGGAGCCGGATTTGAACCGACGACCTTCGGGTTATGAGCCCGACGAGCTACCAGACTGCTCCATCCCGCGTCTGTGTGGGCGCATTCTACAGATGAACGCTGGAGTGTCAACCTTAAATCGCGTAACTGATTGAAATACCCGGTTTTAATCTAGCTGCTCCGATAGGTGGAGGAGGGTAAAAATACACGCGCACAAAAAAGGCCACTCTTTCGAGTAGCCTTTTTCGATGTTTGGTTGCGGGAGCCGGATTTGAACCGACGACCTTCGGGTTATGAGCCCGACGAGCTACCAGACTGCTCCATCCCGCGTCTGAGGTGCGCACTCTACAGTGATGAGCGAGTGAGTCAACCTTTAATGCACAAATGGGCTAAATAAGTACCTGTCTGTAGGAGCGAGCTTGCCTCGCGATCTTTTTAAAGATCAAAAGATCGCGAGGCAAGTTCGCTCCTACGGGTTTTGGTGCTAAAAACCAGCGCGCACAAAAAAGGCCACTCTTTCGAGTAGCCTTTTTCGATGTTTGGTTGCGGGAGCCGGATTTGAACCGACGACCTTCGGGTTATGAGCCCGACGAGCTACCAGACTGCTCCATCCCGCGTCTGTGGGGCGGATTCTACAGTGATACGCGATGCTGTCAAACCTTAATTTAGAAAAAAGTCTTCTGGTTCAATCGCTTAGATAAAACTGCTGGTTATAAAAATGGCTGCAAGCCGTATAGCGCATGGGATACAGCGCTATTAGGGGGGCACAATTGATTAGGAAAATAAATCCATACCACTTCGGCCGCGCTTGTCGGAGTCATCAACACTACTGGTGCTATATACAGTTCTCGGTGACATACTGGCGACCTGCATTGCCTACCCCTTTGAAGAACATTGCCTTACATGACGCAGCGCAAAATCATCCACGTCGACTGTGACTGTTTCTATGCCGCTATTGAGATGCGTGATGACCCGAGCCTGGCGAACAAGCCCATGGCCGTCGGGGGCTCTGCCGACCGGCGCGGGGTGATTTCAACCTGTAACTACGAAGCAAGGGCGTATGGCGTGCGTTCGGCGATGGCGTCTCGACATGCCCTCAAGCTGTGTCCGGACCTGATCATCGTTAATGGCCGGATGGATGCTTATAAAGAAGCCTCAAAAGAAATCCATAGCATCTTGCGCGATTACACCGAGTTGATTGAGCCGCTGTCATTGGATGAGGCCTATCTGGATGTGTCCGATAGCCCGCATTTTGGTGGCAGTGCCACGCGCATTGCTCAAGACATTCGGCGCCGGGTCTCGAATCAGTTGCACATCACGGTATCGGCGGGTGTGGCGCCGAACAAATTTCTGGCCAAGATCGCCAGTGACTGGAAAAAGCCCAACGGACTGTTTGTGATCACCCCAGATCAGGTTGAAGACTTTGTCTCTGCGCTGCCGGTCAACAAGCTGCATGGGGTGGGCAAAGTCACGGCGGACAAGCTGGGGCGACTGGGGATTGAAACCTGCCAAGACCTGCGCGAATGGAAGAAGCTGGCGCTGGTGCGTGAATTCGGCAGTTTTGGTGAGCGATTGTGGGGGTTGGCACGTGGGATTGATGATCGGCTGGTGCAAAGTGACAGTCGACGCCAGTCAGTCAGCGTCGAAAATACCTACGACACAGACTTGCCGGATCTGGCCACCTGCCTGGAAAAGCTTCCCGAGCTTCTGGAGACGTTGAACAGGCGCATCAGCCGAATCGACAGCAGCTATCGCCCCGGAAAACCATTCGTCAAAGTTAAATTTCACGACTTTACCCAAACCACGCTGGAGCAATCCGGAGCGGGGCGGGACCTTGAAAGTTATCAGGGGTTGTTAAGCCAGGCATTTGCACGCGGCGCCAAGCCCGTTCGATTATTGGGGCTGGGCGTGCGTTTACATGATGTGAGCAGTGCTCATGAACAGCTGGAGTTGTTCGCGAGACTCCCGTAGCTGCCGCGACGCCCCTGGTGTGGGAGTCTGGCTTGCCAGCGATGCAGGCGACGCGGCGTGTCTGATACACCTTGTCGACTCAATCGCTGGCAAGCCAGCACCCGCAGGTCTACAGCCAAAAGCGGTGCTGGTTTAGCTAACCCCAGGGTCCGCTACCAGTCGGCCTGCGTTCTTGGTCAGAGACTGAAGGAATTCACGCTGCAACTCAGGATCGTTGCGTGTGAGTTCGATCAGGCTTTGTTCCAGTTCGCTGGCTTCTTCTTCCAGCCCCAGTTCTGACAAGCGTTTGACCCGGTGAACCCATTGGTTGACATCGTCACCCTCAAGGTCATCGTAGATCAGGTTGTGCGCTTCGAGCAATTTGCCACGCAGGTTGCTGCTGATCGACAAGGTCGAGTTTGAGTGAGTTTCGTCCTGGGCATCTTCGACGGTAATGGTCAGTTTGTTAACGTGATTCAGGTCTTGCTCGGCAAACGGGCTGTCGAGCAAGTTGAGGCGCAACACACCATTGCGGTCAGTGGTCAGCTCGTGGCTTTGCTTGCCTGCACTGACGATGACCGGGCGTTCAGCCCACGGCAGGCTTGAATACTCCAGCCGCTTGTCGCGTTGAACCTCGTCAATGCCAGCCAGATTCTGCTCGGCGCGGCCATGGGATTGCACGTTCATGGCCGGGTTAATGCCCGCAAATCCGTAACTGATCCAGTCTTTGGTGACGCTGTCCGGTAATTGCCCAAACATGAACACGTTCAGTACATTGGCGCCGACACCGGCCACAATCGCGACCGCGCCCAGCGGGACTTCGTAGATTTCACGCCACGGCTGGTAGGGCGTGTAACGGTCGTAATGACGGGTGACATCGAACTCAGTGACTTCAAACGTCTTTTGTTCATTGATGCGCACACGGCGTTGCGGCAGTTCCAGCACAGACGGTGAACCGACATCAATCTGCAGTTCATGTGCGAGCAGTTTGCGCTCAATGCGCTCCTCGTGTTCGCTGCGTTGCGACATGTGATTGGCACAGCCGCTCAACAGCAGGGCGCCGCACATGGCGGCGCCCCCGAGGGTTAAGGTACTTCGATTGAACATGGCGTCTCTAATCTGGGTTCAGCGACGGATGCGCGCCTGAAGGAAGGCCAGGACGTCAGCAACGGGCAGGGCTTGCGGCTCTGCTTCGGTGCGGCTCTTGTATTCCAGATTGCCTTCGGCCAGACCACGGTCACTGACAACGATCCGGTGCGGGATGCCGATCAGTTCCATGTCTGCGAACTTGATGCCTGGGCTGGTTTTCTTGTCACGGTCGTCCAGCAGCACTTCAAAACCGGCAGCGGTCAGTTGTGCATACAGTGCGTCGGTGGCTTCGCGCACGGCTTCAGTTTCGTAGCGCAGGGGTACCAGGGCAACCTGGAAAGGTGCCAGCGCGTCGCTCCAGATGATGCCGCGTTCGTCGTTGTTCTGCTCGATGGCCGCAGCCACCACGCGAGAAACGCCGATGCCGTAGCAACCCATGGTCAGGGTCACAGGCTTGCCGTTTTCGCCCAGTACCTGGCACTTCATCGCTTCGCTGTACTTGGTGCCCAGCTGGAAGATGTGGCCGACTTCGATGCCGCGCTTGATTTCCAGCGTGCCTTTGCCGTCCGGGCTTGGATCGCCCGCGACCACGTTGCGCAGGTCGGCAACGGTAGGTACTGGCAGATCGCGCTCCCAGTTCACGCCGAAGTAGTGTTTGTCGTCGATGTTGGCACCCACACCAAAGTCGCTCATTAGCTCGACCGACCGGTCAATGATGCACGGCAGTGGCAGGTTCAGCGGGCCCAGGGAGCCAGCACCGGCGCCGATCGCGTCACGCAGTTCAGCGTCTGAGGCCATGGTCAACGGGCTTGCTACCAGAGGATGGTTGCCAGCCTTGATTTCGTTGAGTTCGTGATCGCCACGGATCACCAGCGCGATCAGTTTGCCTTCTTCGGCAGCGTGAACGATCAGGGTCTTGACGGTCTTTTCGATTGGCAGGTTGTAGCCTTCTACCAATTGGGCAATGGTTTTGGCGTCTGGGGTGTCGACCAGGCGAAGCTCTTCGGTGGCCGCACCGCGCGAGGTTTCGGCTGGAACCGCTTCGGCCTTCTCGATGTTGGCGGCGTAGTCGGAGCCATTGCTGAACACGATGTCGTCTTCACCGGACTCGGCCAGTACGTGAAACTCGTGGGAGCCAGCGCCACCGATGGAGCCGTTGTCGGCTTCAACCGGGCGGAAGTTGACGCCCAGGCGAGTGAACACGTTGCAGTAGGCTTGGTGCATGCGGTCATAAGTGATCTGCAGCGATGCCTGGTCTGCGTGGAACGAATAGGCATCTTTCATGATGAATTCGCGACCGCGCATCAAACCGAAGCGTGGGCGGATCTCGTCACGGAACTTGGTCTGGATTTGATACAGATTGATCGGCAACTGCTTGTAGCTGTTCAGCTCGTTGCGGCACAGATCGGTGATGACTTCTTCGTGGGTTGGGCCCACGCAGAACTCGCGACCGTGGCGATCTTTAAGGCGCAGTAACTCTGGGCCGTATTCTTGCCAGCGACCAGACTCTTGCCACAATTCAGCCGGCTGAATGCTCGGCATCAGCACTTCCAGAGCGCCTGCAGCGTCCATTTCTTCGCGAACAATGGCTTCGGCCTTGCGCATGATCCGCAAGCCCATGGGCAGCCAGGTGTAAAGGCCAGAAGCCAGTTTGCGAATCATGCCGGCGCGCAGCATCAGCTGATGGCTGATAACGACCGCGTCCGAAGGCGTTTCTTTCTGTGTGGCGAGCAAATATTGACTGGTGCGCATGAGTAGTCGTTGCCGTTGCTGGTGACTAAAAGTGATTGGGCATTGTACGGGCGAGATGTGTTTGCGTACAGGCCAGGGGAGGGAGCGCTGCTCCCTCCGCTTATTCGGGGTGTTTTTCGACGTCTTCGACGGGTTTCAGGCGCGCCCTGCGGGTTTCCTGATACCAGTGCAGGCTGATCAGCAGCAGTGTCGGAATGCCCATCAGTGCGGTGATGATAAAGAAGTTGTGATAGCCAAACTTCTCGACCATGACCCCTGAATAGCCGCCCATCAAACGCGGAAGCAACAGCATGATCGAACTGAGCAGGGCGTATTGGGTGGCGGAAAACTTGAGGTTGGTGAGGCTCGACAGGTAGGCCACGAAGGCTGAGGTGGCGAGGCCAGAGCTGAAGTTGTCGAGCGAAATCGTGACAATCAGCATCTGCAGGTTCGGGCCCATGTCGGCCAGCAGCATAAATAGAAGGTTTGTGGCGGCGGACGCGGCTCCGCCAATCAGCAGAATCGGCAAAATGCCGAAACGCACAATCAGCAAACCGCCCATACCGGCCCCGAGAAGGGTCATGATCAGGCCGAAAATCTTGCTCACGCCTGCTATTTGATCTTTGGTGAAACCTTGGTCGATATAGAACACGTTGGCCATCACGCCCATGACCGTGTCCGACATGCGATAGGTCGCAATCAAGCCGAGCAGCAGTAACGCTTGCCAGCGATAGCGCACGATAAAGTCGTTTACCGGTGTCAGAACCGGCGCCAATCCGCGTCGTCCCATTGATGACAAGCACAGTACAGTCAGCACGGTGTAGAGGATGGCACGCAGGAAAGCCCGATCCTCCATCACCAGTTTCATGGGGCTTACGCCTTCAAATAGCACGCCTGCAAAGTTGGTGTTGTACAGCTGAGTGAACATGGCCGGGACGGAAACCAGCAGCACGATCAGTACGAAAACCGAGGCCAGTTGATGGACAAAGCTATAGCGCCCTGCAGATAACTGAGTCTTCAAGGTTACTGGCGGTTCGCGCATGAAAAAGGTGGTGAGCAGCGCCGGAACCATCAGCAGCCCGAAGAGCACATAGGTGCCGGTCCAGGCGGAGTGTTTGTAGTTGAAGCCTGTCGAGCCGAACCCTTCGGCAAAAAATAGTGCGCCCGCTGTGGCCAGCAACGCAGCCACCCGATAGCCGGACATGTAACTGGCGGCGAGTGCGGCCTGGCGGTTGTCGCTGGCAATTTCCAGTCGATAGGCGTCAATCGCAATGTCTTGGGTTGCGGATGCGAAAGACACGACAACGGCGATGGCAATCAACCATGAAAGGTGTTTTTGCGGGTCACAAAAACCCATGCCGATCAGGCCGAGGATTACCAGCGTCTGTGACAACACCAGCCAAGAGCGGCGTCGACCCAGTTTTCCGAGCAATGGCAAGCGCCACTGATCGAGCAGCGGCGACCACACCCATTTAAAGGCGTAGGCGAGTCCGATCAGGCTTGCATAACCGATGGTTTCACGGGCCACACCGGCTTCGCGCAACCACACAGACAGCGTTGAAAACACCAGCATGTACGGCAAACCGGCGGCGAAACCGAGCAACAACAGCACAAGGGTTGAGGGGCTGGAATAGGCAGCTAGCGCTTCGCGCCAGGTTTTACGGGGCATGGACTCGAGTCTGCCTCTGATTGCGGAAACAAAGGGCGCACTCTAACCGCAGTGCTCTATCGGGCGCCAGCCATGGCGACGCATATCCACGCGATTATTAACAATGCTTAACCCTTCACTGCGCAGACGCGCTCGCTGTTCGTCGCCGGATACACTGCCTGCGGGCAAACTGATCCGGCCGCCAGCTGCCAACACCCGATGCCACGGCAATCGGGTGTCTTCGGGAAGCTGGCTCAATGTGCGTCCGACCCAACGTGCTGCGCGCCCCAAACCCGCCAAATCAGCGAGTTGGCCGTAGGTCACAACCTTGCCTGAGGGCACCAGTATCAAGGTTGAATAAAGAGCCGTGCGGCGAATCTCGGCAGGTGTTGGCTCAGCATGGGGCGGTGTATTCATGGGCAGTGTTATGAATTCATGGCGTTGAGAGGTTAGACGTTTCTGGCAACTCTTCCGATAAATGAACTACATGATTATCAGCCGGTCTTTCTTTATCTGGGGTGTGTCCATCTGGATAATGCCAACATTCTTTCGAAAATCTGAGTTTCGCATCTGCTTATGTTGTCCAGAACCCTGTTATGCCTTGCCATCCTGAATGTGTCCACGCCTTTACTTGCCGACACGGTCTGGCTGAAGAACGGCGATCGGCTGAGCGGAAAAATCAAAGTGTTTGATGGTGGCAAGTTGCTCATTCAGACCGATTATGCGGGCGCCATTCCTATTGACTGGAAGCAAGTCAAAACCCTGGAAAGTGATCAGGAATTGTTGGTCAAACAGGATGCTTACGTCGGTGAAAAGGCCAAGTCGCTCAAACCCGCCGACGATGGGCACGTCACGCTGGCCAATGGTGATGCCCCTAAAACCGTTGAGTTGGCCAGTATCCAGCAAATCATGAAGCCCAAGCCGCTTATCGAAGACTTTTCCTGGAAAGGTAATGTTGATGTTGCGCTGGACTACAAGCGTGCGGACAAAGATACCGATGACTACGACATCGACTTCAAGACCACCGCTCGTCATGGTGCCTGGCGTCATCATGCAGAGGGTTCATATAACCGCGAGTTTCAGAATGATGTCGTCACCACTGACAACTGGAACGCCGAGTATGCGCTCGACCACTTTATTGATGACAAGTGGTATTGGCAGGGGCGTTTGAGTTACACCCGAGACAGGGTCGAAGACATTTCTCGTCAGCGCACTGTGGGTACAGGTCCGGGCTATCAGTTTTGGGATGACGAGCTGGGAGCCTTCTCGCTGGGGTCACTGCTGAACCGTACCGATTACGAATACTCGGACGGCCAGAAAAACAACTTCTACTCGTTGGCCATGAAGTGGGATTACAACCGGTATCTGGTAGGCAAAACAGTATCCATCTTTACCAATGGCGAGCTGGGTAAGCCGCTGGAAGGGGCGTCAGATTACAGCCTCGATGCTGAAATCGGCTTGCGTTATAAAGTGACCGAATGGGCATCGCTCAACCTCAAGGCCGAAAAAGACCTGATTGGCAGCGGAAGTGGTTCGGACAACGCACTCAATAAAACCCGTTACACCGCAGGGTTTGGCGTGATGTGGTAGCCATTGTCGCGGCTGCGATCCTTGCCAACGTCAAAAGATCGCAGCCTTCGGCAGTTTCCACGCGCGGGTTTTTAAATCCGCAACCCGCCGTCCAACTCCAGAATCCGCCCGCTGTAATAATCGTTTTCGAAAATGTACGCTGCCGAATGGGCGATCTCCTCAACTTTTCCCATTCGTTTGAGCGGGATGCCTGAGGTCATTTTCTCTAGCGCTTCGGGCCTCATGCCCAGCGTCATCTCGGTTTCGATAAAGCCGGGAGCAATTCCCGCCACACGAATGCCGTAGCGCGCCAGCTCTTTGGCCCAGGTCACGGTTGCCGCTGCCACGCCTGCCTTGGCGGCTGAGTAGTTGGTTTGGCCAACGTTGCCCGCCCGCGAGATCGACGAAATATTGATAATTGCGCCCTGGTTGTTCAGTTCGATCATTTTCGCTGCCACCTCGCGGGTGCACAGGAACACCCCGGTCAGGTTGACGTCGATGACGGCCTGCCATTGCGCCAGACTCATCTTGGTCATCACACCGTCCTTGACCTTTAAAAGCAGGCCGTCACGCAGGATTCCGGCATTGTTGACCAGACCATTGATCGCGCCAAAGTCTTCAGCAATTTGCCCCACGGTTTGTGTAACCTGCTCTTCGTCCGCCACGTTGCACACGTAAGCGCGAGCTTCGACACCGTGGGCCTCACAGGCGGCTACAGCCAGCTCGAGCTTTTGCGGGTTAAGGTCGACCAGTGCCAGTTTTGCGCCCTTGGCTGCGAGATACTCGGCCATTGCGCGACCTAGCCCTTGGCAGCCGCCAGTGATAATGATTACTTTGTCTTTTAGTTGCATGAGTGCCCTGATCTCGACCGTTTCGGCGGGTTTTTTATTGAGGAGTCATAAGTTGAGCGTTGAAGCTGCCAAGCATGCCCGAGAATTATTGCTCAAGGAATACCGAGGGGCGCTGTCCACGCTCTCCAAAGCGATGCCGGGGTTTCCCTTCGGCTCCGTCGTGCCCTATTGCCTGGATGAGCTGGGGCGGCCACTGATACTGATCAGCCGGATCGCTCAGCACACCCACAATCTGCGCAAAGATCCCAAGTGTTCCCTGATGGTCGGCGAGCGTGGTGCAGACGATGTGCAGGCCGTCGGGCGCCTGACCTATCTGGCCGAAGCCGAGCAACTGACAGACCCTGCTGCCATTGAAGCGGCGGCTGAACGTTACTACCGCTATTTCCCTGAATCGCAGAGCTATCACACGGCGCATGATTTCGACTTCTGGGTGCTAAACCCGGTTCGGCATCGCTATATCGGGGGCTTTGGCGCTATCCACTGGCTGGATCAAGTCACCTTGGCTAACCCTTTTGCCGGGGCGGTCGAAGTGCGCATGGTCGATCACATGAATGAGGACCACGCTAACGCCATCGCTCATTACATTGAATTGAGCGGGCTGCCCCGTACCGAACCGGCAAAAATGGTCGGGCTCGACAGCGAAGGCATGCATTTGCGCATTGGCCAGAGTCTCTATTGGTTGGGTTTTCCGGAGGCTTGTAACACTTCGACACAAGTGCGCGAGGCCTTGGTACTTCTGGCTCGTGCCTGTGAATGGCCGAAAAAAGAAACCACGCAGTCTTGAATTCAGAAAGGCGCGCCGTCATCTAAGCTGGGTTGGAAGATATTCTTCCGGAGAGGAATCATTTGATGCGCGCTTTTCTATTGCTCTTTCTGTTGTTTCCAGTGCTAGAGCTGTACGTCTTTTTCAAGGTCAGCACCGCTATCGGGTTTTTCCCTGCGTTGTTGCTGATCATTGCAGGCTCCATGCTGGGTGTCCTGGTGGTTCGCGTTGCAGGGTTGGCTACCGCCTTGAGTGCACGCGAGAGCCTTAATCGCGGCGAGCTGCCCGCTCAGCAAATGCTGCATGGCCTGATGATGGCATTGGGGGGTGGCTTGCTGGTGCTCCCCGGTTTTATCAGCGACATCGCGGGTCTGTTGTTGCTGTTCCCGCCGGTTCGCCGTTTTCTGGTCAATCGCCTGCGCAAGCGCGCAGAAGAACAGGCCATACGTCAGCGTGCGTTTGCCGATGAGTTTGAAGCAGCACGTCGACCGGGCACGCAGCAACCGTTGGGTCGTGAGCCCGATGTGATTGAAGGCGAGTTCGAACACCGCGACAAGTAAGCCTTCCTTCAAAGGCTTTGGCACGGCACCTACGGTGCCGTGTTTGTTTTTGAGCCGTACAAAAGGTAAAAAATTTCATTGGGGCGCCCTTGTAATCACTGGATGCGCCCTTATGTAACTGACACCGCAGGGTTTTGCTGGCAACAGCAGGCTCCTTTAGCGAATCACCCCCGGCATTTCCGGACTTGCAAACCCAGCCGGTATTGACACCGGCCGATGAACACCACAATTAGGAGAGATCGACAATGAAGCTTCGTCCTCTGCATGACCGCGTCGTAATCCGTCGCAGCGAAGAAGAAAAGAAAACCGCTGGCGGTATCGTTCTGCCGGGTTCGGCTGCCGAGAAAGCCAACAGCGGTGAAGTCATCGCTGTGGGTACTGGTCGCGTTCTGGATAACGGTGAAGTGCGTGCGCTGGCCGTGAAAGTGGGTGACAAGGTTGTGTTCGGCCCTTACTCCGGCAGCAACACTGTGAAAGTCGACGGCGAAGACCTGTTGGTAATGGCTGAGAACGAGATTCTCGCTGTTATCGAAGGCTGATTTCCCGCTCCTTTTCCCGCTACTACAAAGTATTTAAGGAAGAACGATCATGGCTGCTAAAGAAGTTAAATTCGGCGATTCCGCCCGTAAAAAGATGCTCGCTGGTGTAAACGTCCTGGCTGACGCAGTAAAAGCGACCCTGGGCCCTAAAGGCCGCAACGTGATCATCGAGAAGAGCTTCGGCGCTCCGACCATCACCAAAGACGGCGTTTCGGTAGCCAAAGAAATCGAGCTGAAAGACCGCTTTGAAAACATGGGCGCGCAGCTGGTTAAAGACGTTGCCTCCCGTGCCAACGATGACGCTGGTGACGGTACTACGACTGCAACCGTTCTGGCTCAGTCGATCGTCAACGAAGGCCTGAAAGCCGTCGCTGCCGGCATGAACCCGATGGACCTGAAGCGCGGCATCGACAAAGCGACCATCGCGATTGTCAAAGAACTGAAATCGCTGGCCAAGCCATGCGCTGACAGCAAAGCAATTGCTCAGGTCGGCACTATTTCTGCCAACTCCGACAGCTCCATCGGCGACATCATTGCCGAAGCCATGGAAAAAGTCGGTAAAGAAGGCGTGATCACCGTTGAAGAAGGCTCGGGCCTGGAAAACGAACTGTCTGTTGTTGAAGGCATGCAGTTTGACCGTGGTTACCTGTCCCCGTACTTCGTCAATAAGCCAGAGACCATGACCGCAGAGCTGGACGGTCCGCTGATCCTGCTGGTCGACAAAAAAATCTCCAACATCCGTGAACTGCTGCCAGTTCTGGAAGCGGTTGCCAAGGCTGGCCGTCCACTGTTGATCGTGAGCGAAGACGTTGAAGGCGAAGCCTTGGCGACTCTGGTTGTGAACAACATGCGCGGTATCGTTAAAGTCGTGGCTGTCAAAGCCCCAGGCTTTGGTGACCGTCGCAAGGCAATGCTGCAGGACATCGCTGTTCTGACTGGCGGTACCGTTATCTCCGAAGAGATCGGTCTGAGCTTGGAAAGCGCTACCCTGGAACACCTGGGTAATGCCAAACGCGTCACCGTCACCAAAGAAAACACCACCGTTATTGACGGTGCTGGCGTTGAAGCTGACATTCAGGCACGTGTTACTCAGATCCGTGCCCAAGTCGCTGATACCACTTCGGACTACGACCGTGAAAAACTGCAAGAGCGTCTGGCCAAGCTGTCTGGCGGCGTTGCAGTGATCAAGGTCGGCGCTGGTTCCGAAGTTGAAATGAAAGAGAAGAAAGCCCGCGTTGAAGACGCTCTGCACGCAACCCGTGCAGCCGTTGAAGAAGGCGTGGTACCTGGCGGTGGCGTGGCACTGGTTCGCGCTCTGCAAGCCATCGCTGAACTGAAAGGCGACAACGCTGATCAGAACGTCGGTATCGCTCTGCTGCGTCGTGCTGTTGAAGCACCTCTGCGCCAGATCGTTGCCAACTCCGGTGACGAGCCAAGCGTAGTTGTCGACAAAGTGAAGCAGGGTTCGGGTAACTACGGTTACAACGCAGCCACTGGCGAATACGGCGACATGATCGAAATGGGTATCCTTGACCCAGCTAAAGTGACTCGTTCGGCTCTGCAAGCGGCTTCGTCGATTGCCAGCCTGATGATCACCACTGAAGCGATGATCGCTGAGATCCAGGAAGACAAACCAGCTGGCGGCGGTATGCCAGACATGGGCGGCATGGGTGGTATGGGCGGCATGATGTAAGCCAGCCTTACCCCGATACGCAAAAGCCCCGCCTGAGTAATCAGGCGGGGCTTTTTTGTAGCTGTGAATTGTGTGCAAGTCACTGTAGGAGCGAGCTTGCCTCGCGATCTTTTGATCCTTAAAAGATCGCGAGCCTTTTAGTGCGACGCCACGGGCACAACCCCTGTTGGCTTCCAACTCAAGAGCTGCTGTTTGTAGCCATAGCTGGCGGCCTGATAGTAGGTAATCGCCCGCACAATCAGCGGATCGGTCGCCGGTACACGGGACTCAATACTGGCTGTCAGCGCTTCATCATGGCGACGCAAGCCTTGGCGCGGGCTCAAAATCGCCAGATCTTTACCGTCAAACAGGCCCAAATGCTGATAGTTACCGACCACCACTCGGGCTGGCAGCGCGTTTTCTTGCAGCAGGTTGCGGCCAAAGAAGGTCGATTGATAATCCAGATTCAGCAAGCCCAGCAAGGTCGGTGCAAGGTCAATCTGGCTGGCCAGTTGCCCATTCTCACGTGCTTCAATCAACTTGGGTGCGTAGATAAACAGCGGGATCTGGTAGTTGGTTATCGGCAAGTCTTCTTTGCCCGCACTGCCGGCCGTGTGGTCAGCGACGAAGATAAAGATCGTGTTATCGAACCACGGCTTTTTACGCGCATCGTTGAGGAACTGGCCGATGGCGTAGTCGGTGTACTTCACCGCACCGTCACGGCCGTTGCCTGACTTTATGTCGATTCGGTCTGCCGGGTAGGTATAAGGACGATGGTTTGAGGTGGTCATCAGTTGCAGCAAAAACGGCTTTTGCTGGGCGTAGTCAGCATCGGCCAGTTTCAGTGTTTCACGGTACAGGTCTTCGTCAGCCATGCCCCACGCGTTTTTGAAATGGATGTCGGCTTCATTGACGCTGCTTTGGTCGACCACGCGGTAGCCGTTGCCACTGAAGAAGGCGTTCATGTTGTCAAAGTAGCCGCGCCCGCCGTACACAAACACGCTGTCATACCCCACAGCATTTAGCTGTTGGCCCAAGCTGGCGAAGCCGCTTTCACGGCCGATGCGCTTGACGATAGAGCGCCCCGGCGTTGGCGGAATGGCCAGGGTGATCGCTTCCAGCCCGCGGTCGGTACGGGTACCGGTGGCGTAGAAGTTATTGAAGTACAGGCTCTCTTTACGCAACTGATCCAGGTTGGGCGTCAGGTTACGGCCGTCACCGTTGCTGCCCAAGTACTTGGCGCTGAGGCTCTCGATGGTCACCAGCACAATGTTGGGCTGGCGCGGGGTGCCGGGGTTGTCGATATTGCGACGAATATCCAGCGGGTCTTTGCCGACAAAGGTTGCGTTGGGTTCAGTCAGCTCAGCGCGCAATTGGTTGGCCACCACCGGAGTGGGCAGGCTGGTATAAAACTGCTGGTAGTCCAGTTCGTTATTGCGGAACGCGGCGAAAAACTGATACGGGCCATTGCTTGCCAGTTCATGTTGATAGGCGTTGCCGCCTTGGCCTCGTGGGCTATCCTGATTGAGTAATTGCAGGCTCAGCCCCGCGACCAGCAACAGGCCAGCCACCGTAGCAAGGCGCCCGGTAATGTTTGGGAGCGGGGAGTTGATGGCTGCATTGAACGGTTTGCGCAAGGCAACACTCAAAGCAATCGCCACCACAGCGATAGCACTCAGCAGCAAACCGATCGGGTAGGACTCCATGACGTTGTTCAGTACTTCGTCGGAGTAAACCAGGTAGTCCACTGCTATAAAGTTGAAGCGAACGCCGAACTCATCCCAGAACAACCATTCGGCCACGGCGGTGAATAGCATGGCGAACACGCTGACGGTCAGCAGGCCTTGCAGGAACCAGCGATGTCCACGGCGACGCCACAGAGCAGGCGGGCACAGCAACAGATACAGACCCAAGGGCACGGCCGCGTAGGTCAAAAAACCGAGGTCGTAGAGCAAGCCGATGCCAAACACGGGCAGCCAATGGTTGCCAGCTTCTCCTAGGTGGGTGATTAGCAGCACGCCTCGAGTGATCAGAAAGGTCGCCAGCCAACAGCCAGTCAACAGAAGCAGGTAGCGCATTGGCGCGGTGTGTAGCAAACGCATGAGTGTCTTTCCTTAAACCCGGAGGGGGCGCGAGTGTGCGCACGTCACTGTATGCAGTTTGTGAACCGTTAGTGAAAGAATTGTTAATTTTGTTTGGCTGTTAACTAAATTGTGTAAAGGCCCTGCGGAGCTAGCTCTCAGCGGTTCTTGGCCTTAAGCTGCGCGGGCCAAGACGGCCGTTATTGCGTACGGAGAAAAGTGCCCATGCGAATTTTATTGGTTGAAGACAATCGCGATATCCTCGCCAATCTGGCGGACTACCTGGGGCTTAAAGGCTATACCGTTGACTGCGCGCAGGACGGCTTGTCAGGGTTGCACCTGGCGGCCACCGAACATTACGACTTGATCGTGCTCGACATCATGCTGCCCGGTATCGACGGCTACACCTTGTGCAAACGCCTGCGTGAAGACGCGCGTCGCGATACCCCGGTCATCATGCTGACCGCCCGCGACCAACTGGATGATCGTCTGCAAGGCTTCAAGTCCGGTGCCGATGATTACCTGCTCAAACCGTTTGCCCTGTCGGAGCTGGCGGCGCGCATTGAAGCGGTGCTGCGCCGCGCTCAAGGCGGTGGTCGTCGTGAGTTGCAGGTCGGCGACTTGCGCTACGACCTCGACACCCTCGAAGTGACCCGCGAAGGGCGCCTGCTCAAACTCAACCCGGTCGGGCTCAAGTTGCTGGCCGTGCTGATGCAAAAAAGCCCGCATGTGTTACGCCGTGAAGTGCTGGAAGAAGCCCTGTGGGGCGACGACTGTCCGGACAGCGACAGCCTGCGCAGCCACGTTCACCAGTTGCGTCAGGTGATCGACAAACCGTTCGACAAACCTTTATTGCAAACCGTGCATGGTGTGGGCTATCGCCTCGCCGAGAGTCGTGATGGAGTTTAAGCAAAGCCTTGCCCAGCGGATCATCATCGCCTTTGCACTGATGAGTGCGCTGGTGGCGGGAACGTTTGCGATGGGCATTGTTGCCACCGTGCACCTGGTCGAAGAAAAACTCATTTCAGCGGGCCTGGGGGGCGATCTGCAACGCCTGCTGCTGATGGATAACGTCAGCGACTGGAACCATCGTCCCGAGCCGGATCAACTGTTTTACTACAGCGGCGGCCGTGGCGACTTTGCCTTGCCCAAGGACCTGCGCCATCTGGAACCGGGTTTCCATGAAGTGTTCCGCGACCAGTTGTCGTACCACGCGATGGTCGAAGTGGTCGATGGGCGCCGCTACGTATTGCTGCAAGACCAAAGCGATTTTGAAGAGCGCGAACGCGTGTTGTTTGCCGTGGTGCTGGTTGGCTTCGTGCTGGCGCTGGCGCTGGCCGTGTTCCTGGGCTGGGTGCTTGCGCGCCGAGTGATGGCACCCGTGGTGCGACTGGCACGTCAGGTGCGGCATCGCGATCAGTTGTTGGGATTGGCGCCGCCCTTGGCGCCGGACTATGCAGCTGACGAGGTCGGTGAATTGGCGGTTGCCTTCGACGCCACGCTAGGCCGCCTGCGTGACACGTTGACCCGCGAGCGGTTGTTCACCAGTGATGTGAGTCACGAGTTGCGTACCCCCTTGATGGTATTGGCCAGCTCTTGCGAGTTGCTGCTGGAAAGCCCATCGCTGGATCAGCGCAGCCGCTCACAAGTGGAACGTATTTCCCGGGCCTGTGAAGAAATGCGTGAACTGGTGCAGACCTTTCTCATGCTGGCTCGCGCGCAGCATGAAGATGCCAACATGTCGCCCACTGTCACCCTCACCACTGTGGCTGAGGGATTGATCAGCTTGTGGCGCGGCCCTATTGAAGCGAAAGGCCTGACACTGATTTACGATCCGGGTAACCCGCTCGACACCCGTTACAACGCGACTTTTCTGCATGCGGTCATGGGCAACCTGCTGCGCAATGCCCTGCACTACACCGACACCGGCTTTATTCGCCTGAGCCTGGAGCCAACCGGGTTTGTGGTCGAAGACAGCGGCGTCGGGATCCCCGAAGAAAAGCGCCAGGCCATGTTTCAGCCCTTTGTTCGCGGCAGTGAAAAACGCGGCGAGGGGCTCGGCCTTGGGTTGTCACTGGTGCAGCGGATCTGTGACAGCCAGGGCTGGCGTGTGACGCTGACCACCATGGAGCCCAACGGTTGCCGCTTCCATGTCGAGTTGAACCCCGCCGAACTCTGAATAATCCTTTCGTGACCCACGTCCTGTGGGTCGCTCTACCTGCAATTGTTTAGTAGGCTGGATGGCCCTAAGCCAGTATCTTGTGCCTGTAAAACCCTGCAATGTTTATGGACTCAATGGTACAAAATTTTCACCTGATGATGACCTGATGCGGACGTCCTCCTGTTTAAGGTGGCGCTTAATTGCTTCAGGAGACGCATCATGAGCACCACCATCAAACTTAAATTTTCTGAAAAGTATGACCAGCAGCACGCGACCGAATACTTGCTTAAACACCAGGACGGGCTTGCGCGACGCCTTTCGCATAAACGAGATGTGCAATTGGCGCGTAAAGCCTTGGCACGGGTCGGCGAACCTGGCCTGGTTTTAGATCTACCCTGCGGGGCGGGGCGTTTTTGGCCGCTGTTGGCTGAAAATCCAAACCGGGAAATCATCGGTGCAGACAATTCGGCGTCCATGCTTGAAGTGGCGTCGATCGCGCAGCCGGCTGATGTGGTTAAACGGGTACGGTGTTTGCAAACATCTGCATTTGATATAGACCTTGCGGACAACGCCGTAGACAGCATTTTTTGCATGCGCCTGCTGCATCACATTGGCGATGCAAGCCACCGAATGGCTCTATTAAAGGAGTTTCATCGGGTCAGTCGAGACAGCGTGATTGTTTCATTGTGGGTGGATGGCAACGTTAAAGCCTGGAAACGCAAGCGACTTGAGAGCCAGCGGGCTGCGGATGCCGGGTTTGATGGTTACCAAAATCGCTTTGTGTTACCGGCGGCTACCGTTGAAGCCGAGTTTAAAAAGGCTGGTTTTACAGTTCAGGAGCATCTGGATTTTCTCCCGCTCTATTCGATGTGGCGGGTTTACATATTACGTAAGAGGTAATGCATGGCCGTTGATTCTGTGTCGCCACACCACGCTGCAACTGAAGACCGTTTCGATTTCTACTGGCAGCAACAAGGCGAGTGGGTTGAGGAGCCAAATCAGCGTCGCGGTGGTGAGAGTGGCGTACAACGCATCTACGATGCCAAAGGCCGCTCGCTGTATGCCAAACGTCAGGTCGAACACACCTATCGCAGTTGGCGCTACCCGCTGGGTCGCCCAACGGTATTGCGCGAGCGGGATGCACTGCTCGCGATGAACCGTTTGTCGGTGGGCGTACCTGAACTGGTGTATTGCGGGGCTCAGCAAGGGGCGGATAAACAATGGCGTGCACTGTTAGTGACCGCCGCGCTGGAACGTTTTATTGAAATAGACACTTGGTACGCTGCCGGTGAGCGTGAAGTGCAGGGTGAGGCGATTCACGACCGCGTGCTTGAAACCATTGCCACCACATTGGCACGCATGCACCTGGGGCGTTGGCAGCATGGTTGTCTGTACGCCAAGCATGTGTTCGTTCGAGTAACAGGCGAGGGTGACAGTGCGCAGGTCGATGTGGCCCTGCTGGACTTTGAAAAAAGCCGGCAACGGCTGACGGCCCACAAGGCCGCCTCGCATGACCTGAAACAGCTACGCCGCCACTCGTCGTGGAACACCGACGACTGGACCAAACTGAACTACTTTTATGAAAAGGTGTTTGGCAGCGCCATCAAAGGGTTACGGTGATGAAGCGAGAAGTAGCACGAAGTTTGTTTTTGCTGGGGTCTCTGGTCGTTGCCTCCGTGGCAATGGCTGCCTGGCAACCGCCAGTGACACAAGTGCTGAGTGCAGCGAACACGGGTGCGCATTGCCCGATTCCACGTGTGGCTAAAGTTGTCGCAGACGCAAAACCCGACCACGAACTGCTGCTGTTCATGTTCGGAATGGCGCAAGGCATGAAGCCTCAGGGTTGACTACTTGGCTGTTCGACAAAGAAGCGAGCTAGCCTCGCGAACTTTTGTTTTTTAAAAGATCGCGAGGCTAGCTCGTTGTTGCAGCAGGTAACAGGCAGGCTTTACATCACATGCAAGTGGTTGTCCCAAAGCCCCGAGGGTAAATCCAGGGGTTTGGCCGTCAACTCACGCTGACGGCAATCGTAGAACCGGCAACGGCCTTGGCCGGACGTCACCACAAACCCGTCTTTCACTGCGCCCACGCCCGCGCAGTCCGGCAAGGGTGCGTCCAGGCGCACCGCACCGCTGTCCAGATCCCACACAAAAAACCGGTTACCCCGTGGCGCCGTCAAGGCAACCAGCCGCAGCTCGCTGTGTACCGCCACACTGGCCGTGTAATGGCCCATGGCACGCAGTTGCTGTTCGGCCACCGGAAACGGTTCAAATGGCTGGCCTGGACGCTTGATCGCCAGTAACTCGGACAACTCATGGGCGTCGCCCATAAATTGCTGACAAGCAACGATGGTGCCGTCGCTGGCAATCCCGAGGTGACGCACGCTGTTCATCTGCTGGTTCAGTGTTTCTTTGCTCAGCAACGCGCCATCACGCTGCATCAGCACCAGACTGGGCTCCATCGCGTTTAGGTTCATTTCAACCCGGCTTTCGGCCTCGGTGCGAATGCCGCCGTTGGCCACCACCAGCGTTTCGCCATCAGGCATCCACGACACTTGATGCGGGCCCACTCCATGAGTGGGGATTTCACCCTTGTGAATCAGGCGTTCGCCTTCAAAGCGGTAAACCCCCAGCAAGCCACGCCCCGGATCGGTGGTGTCATTCTCGGTGGTGTACAACCATTCGCCGTCTTTATGAATCACCGCATGACCATAAAAATGCCGATTGGGTAACGATGTCAGGGTTTGCAGCAGTTGCCCGTCCTTGAGGCTGATCAGGTAACTTTCCGTGCCGGGACGTCGTGCCACAAACAGCGCGATAGGCAGCGTTGGGTGGTTGATGATGTCGTGGCAGCGCTGGCCGACCTGCGTACTGAACACCTGGGTGCCATCCAGTCGATAGCCCACGGCAAAGTGGTTGCCGTCCACATCGTCTCGGGCACTGAGCAGCAGCGGGCTCTGGCCTTTAGATTTAAACAGCGACCAACCGCCCAGCGTCACGGCGCTCAGCAATAAACCACCGAGCTTGAGAGCTTGCCTGCGCATCATCGAACCATCCTTCATTAATCGCCGTCGTTGGCGTTAAAGCCCAGTTGAATGCCCAGCGCCTTGGCCAGTTCGCCTTCGTGCAGACGGTGAACCACGTTAAGGCTGTCGTAGATGGCATCCAGTTGTGCGCGGCCAGCGTCGTCAGCCAACAGCTCATTGAGCGTGCGCGAGTTGTCGTTGAACAATTTGAGCGAGGCGGCGTACGCGGCATCGATCTTGTCAGCCAGCGGCTTTTGCTCGGCGGGCAACAGGCTACGCAAGCCTTTGTTATCGACCCCGACCCATACGGTCTGAGCGGCCGCAAGACTGGCGGCCAGGCTTTGCAGCGAGCCCTGACTGCGCCACGCGTCAGCCTGGAAGGGCTGTGGAATGCCCTTGCTCTGACGGCCCATTGGCGTGCCGAGCTTCTTCTTCAAGGTGTCGAGTGCGGTCACTTGTACGCGCAGCAGGTCTGCGATGGCTTCGTGAGAGTCGGCATAACGCTGGTTCGGGAACTTGGTCATCTGCGCCAGCATGCCGTCAGTGCTGTTCCAGCTCGCCAGGATTTCTTCGGCCAGCTGTTTTTGACGTTCGCCGATGGCGGTCAGCAGAGGGCAATAACGGGCTTTTTGTGCTGTATCAGCCAGGTCGATATGGCTGTCGAACAGAATGTATTCGTAAGCCGACAGGCCTTGCACCACAACGCTGGATTTGGCCAGAGCAGCGGCATCGATCTGCGGCTGGGCCACGACCAGTTGCTCAACCTGACGTCCGACCAGGTTCTTTTTGTCTGGCCAGAACTGCACCTGCCACGAGCGATTGCCTTCGGCCAATGGGCCAATCAGCAAAGGCTGCAATTCGGCCCAGGCCTTTTGCGCGTGCAAGAAGTCGGCGCGAGCGGTGTCGAGCGATTCTTTGCCTTCGCAGTACGCGAGGGCGCTGACCGCCAACTGGCGATCAGCTTCAACCCAGCGGCTGTAAGTCGGCAGGATCACTTGTTTAGCGATAGCGGCCGAGGTGACGGCTTGCGGGTCTTGTGGCGAGCAGGCAGCCAAGGCAATGGCGGCAAGGCTGGTGAACAGAAGCTTGGGTCGAAACATGTCGGGGTCCCCGATCTTATAAGGCGTTAAAGAGAGTTCAGGAACGCCAGCAACGCAGCGCGCTGCTCGGCATTAAAGTGTAAAACCTGCTGCTTGGCCGGCTCGGCCTCACCGCCATGCCACAGCACGGCTTCGAGCAGGTTGCGTGCACGACCATCGTGCAGAAACTGGGTATGGCCACTCACCGCCTGAGTCAAACCGATGCCCCACAGTGGCGGTGTGCGCCAATCGCTGCCTGATGCGGCGAATTCGGTACGGTTATCGGCAAGCCCCGGGCCCATGTCGTGTAACAGCAGATCGCTGTAGGGGTAAATGACCTGATTGGCAAGCTCAGGCTCAGCCGCATTGGCTGAGGTGGTGAACTTCGGCGTATGACACGACACGCAACCGGCCTGATAGAACAGATTTTTACCGGCCAGCACCTGCGGCGAACCGACATCACGGCGAGCGGGCACAGCGAGGTTACGGGTGTAGAACTCGACGAGGCGCAGAATGTTGTCACTGACCTCGGGTTCGCCATCCGGACCATTGCCGTTGGGCGCTGCCAGGCAGTCGGTTTGTGCGGGGGTGCAATCATCAAACGGCCTCAGGCGAGTTGTGAGCCCCATATCACCAGAAAAGGCGTGAACATTTTGTTGATTGAGGTTCGGTTGGCCCGCTTTCCAGCCAAATCGGCCTAAAACAGTCTTTTGCTGAGCGTCATCCCACACCTGATTCGGGCGTCCGTTGATGCCGCCGCCCTTGTTGGCATTCTTCAGAATCGCTTCGTCGGGGATGGCTTCAAGCAACCCCAGCCCAATCATCGGCGGCGCAATGCGTGCCGAGAAACGGGTGTCGGGGTGCATCGGGCCATAGCCCAATTGCGTGATCTGGAGTACGGGTTTGCGCAGTTCGACTTCGGTACCGTCTTTGAAACGTACTGACACCGGTTCGTAGTCGACCCGAACCTTGCCTTCTGGCGCAACGCCGGGTACCGCCATGTCTTGCAGTTGGCCGCCGTAAACAGGCTCCGGGACGACCCCGGTTTGCTCGATCAACTTGGCGTAAGTGGGCTCGTTGGGAATCGACAGACGCACCAGCATAGACACCGAGTTCTTGGCGCTGGGCGTCGGCGGATGGCCGCGACCGTCCTTGATATGGCAGTTCTGGCAGGCGTTGGTATTAAACAACGGCCCCAGGCCATCACGCGCCGTGGTAGTAGAAGGTGCAATCACCCACGGGCTGCGAAAAAAACTGTTACCCACACTGAAATCCAGACGCCGGGTGGGCGACAGATTGGCGGAGGGCATTGAAAAGGCATTTTGATCCGTTTTACGCACCGTCGTAGCTCCGCCAGAGCGGGCTTCGCCGGGCTCGGGTTGAGTAAAGCGCGGCGCGTCATCACAGCCAGCAAGGCCTAAGGCCAGCAGCAAGGACAGGCGCAGAGGCAGCGAGGGCATCAAACGTCCAGATCAGTCAGCAAAATCGAGGGCGAAAGTTTATCAGGGAAGGTGAATTGAAATAAGAGGAATTAGCGTTTGGTATCACGCACAATAATTTTCCCTCCGTGTAGGAGAGAGCTTGCTCGCGATCTTTTGATCTTGATCTACCCGCCCCTTCGGGAGGCCGAGTGGAGGTTCTGCGCAGTGGGTGTTCCGGCATGGATGCCGGAAGAGCCGCGATGGGCCATGGATGGCCCGTGGCGGCGTGCCCACGGAGCGGGATCGGAACGAGGGAACCTGAGCGCAGCGAGGGCCGTACGCTGGGGCAAGGCCTTTTTGGGTACTTTTGTGGCTGTTTGACAAAAGTGCCTCGCTGTAAGAGCGAAACCCGTAAAGCGCCGTTGCGCAGGCAATGGATATGTACACCGACAGATCAACGATCAAAAGATCGCGAGCAAGCTCGCTCCTACAGGGTATTTGTTCGGCTGAAGAGACTCGGCCCCCTTAGGCCGCAGCTACAGACAGCCCACAAAAAAAGGCGACCCGAAGGTCGCCTTTTGCGTCACTCACTCAAACAGCGCCCATTAAAACTCGTGATCGGCGTTGTCCGGGTTCAGGTCGCTGATGCCCAGCTTGCCAGCCGCTTGTTCGATAGCGCCGGTCTGCTTGACCAGTGCCGCGATGGCGTCACGTACCACTTGGTTGCCCGCTTCGTTACCGGCAGCGATCAACTGGTCGTAGTGCTCACCCTTGTTGGCGAGGTCAACCATGACCTGGATCTTGGCTTCGGTGTCGGCCAGGTCGGATTTCAGCGTGGTGTCAGTGGCCGGGTCTACAACGACGACCAAGGATGACAGGCTTGGGCCGGTCATTTTGGTGCCATCAGCGCGTACGTATTCACCCAGGTACACGTTGCGAATGCCTTTGGCATCGTAGAAGTGCGAGTTGTGGGTGTTGTCGCTGAAGCAGTCTTGCTCGTCTTCAGGGGAGTTGGCTTCCAGCGACACTTTCATGCGCTCGCCTGCCAGTTCGCCCAACGACAGACTGCCCATACCGAAGAACATTTTGCGCAGACCGTTCTGTACAGGTTCGGCTTCCAGCGTGGCGCGGTAGTTTTCCGGGTCATTCGGGGCCCAGTTACCGACCATTTCGTCGAGGTCGTTGACCAGCAGTTGGGTCACGGCTTTGAGGTAGGCACGGCGGCGGTCGTTGTGGCCGCCTGTGGCGCCTTCACCTTCCAGGTAGTCAGAAGCAGGGCGGTTGCCCGCGCCTGGGCCGGTGCCGTTCAGGTCCTGGCCCCACAGCAGGAACTCAATGGCGTGGTAGCCGGTAGCCACGTTGGCTTCGGAACCGCCCAACTCATTCAGGCTGGCCAGGGTTTCCGGGGTGATTTCGGTCACGTCGACTTTGTCTTCGCCGACCTGGATCTGGGTGTTGGCGATGATGTTGGCGTTGGCACCCGGGTTGCCCAGTGCGCCGGCATAGTTGGCGTCAACGTAGTCGATCAGGCCTTCGTCCAGCGGCCAGGCGTTCACTTGGCCTTCCCAGTCATCAATGATCGTGTTGCCGAAACGGAACACTTCACTTTGCAGGTAAGGCACGCGCGCCTCAACCCAGGCCGCGCGGGCGGCTTTCAGGGTGTCGTCGTTTGGCTTGGCGAGGAACGCGTCGATCGCGGTTTGCAGTTTTTTCGCAGTGGATTCGGCGTCGCTGTACACGGCGTGGACCATGTCGGCGTAATGCGCGACAACGGCCTTGGCGGCTGCTTCGTCGACTTGGGCTGCCGTGACGTCAGTGGCTGGCGTGGCAGGCGTGGTCGCTGCTGCTGGCGTAGGGGCTGCTGCGGCTGTTTTTTCTTTGTCTTTGTCGCCACAACCGGCGAGTGAAATAGCAATGGCCAGCAGACTGGCGGTGGCCAGGGGCATACGAATCATGGCGAAAATCCTGCTTCGAGAGGTGGGACAAGCATGCGACGGCACGCAAAACGTGCGACATGATGCGAAAGATTTGCATTTTGTGTAAAGGGTTACTGTTGTAAATATTTCCTATTTACTTCGCAGCGACGCCATGTCTTTCGCGGCGCGTCTAAAAATAATGAAATATAAAATTACACATTAAGTGCGTTGTTGCGTTGCGCCTGTTTCAAATAAGCGCTCAATTCCCTTGTGCCAAGGGGCTTGCTGTACAGGTAACCCTGGCCTTCATGGCAGCCTTCGCTGATCACATAGGCTTCTTGTTCGAGAGTTTCCACCCCTTCGGCAATCACCTGCATGCCCAGGCTTTTGCCGAGCTGAATGATGGCGCGCACGATGGTGGCATCGTCGTCATCGTCAATCAGGTCTTGCACAAAGCTCTTGTCGATCTTGATTTTGTCCAGCGGCAAGCTTTTGAGATAGCTGAGCGATGAATAACCCGTGCCGAAGTCATCAATGGCGATCAGTGCGCCGGAGCGGCGCAGGCTCAGCAAATGCTGGGCGGCGGTGCTGATGTCTTCCATCAGGCTGGTCTCGGTCACTTCCAGCTCCAGGCTGCCTGGCGGCAAGCGATACACCTGCAGCAGGTTATTCACCACCCGAGGCAATTCCGCGTGGTGTAACTGCACCGTGGACAAGTTGACGGCCATGCGCAGTTCAGTGAAACCCTGGTCGTGCCAGTCGCGCAGTTGATTGCAGGCCTGATCCAGTACCCATTCGCCCAGGGCAATAATGGAGTCGTTTTTCTCGGCCAGCGGGATAAACAGATCCGGGGGGATCATGCCGTGTTCAGGGTGCTGCCAGCGCAACAGCGCTTCGACCCCGACCACACGATGGTCGCTGTAACGGATCTGCGGTTGATACACGAGGTACAGTTGATTGCCGAGCAAGGCATCGCGAAGGTCTTTTTCCAGCTCGCGTCGGCGGCGCATTTCGCGGTCCACGCTGGCGATGTAAAACTGATAGCGACTGCGCGAACGGGTTTTGGCCAAGGTCATGGTTTGCTCGGCTTTTTGCAGCAACTGCTCGGAGGTGTCGCCATCTTCCGGAAACAGCGTGATGCCGATGGTGGCGCGCAAGCGGATGTTTTGCTGATCCACGCTGAATACTGTTTCAAGGTCATCAAGAATGCTTTGCGCCAGTTCGGCAGCTTCGTAAGGCTGCTCGATATGCGCCTGCACCAGCGCGAACTGATCGCCGCCCAAACGCGCCAACGCCCCCAAGCTGCCGCTGTGAGCACGGATCCGGTCGGTCAGGGCCTGCAACAACTGGTCGCCCGTTTGATAACCAAATTGCTCGTTGATGCCTTTGAAGTCATCCAGCCCCACACACAACACGGCCACGCGGCGTTGTGAGCGGCCAGCATCAATCAGGATTTTGCCGAGCTGGGTTTGCAATTGCTGACGATTGGGCAGTCCGGTCAAAAAATCGTACTGGGCCATGCGCAGCAAAGAGTTCTCGGCTTCGTGGCGCAAGTGGGTATTGCGCTCAATCGAGGCCAGCAGTTGGTTGGCGGTGTTGACCCAAACCCCCAGCTCGTTTTTTTCATGGCCCTTGAGCTGCGGGATCAAATGCTCGCTGGGGTGATCCGGGTTGATGCTGGTCAGGTGCTGGATCATTTTTGACAAGGGCTTGGTCAGCAGCCAGTGATAAATCAGATACAGCACGAGGCTCATCAGCAGGGCCCGCAACATGCCCGAGAGCAGCAAGGCCCCGGCGTTGGTCAGAAAGCTCTTGCCGTAGGTGGCGGTGTCGAGGGTAATGCTCAGGTCGCCGTAATACTCGTTGTACGGCCCGCTGCCCGTCAGTGCGGCGCTGAAGGTGCGCTCCTTGCCTAGAATGAGGTCGGTCAGCCAGCGGCTGGACGTCTCTTGCAATCCCCTGGATTTTTCAGCGAGCACCGGCTCATTGGGGTGACCGATAGACGCGTGACGTATGGCCTTGTCCTGAAACAGCCCCTCAATCACCTGCATCGCCATTTCGCTGTCCAGGCTGTACAGCGCCTGAGTGGAGGGGTCGCGAAACATGTTGAGGATACGGTCGGCATCTTCCGTTACGGATTGCCGTGTGATGTAGGCATCGAACACAATTTGCGCGCAACCGAGTATGCCTCCCACGACCAATGCTGATAGCAGCACGATCCGGAGTAACTTGATCGACAAGCTGTTTTTGAGTTCCAGCTTCAAAGGGCTATTCCTTGTTTCCTGCCGAGACGCCTGTGGTCATGGGGGCCGGGTAATCATTGCACCTTTTCAGGGCTGCTATCAGGGGACTTGATCATTGGCTACTGTGTCGGTTCATGGGTTTGTGAACTTGAGCCATTGAATGAAAAAAACCTGTGTGCTGATCTTAGCTGGCGCTGATGCGCAAGAGCGGTCCGGCGCTACTTTTGATTCAGCCAAAAAAAACCCGGCAGCGCCGGGTTTTTTTACCTGAAGTCAGATTCAGGCAGTGAAAGCTTTGCCTTCGAACTGCTCGGCAACGAACTTCCAGTTAACGATGTTCCAGAACGCCTCAACATACTTCGGACGTACGTTGCGGTAGTCGATGTAGTAAGCGTGTTCCCAAACGTCGCAGGTCAGCAGCGGGGTGTCGCCGCTGGTCAGCGGGTTGCCGGCGCCGATGGTGCTGGCCAGCGCCAGGGAACCGTCAGCTTTCTTCACCAGCCAGCCCCAGCCGGAGCCGAAGGTGCCGATAGAGGTTTTGCTGAATTCTTCTTTGAACTTGTCGAACGAACCGAACGCAGCGTTGATGGCCTCAGCCAGAGCGCCAGTAGGCTCGCCGCCGCCGTTTGGCGACAGGCAGTTCCAGTAGAACGTGTGGTTCCACACTTGAGCGGCGTTGTTGAAGATACCGCCCGAAGAGGTCTTGACGATCTCTTCCAGGGTTTTGCCTTCGAACTCGGTGCCTGGCACCAGGTTGTTCAGGTTCACGACGTAGGTGTTGTGGTGCTTGTCGTGGTGAAACTCCAGGGTTTCTTTGGAGATGTGCGGCTGCAAGGCATCGTGTGCGTACGGCAGCGGCGGCAATTCGAAAGCCATGATGATTCTCCTAATCAGGTCAGTTGCGATGAGCGCAAGGCCGATCACGGGCGGCCAAACACGCGCCGGGGAGTTTGTACTCTTTGCGGCGCAAGCGCTGGATCATAGCACCGGGGTTGCGGCTTAACCACGCGACAACTGTGTGGAATAGACGTTTCAGCGCGATTGATTCAAAAACCTGATGCTTTTAATGATGCAAAAGTGCCCAGCGTGGAGCTGCCGCAGGCTGCGATCTTTTGATCTTGCAGTGACTCAGCCCGCCACTATCAACTGCACTGCCACTGCATACATCATCACCGCCACCAGCAGGTCCAACAGGCGCCAGGTGCTGGGGCGGGCCAGCCAGGGTGCCAGCCATGCAGCGCCGAGCGCCAAGGTGAAAAACCACAGCAGCGAAGCACTGGCCGCGCCCACGACATAAGCGCCGGGCACGCTTTGCTGAGCGCCGAGTGAGCCAATCAGCAACACTGTATCGAGATACACATGCGGGTTGAGCAGCGTCACCGCCAGTGCACTCAGCATCACGGCCTTGAGTGAGCGGGCGGTTTGCCCGGCTGACTGCTTCAGGCTTGACGCCGAAAATGCTCGGCGCAACGCCTGGGTGCCGTACCACAGCAAGAACGCCGCGCCGCCCCAGCGGGCGATGCCCAGCAAGATCGGGTTTTGCGCCAGAATCGTGGCCAGGCCGAACACGCCTGCGGCCACCAGCAACGCATCGCAAATCACACAAAAGGCCGCCACCGGCAGGTGATGTTCACGGCGCAGGCTTTGCGCCAGTACAAAAGCGTTTTGGGTGCCGATCGCCATGATCAGGCCGAACGCGACCAACAGGCCATTAAGGTAGCTTTGCCACATAAGAATTACTCGTCGAGCTGTACACGGAAGAGAGGGTTGTTGCTGGCTATTGTCGGGTCCATGGCTGTATAAGAAAAACCAATATTACTGATCGCCCATTAGGAAAACTGATGTTCGACTATAAATTGCTCTCGGCCCTCGCCGCCGTGGTAGAACAGGCCGGTTTTGAGCGCGCAGCGCAGGTGTTGGGCTTGTCACAATCGGCTATTTCCCAGCGCATCAAACTGCTGGAAGCGCGCATCGGGCAGCCGGTTTTGGTGCGTGCCACGCCGCCTAGCCCAACTGATATTGGTCGGCGTTTGCTCAACCATGTGCAACAAGTGCGCTTGCTTGAGCGTGACCTGCAAAGTGCCGTGCCCGCGCTGGATGATGAAGGCCTGCCCGAGCGGCTGCGCATTGCATTGAATGCCGACAGCCTGGCCACCTGGTGGGCGCAGGCAGTCGGCGATTTTTGCGCCGACCAGCACCTGTTGCTGGACCTGGTGGTAGAGGATCAGACCGTCGGCTTAAAACGCATGCGCGCCGGTGAAGTTGCCGCTTGCCTGTGCGCCAGCGAACGCCCGGTGGCAGGGGCGCGCAGCGTATTATTGGGCGCGATGCGTTACCGCGCGCTGGCGAGCCCGGGCTTTATTGCCCGGCATTTTCCGGCCGGGGTGAGTGCTGAGCGATTGCCTAAAACCCCGGCGCTGGTGTTTGGCCCGGATGATTTTTTGCAACATCGCTACCTGGCAGCACTGGGCGTGGACGGCGGTTTCGAGCACCATCTGTGTCCCTCATCAGAAGGCTTTATCCGCTTGACGGAGGCCGGGCTGGGTTGGGGGCTGATTCCAGAACAGCAAGTGCGCGAGCAATTGGCCAGCGGGGCATTGCTGGAGCTTTTGCCAGATAAACCAATCGACGTGCCACTGTACTGGCATCATTGGCGCAATGGCGGACAACTGCTGGAGCAACTGACGGCGCATTTATCGCGTTCGGCATCGCGCTGGTTAGTGCCTTTGGCCTGACAAATAGCGTTTAAACAGCAGGCAACAAGAATTACAGCATTTGGAGCAATTGATGAAGATTCTGGTCACCGGCGCGAGCGGCTTTATTGGCGGACGCTTTGCGCGTTTTGCCTTGGAGCACGGCTTTGACGTACGGGTCAGTGGGCGTCGGGCCGAAGGGGTTGAACACCTGGTGCGACGTGGTGCTGAATTTATCCCGGGTGATTTGACCGATGGCCTGCTGGTGCGTGACCTGTGCGTCGATGTCGATGTCGTGGTGCATTGCGCGGGGCATGTTGGCGCTTGGGGGCGTTATCAGGATTTCTTTCGTGACAACGTGCTGGTGACCGAGAACGTCGTGGAAGCCTGCTTGAAACAGCGGGTGCGGCGTCTGGTGCACTTGTCATCTGCTTCGCTTTATTTCGACGGACGCCCGCACCTCGGGCTGACTGAAGAAGAGGTGCCCAAGCGTTTCAAGCACCCTTATGCCGAGACCCGATTCCTGGCCGAACAAAAGGTTTTCGGGGCTCAGGAATTCGGCCTTGAAGTGATCGCCTTGCGTCCGCGTTTCGTGACCGGGGCAGGGGACATGAGCTTCTTCCCGCGGTTGTTGAAGCAGCAACGCAAAGGCCGGTTGGCGATCATTGGCAATGGCCTGAACAAGGTCGACTTCACCAGCATGCAGAACCTCAACGAAGCGCTGATGAGCAGCGTGCTGGTGAACGGCTCAGCCTTGGGCAAGGCCTATAACATCAGCAATGGCACGCCGATCCCGTTGTGGGACGTGGTCAATTACGTCATGCGCCAGATGAATGTGCCGCAAGTCACCCGTTATCGGGGCTACGGCATGGCCTATAGTGTCGGCGCGCTCAGTGAGGCCGCGTGCAAGATGTGGCCGGGTCAGCCTGAGCCGACACTCTCGCGTTTGGGGGTGCAGGTGATGGACAAAGACTTTACTCTCGACATCAGCCGCGCCCGGCATTACCTCGACTACGACCCCAAAGTCAGCTTGTGGGCAGCGCTGGACGAGTTTTGCGGGTGGTGGAAAGCTCAGGAATCGCCGTACCGCTAATATTCTTCAGGATTCAGATAAGGTTTTGCCATGCGTAACGATGCTCGTGACGACTTCGACAATGTTCCGACCCTGCGTGCCAATGCGGATGACCATGATGACCTGGCCTCGACCGGTGGCGCGCGCGAACGCACCACGGTGTACTCGCGCAATACGCCTGTGATCAAGGTCAAGGGCCCGAGCACGGGGCCTTTGTGGGCGCTGATTCTGGCCTTGCTGGTCGCGGTTGGCGGGTTGGCGTGGTGGAGCTTTCAGCAAATTTCTTTGATGGAACAACAGTTGGTGGCCACCCAGGAAAGCTTTGCTCGCATCAGCGAAGAAGCGGCGGGGCGCCTGCAGGCAATCTCAGGCAAGGTGGTGGCCAGCGAGTCGAGCATTAACACCGACAGCGAAGCCTTGAAGTTGCAGATCAAGCAGCTTGAAGAGCAACTCCTGGAGCAGGGTAAACACCAGCAAGGTCTGGTGGCAGGGCAGCAAGGGGACCTGGACCAGCGCTTTGAGCAAATCAACGCCGCGATGTTGCTGCAAGTGACTGCGCAGAAAGAAAACCAGACCCGGCTTGAGGCCGATCTGAAAGCCATGGGCACTGAGTTGGCCACGCTAAAAGCCAGCGTTGCACAGCAGGCCGGTGACGTGATCGCTTTGAAAAAACAGGGCAATCCGAGCGCTGCGGTAGCGAGCCTGGAACAAGACATGATTGTGCTCAAGAGCCAGCTGGAAAACCGCCCTGCGCCGTCGCAAGGCGCCAGCACCGCAGAATTTGACGTGTTCCGTGCCCAAATGACACGCAACATCAACACCTTGCAAACTCAGATCCAGAACCTGCAAAAACAAATCAGCGCCCGACCCTGACCCGATTGCACAAATCCCTGTAGGAGCGAGCTTGCTCGCGATCTTTTGATCTTTAAAAGATCGCGAGCAAGCTCGCTCCTACAGGGGGATGTCGGCAATTACTTCGCCTTGTCTTCGCGCCCACGCAGTACCTTATTAGGCATCGTGATCGCCGCGCACAGCCCCAGCAGTGAGATCGCAGCGCTGACCATCAGCAAGGTGCGGAAGGTCATCAGCAATTCACTGCGCAGGTTATCCAGCGCCGGGCCTTGTACTGCGTTGAGTCCGTCAAGCAACACATTGCCCGAGCTGCCTTCACCCAGCAGTGGCTGACCCACTGCTGGCGTCACTAACGAATCATGCAGCAGCGCGAGCAACAAGGCTGACATCAGCGCCACGCCCACCGCGCCGCCCAACGAGCGGAACAGGTTGGTGGTGCTGGTGGCGACGCCAATGTCGTGTTGCTGCACCGAATTTTGCGCGCCCACCAAGGACGTCGGAAACTGCAACCCTGCCGCGATCCCGCTGAGCAGCATAAACACGCCACTCACTAGTTCGGCGCTCGGCGGGCTTAAGGCCATGCCGACAATGGAGAGCGGCATCAGCACCGCTCCACTCAAAATCATGGGTTTGTAATACCCGGTCACGGAGGTCATGCGCCCGGCAAAGTAGGCGCCCATGGGCAAGCCCATGGCCAATGGCAGCAAGTGCAGGGCCGCACTGTCGGCGCCAGCGCCGGTGATGCTTTGGTAGCGCAGCGGCATTAGCACAATCAGTGAAATGGCCTGGAAACTGGTGAAGAAAATGGTGCACCAACACAGCACCGCGTTGCGATTGGCGAACAGGTGCATCGGCAGCAACGGCTCCAGAGTGCGGCGTTCATGCCAGACAAACAGCGCCAGCGCGACCAATGCAGCCGCCAGCAGGCCCAGCACCTGATCGTCGCGCCAGCTGTGACCCTGGCCAATAAAGGTGATGCCCAGCAGCAATGAGGTCAGTCCGACAATCATCAGCACGGTGCCGAGGTAATCAATGATCGGTTTGCGTTGTGGGACAGGTAGCCCGACCAAGGTGCGATGCGCGATCCACAACGACACCAACCCCAGCGGCAGATTGATCAAAAATACCCAGCGCCACGACAAGTATTCGGTCATGTAGCCGCCCAGCACCGGCCCGGCCACACTGGCCACCGCGTACATGCTGCTGAAATAGCCCTGATAACGCCCGCGCTCGCGTGGCGGCACGATGTCCCCGATGATCGCCTGACTCACCGAAATCATCCCGCCAGCGCCAATCCCCTGAAGGATCCGCGCCAGCACCAGTTGCTCCATGTTCTGCGCGAGCCCGCAAAACAACGAGGCCAGGGTAAACAGGCCCATGCCGAACAGCATCAGGCGTCTGCGGCCGTACAAATCGCCGAGCTTGCCATAGATCGGCACTGCCACGGTCATGGCCACCATGTAGCCGGAAATCACCCACGCCAGTTGGCTGACATCCTTGAACTGCGCAGAGATGGCGGGAATCGAGACGGCAACGATGGTTTGGTCCAGCGCCCCCAGAAAAATCGCCAGCATCAGGGCGACGAGGATACTGCGAATAGCGGGTTTGGCTGGTAGAGGCGGGTTAAGGCTGGTCACGAAATACACCTGCGGGCATCAAACGTGTGGCGAGATGCCCGCGATTGTACTCGATAGGTCGCTATTCGATAGCTTCGTAAGGAAGGCCAACGTAATTTTCTGCAATGGTTGTGCGCCCGGCCTCAGAGTCGACGAAATACGCCAGCTCGCTGTCGGTAATGCGCTGGCTAAAATCGTCGCTGTCTGCAAAGCGGTGCAGCATCGAGGTCATCCACCACGAAAACCGCTCGGCTTTCCAGATACGCCGCAGACACACCTCGGAGTAGCGCTCCAGCAAATCGGTGCGGCCCTCGGCGTAGACCTTCAGCAGGATGTTGAACAGTGTGCTGACATCGCTGGCTGCCAGATTCAGGCCCTTGGCACCCGTGGGCGGCACGATGTGCGCTGCGTCGCCGACCAGAAACAGACGCCCGAACTGCATGGGCTCGACCACAAAACTGCGCAGCGGCGCGATGCTTTTCTCAATCGAAGGCCCGGTCACCAGTCGCTCGGCCAAGGGCGTGGGCAGGCGGGCTTTCAGTTCGTCCCAGAAGCGTTGATCCGACCAGTCCTCAACCTTCTCTTCCACGGGCACTTGCAAGTAATAGCGGCTGCGGGTGGCGGAGCGCTGGCTGCACAGGGCAAAGCCGCGCTTATGTTTGGCGTACACCAGTTCATCGTTGACCGGCGGCGTGTCTGCCAACACACCGAGCCAGCCAAACGGGTACACGCGTTCAAAAACTTTCAGCACATCGCCGGGAATAGACTGACGTGCCACGCCGTGAAAACCATCGCAACCGGCGATGTAGTCGCAGTCCAGGCGCCAGGTTTCGCCGTCCTTTTCGAAGGTCACGTAGGGCGCATCGGTTTTCATGCCGTGCGGTTGCACGTTGCTGGCGTTGTACAGCGTTTGCGCCCCGGCGGCCTCGCGTGCGGCCATCAGGTCGCGGGTGACTTCGGTCTGGCCATACACCATCACGCTTTTGCCGCCGGTCAGGCCTTTGAGGTCGATACGTACCTGGCGGTCATCGAGCACCAGGTCAAAGCCATCATGCACCAGACCTTCAGCGTCCATGCGCTGGCTGACACCGGCCTGACGCAACAGGTCGACCATGCCTTGTTCCAGCACCCCGGCGCGAATTCGGCCGAGTACGTAGTCGCCGGTCTGGCGTTCGAGAATGACGTTATCAATGCCTGCGTTGTGCAACAGTTGGCCGAGCAGCAGCCCTGAAGGCCCGGCACCGATAATCGCGACTTGAGTTTTCATTGTTGTTCTCTCTCGCAAGCTTCGTCCGTTAACTGACTTACTGCATACAGTCTCTGGTAGGAGCGAACTTGCCTCGCGATCTTTTGATCGTTTAAAAGATCGCGAGGCAAGCTCGCTCCTACAAGGGCCGCGTTCACTTAAGGACGAAGTGGTTTTTATAATTTGTGCCTGTATTTTTCGCTTGCGAGCGAGGCAAATGAAGGTGATAAATGCGCAATTGCCGGTACTTTTCGCTAATCAGGGCGATTATCGGCCCATTGTCACATCAACAGGCTGCGCCCCATGACTGCCTCTGCCCCTGCGTCTATCCCGGTGTTCAAGCTGTACGGCGAACAGCAGGACTGGCTTAGCCCCGACCTGCTGCACTGCGAGACCATTTCGCTGCGCAGTCGTGTGCATGACTGGGAAATACGCACCCATCGGCATGCCGATTTGTGCCAGTTGCTGTACGTGCACAAAGGCCGGGCGCGGGTCGAAATCGAAGGTCAGTACCATGAGTTGGCGCAGTCAGCGATTCAGGTGATCCCGCCGCTGTGCGTGCACGGGTTTCAGTTTTCGCCGAACGTTGAAGGGTTTGTCCTCACCCTGGCCGCGCCGCTGGTGGCGCAGTTACAAGCGCAGTTGGGTGGTTCGATCAGCGCTCTGCAGCGAGTTGCCAGCTACCCGGCGGGCAAGGATCGGAACTACCTCAACAGCCTGTTCAGCGCGTTGCACAGTGAATATGTGAGCGCCCAGCCCGCCCGCGACATGCTCTTGCAATCGTTGATCAGTGTGCTGCTGGTGTGGGTCACGCGTCAGGTCATTCAGCGCCGTGAAGCCCGGCAGATACCGCCACGCGGGCGTGAGTACCTGAACCTGTTCAATCAGCAAGTCGAGGCGCGATTTCGTGAGCAGCCCAGCGTTGAGCAGTTGGCGCATCGGGTGGGGATTTCGGTGGCGCATCTGAACAGCATCTGCCGCGAACTGGCAGGGCAATCGGCCTTGCAGATCATTCATCAGCGGCTGCTATTGGAGGCCAAGCGTCATTTGATCTACACACCGATGACCATCAGCGAAGTGGCTGATAGCCTGGGGTTTGTCGATCCGGCGTATTTTGCGCGGTTCTTCCGGCGCCTGACGGGCACCTCGCCCAGCGGGTTTCGAGCAGACCGGACTGACAGCATCAGCCCGGTCTGATGCGCTAAAGCATCCTTACCTCAGCGCGCTGAACATTGCGTTGCAGTGCCCGCCATAGCAACTGGCGGCCAATCCGGCTGATAGCCGTGTTTGTTCGGCGCGGTAACACGCGCCTGCAAACAGAACAGCAGCCGCTAAAACGATAAAAAAGGTCATGCATCTGGTTTTTGTTTTAGTGGTCATGGCTTTCATCTCTCCTGTCACGATCGGAGTCAGACCTAGACTTCACACCCTTGAGGCTAGCTCAGACCCTTCTTCTTGCCATGCCAGTTGTACGAGCGGTCGCGCGCGGCTTCATCCTCCAAATGGACTACGCATCACAAACCTTTGTCCCATGCGGGCTCCTCAGTAAAACGCTCTGCAAGAAAGTCGAGCATGCTGCGCAACGTCGCAGGCATGTGCTTGCGCGAGGCGTACACCGCGTAAATGTTCATCAGCAAAGGTTCAGCGTCTGGCAGTAGACGCACCAACTCCCCGCTGCGCACGTGGCATCCGGCCTGATAAGTGGGCAGCAGCGAAACCCCCGCCCCGGCCAGTGTGACGCTGAGCAGCGTGCTGGCCTCGTTGGCGCTGATATTGCCCTGCACCGGCACCGAAACCGCTTCGCCATGAGCCGTGAAATGCCACAGGCTCTTGCCGTAGTAAGCGTGGCTCAGGCAGTTGTGCTGGCTGAGGTCGTCGACCTGCTGCGGCGCCGGATGCTCGCGCAAATACTGGGGGGCCGCGCACAGCACGGAACGACAAACGGTCAGCTTGCGGGCGATCAAACTCGGGTCCAGGTCGTTGCTGGTGCGAATCGCCAGGTCGATGCGTTCATCCACCAGATTCACTGTGCGGTCGAGCATTTGCAGGTCTATGCACACGTCGGGGTAACGCCGCACGTACTCGGTGACGGCGGCCGCCAACTGCGCCTGGCCAAACGAGGTGCTGACGCTGATGCGCAACAGCCCGCGCGGCGCCTCATCGGGCACGCTGACGGCGGCTTGCATGTCGTCTGCCAGTTCCAGTAACTGCCGACAGCGGGGCAGGGTTTCATTGCCAGCGGCGGTCAGGCTCAGCTTGCGCGTGGTGCGATGCATCAAGCGCGCGCCCACCCACTCTTCGAGTTCTGCCAAATAACGTGACACCACGGGGCGTGACAAGTCTAGATGGTCGGCTGCCGCAGACTGGCTACCCAGGTCGACCACCGTGACAAACACCCGCATTGCGATAAGACGATCCATGATTTGCCCGATTACTGAAACAAACTATGTCGGAGCATCGCATTTTTTGTTGCCTATTGTGCGACTAAGCTCTGTGCATCGCTGATCCAGCCTCAGGACGCATCCATGACCGTATTCTCGACTCTTCGCCGTTTTTGCCTCAGTGCTGTCGCTCTGGGCTTCGCTGCGCACGCGGCGGCGGCCCCGGCACCCTTGACCCTGGATGTTTACAACCCCGGCGCCGAGGCGATTTTTCCAGTGTCGTCAGTGCTGGTCAGCGGCGAGAAAGACGCGATTCTGGTCGATGCGCAGTTTGCCAAGGGCCAGGCCCAGCAACTGGTCGACAAAATCCGCGCCAGCGGCAAGCACCTGACCACCATCTACATCAGCCACGGCGACCCGGACTATTACTTTGGCCTCGAAACCCTGACCAAGGCCTTCCCTGAAGCCAATGTGCTTGCCACGGCACCGACCGTTGAGCACATCAACCAGACCAAAGACGCCAAGCTGGCGTTCTGGGGGCCGAAAATGGGCGCCGATGTGCCGAACCAGTTAATCGTGCCGCAGGTCATGCAAGGCAACACGTTGGAACTTGAAGGCCATGAACTGGATGTCGTCGGACTGACCAGCCGCCAGCCGGAGCGCACCTTCGTCTGGATTCCATCGCTTAAAGCGGTGGTTGGTGGCGTGGTCGTGGCCGACAACCTGCATGTGTGGATGGCCGACACCCAGACCCCGCAGTCGCACCGGCAATGGCTGGGCACCTTGAAACGCATCGCCAGCTTGCAACCGAAAATCGTCGTGCCGGGGCATTACCTGGGCGAAAACGACCAATCAATGAACTCAGTGACCTTCACCCGCGATTACATCAAGGCATTTGATGAGGAAACCCTCAAAGCCAAGAACTCGGATGAACTGATCGCCGCGATGAAAAAGCGTTACCCGAATCTGGGTGAAGCGTCTTCGCTGGAGCTGAGCGCCAAAGTAGCGAAAGGCGAAATGAAGTGGTGATTTAACGCTGACCGCCACCCAATCCATCCAACAGGAGAACATCATGAGCAACATTGCAATCATCGGAGCCACCGGTCGTGCGGGTAGCCAACTGCTGAAAGAAGCACTGCGTCGTGGTCATCGCGTGACAGCCATTGCTCGTCACGCTACGTCAAAAATCAGCCCGCATAAGGACGTTGTGATCAAGGACGTTGACGTCAACGACGCTCAGGCGTTGCAAGCGGCTGTTGCCGGAAGTGACGTAGTGCTCAGCGCCGCGCATTTTTCGACACTCGAACCTGAGGCAATCATCGAGCCGGTGAAAAAGGCCGGGGTGAAACGCCTGCTGTTTGTGGGCGGTGCGGGTTCGCTATTACTGCCGGACGACACCAAGGTCATCGAGAGCGAAGACTTCCCGGAAGCATACAAGCTAGAAGCGACGGCGGGCGGCAAGTACCTCGACACGCTGCGCAAAGAAAAGGACCTGGACTGGACCTTTATTTCGCCATCAGCCGAGTTTGTCGAAGGCGAGCGCACAGGCACCTTCCGTCTGGGCAAAGACCACCTGCTGGTCAGTGCTGAAGGCAAAAGCTGGATCACCTTCGCTGACTTCGCCATCGCCATGCTGGATGAAGTCGAAGCGCCCAAGCACTCGCGCCAGCGGTTCACTGTCGGCTACTAAACACCCCGCTGACCCTCTGTAGGAGCGAGCTTGCCTCGCGATCTTTTAAAGATCAAAAGATCGCGAGACAAGCTCGCTCCTACACGGGATTTGCGGTGGCTTGTGCTACCAGCCAATCCATCAATTCGCGCAACGGCGGCGCAGGCTCGCTGCGCGGTGAACTCACCAGCAGGTAGGCCGCGCCGGTGCGCACCTTCAAATCAAAAGGCACCGCCAGCCGCCCGGCCTGCAAGTCGTCGCCGATCAACGACCAGTCACCTATCGCAACGCCGTTACCTTGCGCGGCCACCGTCATGGCCAGGTCCAGGGTGTCGAAGTATTGGCTCTGACGAATGGTCGAGGCGTCTGCCCCGGCCACACTGAGCCAGTGAGCCCAGTCCCGCTGGTCTCGGCTGGGGTGCAACAAGGTGTGTTGCTCAAGGTGGCTCAAGCGATTGATCGCCTCGCGGCCTTCCAGTAAATGCGGGGCGCAGACCGGTATCAGTAGTTCGTCAAACAGGTGTTGCCCCACACGTTTTGGCCCCGGTAGCGGGCTGTAAACCACGGCGGCATCGAAGGCTTCGCGGCGAAAATCGACCCCATGCTGCACGCTGCTGGTCAGCTCGACGGGCACGTCCGGGCGCAGTTTTTGCCATTGCATCAGCTTGGGCAGCAGCCAGCGCAGCATGCAGGTCGGGGCTTTGATTTGCAGTGGCGTGCGGCGGATGCTGGCGTGTTCGACGGCTTCCCCGATCAAATCAAACACCTGCTCGATACGCGGGTACAGCGCCTGGCCCTGTTCGGTCAGGCTCAGTCCACGGGCCTGCCGATAAAACAGGGGATAGCCCAGGTGCTCCTCAAGTCCGGCTATTTGGCGACTGACCGCGCCTTGGGTGATGTGCAATTGTTCACCGGCGCGGGTGAAGTTGCAGCATTGGGCCGTGATCAAAAAGGTGTGCAGCGCGGGCAACGGTGGGAGGCGTTTCATGTGAGGTCAGCCATGAGTCCAGGACATGGCTAGTATGAGCAGGTTTGCGTTGTGCCCGCTACACGCGCTCGCTTCAATGGCTCATTACTTGAGCACAAGAAGAGGGCAGGACACATGGCGACGTGCGGCGAAGTACTGGTCAAGTTGCTGGAAGCGTATGGGGTTGAGCAGGTGTTTGGCATCCCTGGCGTGCACACGGTCGAGTTGTATCGCGGGCTGGCCGGTTCACGAATCAATCACGTGACCCCGCGCCACGAGCAGGGCGCAGGCTTTATGGCCGATGGCTATGCGCGCACCAGCGGCAAGCCGGGGGTGTGTTTCATCATCACCGGGCCGGGCATGACCAACATCACCACGGCCATGGGCCAGGCTTACGCGGACTCGATCCCGATGCTGGTGATCTCCAGCGTGCAGTCGCGCAGCCAGTTGGGCGGCGGGCGTGGCAAGTTGCATGAATTGCCGAACCAGAGCGCGCTGGTGGCTGGCGTCGCGGCTTTTTCCCACACCTTGATGTCGGCGGCCGAGTTGCCGGGCGTGCTGGCGCGGGCTTTTGCGTTGTTTCAGGCCGGTCGGCCGCGGCCGGTGCACATTGAAATCCCGCTGGACGTGCTGGTAGAAAACGCCGATGCCTTGCTCGCCAGCCTGCCGGTCAACATCGCGCGCCCGGGTGCAGCGCCCGCTGCCGTCAAGGCGATGAGTGAGCGTCTGGCCCACGCCAAGCGCCCGCTGATTCTGGCGGGCGGTGGGGCGATCGACGCGGCCCCGGCGCTGCTGCAATTGGCTGAACGTCTGGGGGCGCCGGTGGCGCTGACCATCAATGCCAAAGGCATGCTGCCTTCGGCGCACCCGTTGTTGATCGGTTCCACCCAAACGCTGGTCGAGACCCGGGCCTTGGTGGCCGAGGCCGACGTGGTCTTGGCGATCGGCACCGAGTTGGCCGAAACCGATTACGACGTGACCTTTGCCGGTGGCTTTGACATTCCCGGGGTCTTGCTGCGCATCGATATTGACCCGGACCAGACCGTGCGCAATTACCCACCCGCGCAGGCCTTGGTGGCCGATGCCCGGCTGGCCGCCGAAGCGTTGTTGGCGCGCATCAACGCTCAACCGCTGCCTGAGCGCACGGCTGACTGGGGAGCGACGCGAGCCGCCCGTTTACGAACGGCACTGGCCATTGGCTGGGATGCACCGACCCTGGCGCAAACGCACTTTTTGCAGACTGTTTTCGACGTGTTGCCTGACGCCGTGTGCGTGGGCGACTCGACCCAGCCGGTGTACACCGGCAACCTGACCTTTAACCCCGAACAGCCGCGCCGCTGGTTCAACTCATCAACCGGCTACGGGACCCTCGGTTACGCCTTGCCCGCCGCCATCGGCGCGTGGCTGGGGCGTTGCGCTGACGGCCGGCCCGCGGGCCCGGTGCTGTGCCTGATCGGCGATGGCGGGTTGCAATTTACCCTGTCTGAACTGGCCTGCGCCGTTGAAGCACGCACGCCGATCATCGTGTTGCTGTGGAACAACCAAGGCTATGGCGAAATCAAAAAATACATGCTCAATCGCGCCATCGAGCCGGTCGGGGTCGACATCTACACCCCGGATTTTATCGGCGTGGCCAAAGCTCTGGGTTGCACGGCGTTGACGGTCGAGGGCGAAGCACAATTGCGTGCCGCGCTGGCCAGTGCCGCCGACCGCCAAGGGCCGACCGTGATTGAAATCGACGAGCAGCACTGGCAGCAATCGCGGGCTTCATAGGCTCATGCGCAGGCGCGCCAGATCCCGTACCGGCGGCGCGCCAAACTGTCGGCTGTACTCGCGGCTGAATTGCGAAGGGCTTTCATAACCCACGCGATAACCTGCCGCCGAAGCATCGAGCCCCTCGCTGAGCATCAGCCGTCGCGCTTCGTTAAGGCGCAATTGCTTTTGGTACTGCAACGGGCTCATGGCGGTCACGGCCTTGAACCGATGGTGGAGTGTCGACACGCTCAAATTGGCTTCACGGGCCAGGTTGTCGATGCGCAGCGGTTGCTCGAAATTACCGTTGAGCCACGAAATAGCCCGGCTGACGCGGTGGGTTTGACTGTTCTCGCTGGCAATTTCATACAAGCGATAACCCTGCGGACTGCGCAGCAAGCGATACAAGATCTCACGACGAATGAGAGGCGCGAGCATGGCGATGTCTTTCGGCGTATCGAGCAACCGCGTCAGGCGCAACAAGGCGTCGAGCATCGGTTGGTCGATGGGTTCAACGTACAGCCCGCGCCCTGTAGGTCGCGAAGGCACACCCATGGGGCCTGCCTCGTTGAGCAAGGTGGTGATTTCTGCCGGATCAATATCAAGGCGCAAGGCCAATATCGGTTTTTCGGGAGACACCTCTACCACGCGCCCACTGATGGGCATCGACACCGAAACCATCAGGTAATTGAGGGGGTCGTAGGCAAAGTACTCATCGGCCAGGCGCACTTCTTTGCGGCCCTGAGCCATGATGCACAACGCGGGTTTGGGCAGGCTGGGCGAAAAACCGCTGGGCTGGCTGTAGCGCGACACAAATAGCGCCTTGACACCCGTTTCGAATGAACCGTCGTCGGGGGTGTGCCGGTAAATCAGGTCAGCCAGTTCCACGCGCTGTTTTTCAAGCGCGGGGTCGAGCGCGGGTCGCGGCGGTTCCAGCAGTGACATGTGAAGTTTCCTCATAACAGACGCGGTGTAGGCACAGCTTAAGTTTGTGCAAGGCGAGGGGGTAGCCAATTTCTGTCGCAGTCTTGCCTGATCCTGCGAGTGCCGGGTATCAAGCGCCTGACGCTGGCGTAACAGACGTGGAGTATTGCTCGAAACCTCGACAAATGGGTGCTGCGGCTTGCTCAAAGGTGACAACGTGCCAAGACGATGTTTTGCAGAATCGTGCAAGCCTGGGGCAGAAATCGACTAACGCCGTTGGTCGCCGGGCCTTAAGATTTGAATCTCCCCCCTAATGCCACTTTCCTTTGTGGAGGCCTCCATGCCCCAGCACACTGCTGTCAGTCATCTGACGTTGGTTCGCGCTCGCGTCGGGTGTTCGGCTCAGGTCCACGCCTGTTTGAAGCAATTGATTGAACCCTCGCGGCAAACGCCCGGTTGCCTGCACTTTGCCCTGCAGCATTGCGACAACGACCCGTTACTGTGGCATGTCGCCGGTTATTGGGAGAGTGAGCTTGCGATGCAGGCGTACTTCAATTCTCCGTTGATGGACGTTTTCAGCGTGCTGCTCAACCAGCACGTGATCGACAGCCTGGACTTTCAGACCTTCAACGAACACGCGTCTGCCCAAATGCACAAGCAGGCCAGTTAAGCGGGTAGAATGCCGCCTTTTCACTGGCCGGGATGTGAAGCATGGCGCGTAAAGAATTTAAAGACTTTGAAGCGGTATCGGCAGTTGTCCCGGTAGAACTGGGGGTTCCTGGGGCTTACAACGCAGCGATTGCGGTCAAAGCCTTGTACGAAGGTGGAGCGCCGCGCTTTCACAAACTCCTGATCGACCAGACCTTTGCAACCGCCACGGCAGCCGATGCCGCAGCGCAAAACCACCTGCAAAACCTGCTAGACGTCACTGAAGACGGCGAGCTGGTCTGGTAGTTATTTTGGGCGGTGCATTTTGAACAGCGCCTCTGGGCCGAGCTGGAAATAATCCGCCGGGCCGCCGCCGCGCAAAATCGGTTCGGCGGCAGCTGTGTCGTAAATCCCGTCTTTAAGCAGGTGCTTGGCGATATGCACGGCTACCACCTCTCCCAGAATCAGCCAGCTCGGCACTAATGCTGTGTCGGCGCGTTGTAGCTGAATAATCTGCGTCACCTTGCATTCAAACGACACCGGTGTTTCGGCCACCCGTGGCACGCTCACCACGCGAGAAGCCACTGTCGTCAGGCCCGCCAATGCAAACTCATCCACCTCGGGCCCGACAGGCGCGCAGCTTTGATTCATCGCCTCGGCCAAAGGGCGCGTGGCCAGGTTCCAGACAAACTCACCGGTTTGCTCAATGTTATTGAGGCTGTCTTTGCGGCCCACACTGCAAAAACCAATGATGGGCGGGATGTAATTAAACGCGTTGAAAAAGCTGTACGGCGCGAGATTCAGCCGACCTTGAGCATCCTGCGACGAAATCCAGCCAATCGGGCGCGGCCCGACAATCGCATTGAACGGATCATGGGGCAGGCCGTGGCCCTGAGAAGGCTCGTAAAAGTGAATATCGTCATGCATGGCAGGCATCCGCAAACAGCTGAGATAGAGGGGCCATATAGTGCAAGGCATTTTCCGTGAAGACAAATGCTGGGTATCCGGCCGGTTGTTTGATCAGGCGTGTGACCTTGATAAACGATGCCCCCAAAAACGATTAAGCCCGGCCGAAGCCGGGCTGGGATGCCAATTTCAGGTCTTAGCTGATGCTGGCGCCTTTGGTGCGATCGTAGCCATCTTCAGCAAAAGTCGCCGACTGGGTTTTGTCGTAGCCGTCTTCAGCAAAAGTTGCCGAGTGGGTTTTGTCGTAGCCATCTTCAGCAAAAGTTGCCGAGTGAGTTTTGTTGTAGCCGTCTTCAGCAAAGGTTGCCGAGTGAGTTTTGTTGTAGCCATCTTCAGCAAAGGTCGCTGAGCGAGTGCTGTTGTAGCCATCCTCGGCAAAGGTCGAAGACTGAGTACGATCAAAACCATCAGCGGCAAACGTGTTGAAAGCCAAGGCCGAAAGGACAGCTGCGAGGATTAATTGGGTTTTCATGATGTTGCTCCTGTTACGTGATTGGGTAGGTGCAGCGGGTATGGGTTTAAGACTACGCCGATTAATTTGATTAAAAAGCGCAAAAAATAGCGCAAAACAATCATTAAATTCGATGTATATGCCCGCGCGAAAACCGGTTCTAAAGGGTGTTTGAGCTTTCATTCGCAAAAGACTCAAGACAGGTCTGAACTGAGATTTCGTTGAGGTTGATAGTGAGCTAACAGAATTAACTGACAATTAATTGGAAGAGTTCTTACAAGGGGGGGGTAGAGCGGGGAGGATGTAACACCTGTAGTCGCTGCTTGCGGCAGCGACTACAGGCAAACTCAGGTGCTTAGTCAGTCTCGATCCGCGAATGGGTACGGGTGTCTTTCATGGTCGCGTACACCAGCAGCGAGCAGGCGATACACGCCGTTACATACCAGTAGTAGCCGGTTTCCATACCTGCACTTTTGAACCACAGTGCGATGTATTCAGCGGTACCACCGAAGATCGACACCGTCAGTGCGTAAGGCAAGCCAACGCCCAGCGCGCGGATTTCGGTCGGGAACAGCTCAGCCTTCACCACCGCGTTGATCGAGGTGTAGCCGCTGACAATGATCAGCGCTGCCATGATCAGGAAGAACGCGCCCCACCACGTGGTGATGGTGTGCAAGGTGGTCAGGATCGGCACGGTGAACAGGGTGCCCAGAACGCCGAAGGCAATCAGGATCGGACGACGGCCGATTTTGTCAGACAAACCGCCTACCAGCGGCTGAATGCACATGAACAGAAACAGCGTAGCGGCGGAAATCGTGGTGGAGTCGGAGATGCTCATCCCGACCGTGTTCACCAGGTATTTCTGCATGTACGTGGTGTAGGTGTAAAACGCCAGCGTACCGCCCATGGTTAGACCGACGACGGTCATCAGTTCTTTTGGATGACGCAGCAAGGTGCGCATGGCGCTTTCTTTTGGCTTGACCTTGGTCTTTTTGAACGACTCGGTCTCTTCCATGCCACGACGCAGATAGAGCGCGACCACCGCACACAGGGCGCCGATCACAAACGGGATCCGCCAGCCCCAGCTGTACAGCTGTTCTTCGGTCAGGGTTTGTTGCAGCACGATCAACACGCCCAGCGCGATGAGCTGACCCGAGATCAGGGTCACGTACTGGAAGCTGGAGAAGAAGCCACGGCGTTCTTTAGTGGCCATTTCACTGAGGTAAGTGGCCGAGGTGCCGTATTCGCCACCCACCGACAAACCTTGCAGCAAACGGGCGAACACCAGCAGGACCGGGGCCCAGACGCCAATGGTTTCGTAACCTGGCGACAGTGCAATCACCAGCGAGCCGAAACACATCAGCAGCACTGAGGCCATCAATGCAGCTTTACGGCCTTTGCGGTCTGCGTACAGACCCATCAGCCAGCCACCGATCGGGCGCATCAAAAAGCCCACGGCAAAAATGGCAGCGGTATTGAGCAGTTGAGCCGTGGTGTCGCCTTTCGGGAAAAAGGCCTTGGCGAAGTACAGCGAGAAGGCGGCGTAAACGTACCAGTCGTACCACTCGACCATGTTGCCGACCGAACCACTGAAAATGGATTTGATACGGCTGGACGTGGATTTTGCTTTGAGGGGTGCAGAAGACGCTGACCCGGCAGGCAGGGTGCTTGAGTTATCCATTGAATGGATCCTTGTTTTCTTGGTTTTGTTATAGCGCGGTAAAACGCGAGCTTGCGGGGGCTATAGCAGAACTTGTGCCAAGGCTTGAACGCCCGGTTTACAAGGGTTTCAATCAAGAAATGAGCGGGAATCCGCTGGTTGATCGATATGGATAAGCGGAAATCCGCCGTTCACCACAAATCTGTAGGAGCGAGCTTGCCTCGCGATCTTTTCAAATATCAAAAGATCGCGAGGCAAGCTCGCTCTTACACACTCAAAAACGCTTCACGCACCAAGCCATGCCGTTGCATCTTTTCATTCAGGGTTCGGCGCGGCAGTTGCAGTTCGTTGAGCACCGCTTTGATGTCTCCTTTGTGCCGAGTCAAAGCCGCTCGCAAACAATGCGCCTCAAACGCTTCCTGTTGCGCCACCAGCGATTGACCTGCATCGATGCCGTCGAGTTGCGGATCGCCCAAGCCCAATACGTGCCGCTCTGCGACGTTAGCCAGTTCACGCACGTTACCTGGCCAGTCGTGGCTCAGCAGGTGTGACAACTGCGGCCCGGACATTGGCGCAGCGGTGCGCCCCATGCGCTCGGCCGCATTGCGGGAAAAGGCTTCATAGAGCAGCGGGATGTCTTCGCGACGTTCACGCAGTGGCGCCAAACGCAGTTCCGCCACGGTCAGGCGATACGCCAGGTCTTCGCGAAAACGCCCGGCGCGCGCTTCGTCGAGCAGGTCGGGTTTGGTGGCGGCAATTACCCGCAAATCCACATGAATGCTGTGATTTGAGCCCAGGCGCTCAAGCTTTTGCTCCTGCAATACCCGCAACAATTTGGCTTGCTGGGCCAGTGGCATGCTCTCGATTTCGTCCAGAAACAACGTGCCGCCGTCAGCGTATTCGAGCTTGCCGATGCGCTTGCCTTGCGCGCCAGTAAAGGCGCCGCTTTCATGGCCAAACAATTCGGCCTCAAACAGTTGCTCCGGGATCGCCGCGCAGTTCAGCGCCACAAAGGGCTTGTCTGCCCGCGGGCCAAAGTCGTGCAGGCAGCGGGCGACCAATTCTTTGCCGCTGCCGGTTTCACCCCGGATCAGCACGTTGACTGGCAACGGCGCCAAATCGATGATTTGACGGCGCAGGGTTTGCAGGCTGCGTGACACGCCCAGCAAACGCCCGTCTATCTGCTCGCGCAAGTCGGCTTGCTCATGCAAACGGCGGTTTTCCAGCACCAGTTGGCGCTTCTCCAGCGCCCGGCGCAGGCTGCTGAGCAGCGCTTCGGGGCTGAAAGGTTTTTCCAGAAAGTCGTAAGCCCCCTCGCGCATGGCTTCGACCGCCATCGGCACATCGCCATGCCCGGTCAGCAGAATCACCGGCAGGTCCGGGTCCAGTTGCTGCAAGCGGGCCAGCAGCGCCAGACCGCCGATGCCCGGCATGCGTACATCACTGACGACAACCCCGGCAAAGTGCGGCGGTAACTGGCTCAGGCAGTCTTCGGCGCAACTGAACAGTTGCACGTCAAACCCGCTCAGGCTCAGCCATTGCTCTATAGCCGTGCGAATACTGGCCTCGTCATCGACCACAATCACCGAATTGAGCATTTTCAATAGTCCTGTGCGATCGGCAGCGTCAGCGTAAACAGCGCGCCTTCGGCATGGTTACTCGCCGTCAGGCGACCGCCGAGTTCGTGAACAATGGCGTAAGACACCGCCAACCCCAGTCCCAGCCCGTCGCCCACAGGTTTGGTGGTGAAAAACGGGTCGAAGATCTTACCCAAATGTTCTTCGCTAATCCCACCGCCTGTGTCGCTGACCATCAAGTGCCACAACTGCTGATCGGCCTCGATGCGAATCTCCAGGCGTTTGCGCGGCGTGTTGCGCATGGCATCCAGGGCATTGCGCAGCAGGTTGATCAGCACTTGCTCCAGACGGATGGCGTCGCCGCGCACCCAGGCCGGGCGGATCAGTTCAACGTGCAGGTCAATGGCTTCTTCCTGGATGCGTGGCTCCAGTAGCTGTAAGGCCTGGTCGACCACATGGGTCAGATCGAGCTTCTCGCGCAGGCCGCTGGGGCTTTGTCGGGCGTAGGTTTTCAGGTGCCCGGTGAGCGCCGCCATGCGCGTGAGCATGTGCTCCAGAGGGATCAGGGCTTTATAGGCGTCGTCGATGCGGCCGTGATCGAGCAGCAGGCGCATCGTCGCCAACTGCATGCGTTGCGCCGTCAGCGGCTGATTGATTTCATGGGCCAGGGCGGCGGACATTTGCCCCAGCGCCGCGAGCTTGGCCGATTGCACCAAACCGTCTTGCGCAGTACGCAAATCGCGGGTGCGCACGTCGACCAGTTGTTCGAGCTCTTCACGATTGCGCTGACGCAAGCGCGACAGGCGCCAGCGCTGGAGCAAAAACAGCCCCAGAAAAACCAGCGTCAGCCACAGACCAATCCCCGCCAGCGCAGCATTGCGGCTGTCTTCAGCTGAAATCACCGGGCGACGCAACAGGTGCAGCGTCCAGCCTTCGGCGTTGAGCGGCAGCGACTCCCACAGATAATCTTGCGGGCCGTCCGGGCCCTCTGTGCGGGTCAGGAAACTATGCTCATCAAAACTGCGCAAGGTGCGCGTCTTCATGTGCGTCAGCGGCTGTTTATCGTATTGGCGAGTGTTAGAAATTTCGCTGCGATCCTCATCAGACAACGGCCGCAAATGCCGATAGCGCCAACCCGGTTGATTGGCGATAAACACAATGCCTCGCGCATCGCTGACCAGCACAATGTCGTTGCCCTGGCTCCATTCGCGCTCCAACTGCGGGAACTCCAGCTTGACCACCATCGCCCCTAAAAACTGGCCTTGGGCGTCATGGATGGCGCTGGATAAAAAGTAGCCCGGAATCCCGGTGGTGACCCCGACGGCATAAAAGCTGCCGCTGCCCTGGATGCGGGTTTGCATAAAGTAGGGGCGAAAAGCGTAGTTATGGCCGACATAACTGTTGGACGTGTTCCAGTTGCTCGCCGCCACGGCCAGCCCGGTGCGGTCCATCAACTCCAGGGTCGAAGATTGCGCCGCGCCATTGATCCGCTCCAGCTTGCGATTGAGCGCGCATTGCACGTCGTTGTTGATCGAGCCGCTCAAGGCCGCAATAAATTCAGCGTCCAGCGCCAGTACGGCGGGCAGGGCGCGATAGCGTTCAATCAAGGTGTGCAGCGAGTTGGCGTACAAACTGAGCTGCTCGGGCCCGCGTCTGGCGCTTTCTTCCAGCGCATGGCGTTCGGCCTGGTGCATCGCCCAGCCGCCAGCCAGAGCCGCCCCGATCAAAATCAGCAGCGTGTATAAGGCCAGGCGCAGGTAGCGGGAAGTCACGGGCATAGCGGCGAGGGGCTCGATCATGGGGGCGCAAACCATAGCATGGCGGCGGTTTACCTAGCAGATATGCCAGTAGGCAAAGGCTGAAATTGGCTCAATGCTCATCCCCCCACCCAAACCCCGCCTGATGTGTACCGAGTGGTAGGGGCAAGAGCGCTTTGCGGCAGCGGCTACAGTTTCGGGTCTGGCGTAAGGCCGGAAATGCGCTTGTTCAGACCAACCGAGCCGCCAGCACCGGTCCCACAATCGCTCAATCCTGCGCCCTGATCCCCACCACGCTCAGCAACTGCCCTTCAAACACACCAAACTGTGCATCCAGTTCACGGCCGTGGTGCCAGTCTGCGCTCAAGTCGGTCAGCAAGCGCAAACGCACATGACCCTCAACCGTCCAGCTCACGACCTCAGCATGTTCAAAATAAAACCGTCGTTGAACGATGGGGTACAGCGCCTTGAACAGGCTTTCCTTGACTGAAAAGGTCAGGGTGACGATGTGCGCGATCTGTTCGGCGGGCCCGTCAGCCATGCGTTGCAGCTCATCGGGCGTGAGGATCTCTTTGGCCAGACGCTGGGCCCGTTCAGCACTGAGCAGGTTTTCGAGGTCCATGCCCAATCCTTGCCAGTCACGCTTGAGCCCCACCAGCGCCGCAGCCCGACCTTTACTGTGGGTGATGCTGCCGCTGATATGCGCCGGCCAGATGGGCGCGCGGTCTTCGCCAATGCTCGGCGTGGCGCGAGTGCCGTCCAGTTGCAGCAAGGCGGCGCGGGCGCACAGCCTGCCAGCGATAAATTCGGCTTGGCGTTTGGCCACTGAGCGTTGAATACTCGCAGGGGCTTCAATTGCACTGCTGGCAAAATCGGTGGTGTTGAACTGCGCAGGCGTAAAGTCGGTGCTGCGCCACACACTGTTTGGCAGCGCCAGGGGCAAAGGCCAGTCAGCGCGCAGCGGCGTGCAGCAGGCTGGTAACGTCGGAAGTCGATTCATGCCGGGCATTTTGCGGGTCTTAACTTGGCTGCGCAATTGTTCAGAGTGTGTTCAGGGCTTACGTCTTATTGTGTAAAGGCTAGGCTTGGTAGAGGACACACGTCCTTCGAGACGCGGATAGCTTGGGAGAGCGCGATGAAATTGCTGGTGGTTGAAGATGAGGCGCTGTTGCGTCATCACTTGCAAACCCGTCTGACAGAAAGTGGCCACGTGGTCGAGGCGGTGGCCAATGCCGACGAGGCGTTGTACCAGACCGAGCAGTTTAATCACGATCTGGCGATGATTGACCTTGGCTTGCCGGGCATGGGCGGCTTGGAATTGATTCGTCAATTGCGGGCGCGGGGCAAGACGTTCCCGATCCTGATTCTCACGGCGCGTGGTAACTGGCAGGACAAAGTCGAAGGGCTGGCAGCCGGTGCCGACGACTACGTGGTCAAGCCGTTTCAATTTGAAGAGCTTGAAGCACGTCTCAATGCGTTGTTGCGTCGTTCCAGCGGCTTTACGCAGTCGACCATCGTCGCGGGTGAGTTGGTGCTCGATATCAATCGCAAACAAGCGGTACTGGATGGGGAGCCCCTGCCACTGACCGCCTATGAGTACCGGATTCTCGAATACCTGATGCGCCATCATCAGCAAGTGGTGGCCAAGGACCGACTGATGGAACAGCTGTACCCGGATGACGAGGAGCGTGATCCGAATGTGATCGAGGTGCTGGTCGGGCGCCTGCGACGCAAGCTTGAGGGGGCAAACGGCTTTAAGCCAATCGATACGGTACGCGGTTTGGGGTACCTGTTTACCGAGCGCTGTCGTTGATACGTTCGCTTCGCGTTCGTTTGATGTTGGCGGCCACGTTGTTGGCCGTCCTGTTTATGCTCGGGCTGCTGCCAGCGATGCAGGGTGCCTTCAGCCTGGCGCTCAAAGATGCCATTGAGCAGCGCTTGGCGTCTGATGTGACGACACTGATCTCAGCGGCGAAGGTTGAAAAAAATCACCTCAAAATGCCGACCTTGCTGCCGGATGAGCAGTTAAACCTGCCGGACAGCCGATTGCTTGGCTATATCTATGACCGTGATGGGCGCTTGGTGTGGCGCTCACGGGCGACGCAAGAAGAAACCATCAACTACACGCCGCGTTACGACGGGCGTGGCAATGAATTTGCCAGTATCCGCGAAGACAACGGCCAAGAGTTTTTCGTCTACGACGTTGAAGTCAAACTGCTGGGCGGTAAAAGCGCCGCGTTCAGTTTTGTGGCGCTGCAGCCCATGCGTGAATACAACCAGACACTCGCCGGATTGCGTGACAACCTTTATTTAGGTTTTGGTGCAGCCCTTTTTGTACTGCTGGCGTTGTTGTGGATTGGTCTGACGTGGGGGTTAAAAGCATTGCGGCGCTTAAGTCAGGAACTGGATGAAATCGAAACCGGCGAGCGCGAGAGCCTGAGTGAGCAGCACCCTCGTGAGTTGCTGCGTCTGACCGGTTCGCTTAACCGTTTGCTGCACAGCGAGCGTGAACAACGTTCGCGCTACCGCGACTCCCTCGATGATCTGGCCCACAGCTTGAAAACGCCGCTGGCGGTGCTGCAGGGCGTGAGTGAAAGCATGGCGCAACGCCCTACCGAGCGTGAGCAGGCCTGGGTGCTGCAAACCCAGATTGAGCGCATGAACCAGCAAATCAGTTACCAGTTGCAGCGTGCGAGCTTGCGCAAAAGTGGTCTGGTGCGCCATCAGGTTGAGTTGCTGCCGGTGGTAGAAAGCCTGTGTAACACGCTGGACAAGGTTTATCGCGACAAGGGGGTCAAGGTCAGCTACGACATTGCGCTGCTCAGCCATGTCCCCATCGAGCAGAATGCATTGCTCGAATTGCTGGGCAACTTGCTGGAAAACGCCTATCGGCTGTGCCTGAAGCAAGTGCGGGTCAGCCTGCACCGCAATGCCCACGGCATTGAAGTGTGTGTGGAAGACGATGGCCCGGGAGTGCCGCCCGATCAGCGGGCGCGCATTCTGCAGCGAGGCGAACGTCTGGACCGTCAGCATCCGGGGCAGGGGATTGGCTTGGCGGTGGTTAAAGACATCATCGAAAGCTACGACGCCCAACTCATCCTGGAAGACTCTGCACTGGGCGGGGCAGCGTTTCGGATTCGCTTTGCCACGGCCTGACGGCGTGACGTTGTAGTCGCAGCCTTCGTTCCTCGTCAGCGACTACAGGTGCTCTGTTTAGTTGAAAGGCGGGTATCCGCCATTTCACCCTGTTCAAATTCCGCCAAAGGGCGGAAATCCGCCAGAATCCGCCCTACAAAATCCCAAGATATATTCCTACAAGTGCAGGCGAAATGGGCTGTTGCACTGCCTTTGTGCAATGTGGCCCGTGCTTTGCAAAGACTGCTGCGAGAGGTCTGCCGTTAGAGCAGCTCGAAAAAACAAATCCCTCCGAGTACAGGAGGGTTCGCGCTTTAGGTATCACCCGTCTCAGATGGAATGACGATGGAGTGATGCACTTGAGGAACTTTGCAATGACGACTCGTCAGCCACTGTACAAATCCCTGTATGTGCAAGTAATCGTAGCGATTGCTATCGGTATTCTGCTGGGCCACTACTACCCGGAAACCGGGGTTGCACTCAAACCCTTGGGTGATGGCTTTATCAAACTGATCAAAATGGTCATCGCACCCATTATTTTCTGTACGGTGGTGAGCGGTATTGCGGGTATGCAGAGCATGAAGTCGGTCGGCAAGACCGGTGGCTATGCGTTGCTTTACTTCGAAATCGTGTCGACCATTGCCCTGCTGATTGGCCTGATTGTGGTCAACGTTGTGCAGCCAGGCGCTGGCATGCACATTGACGTTTCCACCCTGGACGCCTCTAAAGTTGCGGCCTACGTGACGGCCGGTGCGGACCAGAGCATCGTTGGCTTCATCCTCAATGTGATCCCGTCGACCATCGTTGGCGCCTTTGCCAATGGCGACATTCTGCAAGTGCTGATGTTCTCGGTGCTGTTCGGTTTCGCACTGCATCGCCTGGGTGCCTACGGCAAGCCGGTGCTGGACTTCATTGATCGCTTTGCACACGTGATGTTCAACATCATCAACATGATCATGAAGCTGGCCCCACTGGGTGCATTGGGCGCCATGGCGTTCACCATCGGTGCCTACGGCGTAGGGTCGCTGGTGCAACTGGGTCAGTTGATGATCTGCTTCTACGTCACGTGCGTGCTGTTTGTACTGATCGTACTGGGCGGCATCGCTCGCGCCCACGGCTTCAGCGTGATCAAGCTGATCCGCTACATCCGTGAAGAACTGCTGATCGTATTGGGTACCTCGTCGTCTGAATCGGCACTGCCACGCATGCTGGTGAAGATGGAGCGTCTGGGCGCGAAGAAGTCGGTCGTAGGTCTGGTCATTCCGACGGGCTACTCGTTCAACCTCGACGGCACGTCGATCTACCTGACCATGGCTGCGGTGTTCATCGCTCAAGCGACTGATACGCACATGGACATCACCCACCAGATCACGCTGTTGCTGGTGCTGCTGCTGTCGTCCAAAGGGGCTGCTGGCGTGACCGGTAGCGGCTTTATCGTACTGGCGGCAACCTTGTCGGCAGTTGGCCACTTGCCGGTTGCCGGTTTGGCGCTGATCCTGGGCATCGACCGCTTCATGTCCGAAGCCCGCGCTCTGACCAACCTGATTGGTAACGCGGTGGCCACCCTGGTGGTTGCCAAGTGGGTGAAAGAGCTGGACGTAGACGTTATGCAACGTGAGCTGACATCGGGCGGTCGCCCGCTGGACAACACAATGCCTGAAGACGATCTGCTGGTCGCTGAAGGTCAGATCCCTGCTGCGGTCAAGTAACCTCAGCGCATAAAAAATCCATCTTCGGATGGGTTAATGAGAGGGTCGCCCCCACACCCTGCGAGAGCTACGTTTTCGCAGGGTGTTTTGTTTTTGGAGGCCATCATCATGCGCGAATCGCGGGTACATGGCCGCACCAAGACGGCCAATCTGGCGAGGCTGCTGGCAACCCAATACGTCGACTGCTTACCACTGCCTCGCTTCGACGCGCTTGAGCATCTTCTACAGGTAACCTGCGTAGAAGATTAAGAAGCCCTATTGCCGTGGAACTGCACGCCGCGCATTTCAAGATAGCCACAGATCCTCATCTACTCAAAGGTGGGGATCTGTGGCGCGCTTGCTGATGATAGGGTGTATGCCCTCACTAGTTTGGGTTCATTGATCTCACGACACTTAAGGATTTGACGCCGTCTTTGTCGATCGCCTGGACTTGGATAGTAATAGGTTTGCCGTTACCGCCAACGGTGATTTGTGTGGAGGTTATTTCCTCGTTAATTCCGGTGTTGGTTTTTACTGCATATTTAACAGCTCGATTGTCTGGCCCCCGCGCCCAGTCGAAGATAATGCCGCTATTAGAGATTACAGTCCCTTTTAGACCGAATGGCTGATTAGGGCGTTCAGGTTGAAGGTTGAACTCAATAGGTGAAGAGTAGTTGCCTGCCGCATCAAATGCTCGCAGTGAAAAAGCATGTTCAGCGGTAGGGTCCATGCCTTCCAGGCGAGCCGTGAATCGATTGCTTGGGAACTCCATTTTTTCATCGTGATTGTTGTTGACAACGAGTTCATAACCTTTCACCGCGATATCGTCTGATGCAGCGGTCCAGTTTAGTGTCGGGAAAGTAGAGGTCTCGTCATGAGCGTAAAAGAACGCGGGCGTAGTGGGTGGTACTCGGTCAACCAGTATGGGCGTTTTGGGCGATTTATTACCCGCCGCATCAATTGCTTCGATATAGAAGGTATACGTCGTGACGGGCGCTAGCCTTTCGACCACAACCTCTGGCGTAGCAGATGTTGCGACGGCTTCGGGAATTTTATCGATGTAAACGTTGTAACCCGTCACGCCAATATCATCGCTTGATGCATCCCAATTGAGCTGCAGCGTTGTCCCTGTGTCGTTACTGGACTGCGGGTTTAATGGCGCGGAAGGAGGAATCCGGTCAACCAGCAACTTTGCAGGGGTAGACAAGTTCCCGTTAGCGTCATAACCCATGACTTCATAACGATAGGTGGTGAGAGGTGTTAGCGTGGTGTCGTCGTAGTTGGGCGTTTTTGAGTCGAATTTCTTATTATCGTCCCGTTTTATGGTGTAACCCGTGACAGCCACATTGTCTGTAGTTGAGCTCCACTGCAGAGTAAGAGACGTGTCGGTTACTTTTTTGTATTCCAGGTTTTCAACAGGTTTAGGCGGCTCACGGTCAACCCAAACCGAGATCGGAGTTGACTCGTTGTCAGCAGCGTCTCTGGCCCGGATTGAAAACGTATGATTTTCACCGGGTTCAAGGTTTTGGATACTGTCAGTAGTTTTTTCTGTGGATTGAATGTACACCTCATCTTTGTAGATCACGTAGTCCTTCATCGCGACATCATCTGTAGAAGCCGTCCATGTCAACGTCAATGAAGTTGGCTGTAAGTCACTGAAAGCCAGTGACGTCGGCGTAGTCGGTGGCGTGCGATCAATATAGAGCTTGGCGGGTTCCGAGTATGTATCGTTGAACTTGTGTGCGCGTATAGAAAAGGTGAAATTTTCCGGTGGGGTTGTATCGGCAATGACCATGCTGTGCTCAGTGGGGATTTTAGAGACCATAGAGTTGCCAGAGGCTTCATAGATCAGTTCACTGGTGGGCACTGAAGTTTTATCCCAGCTGACTTCAAACAAACCTCCCTGTAAGTTGGTCATCTTCAACCCTGTGGGCGGCGCAGGGGGGGCTGTTTCGTACGGAGGAATAGTTATGGACTGGGGGGGAGATACATTGTTATCGAAATCGACAGCAATTACAGATATTTGTTTAATACCGGTAGTGTTGAACTCAGTAAAGTTTTCATGGGTCGCTAGTAGAGGTTTGCCATCAACGTAAACCCTGAACTCAGCAATACCAGATTGTCCTGCGGGTTCTTCCCAGTAAAGCAAAGCGGTGCTGGGTGACAGCTGACGCACAAGCGGTGTTACCGGTAGCGCGTTGATCAGGCTTTTAGCGCAATACATTCTTAGCCCGTTCATGGCTGTATCATCGCCATCGCCTTGTTTCGACTCGACGCGATTTATAAAGCCCACGACGTTCTCACCGGCGGGGCATATAAAGTTTTTGCTCCATGAGCCCCAATAACCCAAGTCGCCACCAATCAAGGTGTTGTCCTGGCAAACACCCAATACTTCTGTAGCTTCTACTTCATCTCTATGGGCTCGGGGCCAAAGTTTTTTCAAGGCAAACCCTTTTAACGGGCCGTTGGCAACGCTGCACTTATAGAGGTTGCTCCACCCCCCCCAGTAGCCATTATTGCTGGTTATCTGTGTAGTCGTAGTGTCGCCATCTGCGGAACAATACATGCGCAAGCTGTTAAGGCCTGAGTTATCACCTTTTTGGCCTTGCTCCTCTTCATTCCTGAGGTCAAAGCCCCAGGCAACGGTAGATGATGGGCAGCTTGCTTTTTTCCCCCACGCGCCCCGTCCACCATCCGCTTCGGCAGAGGTGGGTATCACATCTTGCCCCCCGAATGTATTCATGTTGACGGTCATGTAGGAGACTTTGCCGTCCAAGGCTTGGCTGCCGCCAAAACGATAAGCGATAGCTGAACCATCAGGGCTCTCTTTACTTTGCCCGAACTCCTGAATGTTGCCTATATCAAAAGGCGAGGTCATGTCTTTGCGTACAAAAATACGCAGGCAACCTTGGCTGCATTTCTCATCAGAGTTTTTGGTGCCAAACAATGTGATTGTGGTTCCGGCCAATGCATTTGAAAGTACTGCAGTGGCGGCCTGGTCATTTTGACAACCCCAGTGATCAGAGCCGCTTTGCAATTCGAATGATAAGGCCGCGTCCACAGGAACATTACAAAAAATATCACCTTCCTGATCGCCTAAACTCAGTTTTGGCATGACCGAACCCGTCACGGGTTCGATTGTGATGTGCGAAACCTTTCCGTCAAGCCCATTATGAGAATGGTTCGTTACTTTTACATTGGCATCAGTATAGGATTTCTCAAATGTGCCGACTATTACGCGCTCTGTAAGTGCAATGTCTCTTAATACTTCAATTTCCGTCCAATCATCGGATTTGGAGCTGTCGGGTTTGTCGAACAGTTTTATGCTGATCCCTTTTGCAACACCGCGCAGTGCCAGTGATCGGGCTTCATCATTTTCGCATCCCGCTGCCTTCAAGCGCAGATCCCACTCAACACTGGTGGGTAAAACGCACACGACATCATCATTTAAAAGCGCGTCGGGATGCGCCTCAGAGTTACCGTCATTTTTTTCATAGAAATAAACTCCCCCCTCTGTTAAAGCACCGGCATACGGAATGGCATCTCCGACTTGGGTAAAGTCGAGGGCTATGTAATTAGGCACCATACGAACACCGGCATTCGAATATTTGCAGGCCTCGTCGACCCTGAATTCAAGCCACGTCAAATTGTTGTCAACTTGAGCTGCGTGGGGTCGGGAGGAAAATATGGAGTGATATTGATTCATGGTGAACAAGCGAGGCCATTCCTGAAACCCGGTTTTGTGTATGGTTTTATAAAGATAATTAAAATAGGTCTTGCCCTCCTCATACTCACCGTCATCGTATCGGCTGTTGCAGGCCCAGTTTTCTTTTATAACTCCGAGTTTGCCGAGGTCGTAAATGTTTTGCTTTATGAATATTTTATCATTTGGGAGTTCTATACTGTTTTCGGAAAACAGGTACCTTCCATTTTCACGCTCAAAGAAAATAATGATTCTACGGTTGCTGTCTATGATTTTTTGCAGTGTTGGCCATTGGTTGGTGTTGGCGTAATCATTGATGTTGAAAATATAGTTGCCTAAATTGGGGACTTCGTTGAAGGCTTTTTGTATGTATTCAGTGTCGATTCTGTCCTCCAGGAATATAGTGACAACTGCATTCCTGTTCTCGGTCTTGTCAAGGAAGTTTTTAACCTTGTTAAGTTCTGTGCTGAATTTTCTTTTGGTTACTCCAAGATCTGAGCAAGCTCCATAAGGGTCGGGCTCTTCGCTTGGTGGTGCGTAATGGCACATATAGGCATCAGTTGTAAGGCTGCCATTAATTTTTCTTGTTAGTGGGTGTAAATCCCACATTAAAGAACGAACACCTCTTTCCAGCTCTGTGGAGGTGTCATTTAAATAGGCATTGTGAGCCGTTACCCATGTGTACTCATTAAAAGGCATTGAGAAGTTTCGGATATAGGGTGCGCTGGGAGGTTCCGCATTGGCGCCTGGCCAAGGCTTGCTTGAAGATGATTCATTATAGTGCGGGCTACGCACAGAGGGCGTCAGGGAGTTGTCTGTCTGGGCATTGAGGGTATTGGCATTAATCAGTAAGGCAACCACTAATAGTGTGCATAACAGTTTGCCCACCGAATTAATAAGATTATGAGACTCAGCGTTGCGCAATAGCCTATTCATTTTCTAGATTCCAGGCAGTCAGGTTGGAATCATCATGTGGCATGTCAGTTAATGCGGCTACTGTCAGAAATAACAGGTCGGCAATCGTAGTAGCGGTATTTTTATTCGACCCGGGTTTCGCCGCTGAACACCAGCGTCTGCCGACATCGACGGCACAGATAACGACGGCCTTGCTTGACCAGACCGTGGCGTTGCGACGAGAAGGGGAAGTCGCTGTCCGGGCAGGGGCAGCGATAGATATAGCGCGTGGCGCTGCGGCGTTTGATTGCGTAGGTGTGGCAACGATTGGGCGGCAGCTCGTAGACGCCACGCATGATCAGTTGCCATTCCTCGCCGTGGGGCGCGATACGGTCACCAAACAATTGATGGGCAATCAGGTGTGCGACTTCGTGGGGGACGGTTTGCTTGAGGAAGTCGTCACTGTTTTCGCGGTATAGCTGCGGGTTGAAACGCAGCAGATTTTCATGCAAATGAGCGACGCCGGCTTTTTGGCCGCGCAGTTTGAAGCTGACCACCGGGCGCTTGAATGGCCGTTTGAAAAACGTTTCGGCCTGTTGGAAACAATCTTCGACGCGGGTGTTGAGTGACTCGGGCATGCAGTTCGGCTCTCCAGAAGCCGCGATTATGCCGCAAGCCGCAGCGCTTCCGAAGCGTGAAGGTACTGAGCGGTCTCAATGCTTGTAACAAACTTGTGGGAGCGGGCTTGCCCGCGATGGATCCACCTTGGTCAGGCAGATACACCGCAGCGATTCAATCGCGGGCAAGCCCGCTTGTGTCTTACGTCGGGATTAGACTGAGGATGAGAGCGGTGAGTGGCAAGCTGAATGCCTGGAGTGCTTAAAGCACGTGTGGGAGCCAACGCTGCCACTCACCTCTCCACTCTGGTTATTGAGCCCGAACAGTTGAACGAGCCCACCTCGAACAGTTACAAGCGCGGGCCAAACCAGAGCGCTCTCATCTTGAGTGTAAGAGGGTTTGGCCATGTTTTCCTATCCTGCAGGGATTGATGTTTCCAAAGACAGCCTTGAAGTTCGGGTTAATCTGCTAGAGGTCGGGGTGAGTTGCCCCAATGCCGAAAGTGATTTCCCCGGGTTGATTGGGTGGTTGTTACTTCACCAAGTCGGCCGCGTTTTGCTTGAAGCTACCGGCGGTTATGAGCGCAATGTGATGAAGGCGCTTCAGACCGCAGGACTTGAAGTCATACGGATCAACCCGTGCCGTGCCAAAAGCTTTGCCAAGGCCATGGGGCAACAAGCCAAAACCGATCCGATAGATGCACGTTTTCTTGCGCAGTTTGCAGCCGTCATCAAAGCCCCTGGCGCCCGAATCACAAGTTCCGAGCAAGATAACTTGCGTGCGCTGGTCCAGCAGCGGGAACACTTTGTTCAGCAAATGGATGACGATAAGCGCAGGCTCAAAACGGCCTCATCCGACGTCGTCAAACCAGCGCTGCAAAGTCATATCGACTACCTGTGCAAGGCCATTAAAGCGATAGAAGTACTCATTAGTGAGTGCGCCGAAAGCCTGGACAGTGAAAAAACCGCTCGTTTGCGCTCAGTGAAAGGTATAGGGCTGATTACAGCGGCCAGTTTAATGTCCTATCTACCGGAGCTGGGCGAAGTTGGCAGGCGTCAGATTGCTGCGTTGGCGGGCATCGCCCCTTACAACGACGACAGTGGTAGACACCAAGGTAAGCGTCATATCAGCGGCGGCAGGTTCGCAGTACGCAGGTCGTTGTATATGAGTTGTTGGTCCGTGATTCGGTATCAGCCTGAGTTCAGCGCCCGATACAAGGCGCTGCGCGAGAAAGGCAAATGCGCCAAAGTCGCGCTCATCGCCTGTATGCGGGTCTTGCTGATACGTCTAAACGCGATGATCCGTGATGGATCTGAATGGAAGGAACACGTCGTCTGAACGGGACGGCAATACCTTCTTCAGACAGCTGCACGGTTAGATACTGTGGGAGCTTTGCTGCCTCTGAGTTGGGCGACTCAATAAAAGTCGCCAAGACAGTTGCTCCCACAGGTTTTCAATCGCTGCTCAGAATCAGCGCTTGTAGCGATCTCGCAGGTGGTTGTGTCAGTTGGTATAAACCGGGCCGATGCCCAGGCCCCAGATAATCACGCTAAGGGCCATGATCGCGACCAGCACCACCAACCCTACCGCGAGTATCGAACTCGAAAACAGAAAACCCTCGTCCGGGTCGATGTTCATGAAGGTTGGTAAGCCCACGTACAGCAAATACACCGTGTAGCAAATTGCTGTGGTACCGACCAGCATCGCCACCCACATATGGGGATACAGCGCCGCCAGTCCGCCAATAAACAGCGGGGTTGCGGTGTAAGTGGCAAAGGCTACGCAGCGGGACATGCTGGGCAGTGCATCGTAGGTGCGGGCCATCCAGTGAATGAACGTTGCCATCACCGCCACCCCGCCCAGCATCACCAGGTAAGACATCAGGCTCATCCACAGCGCGCTGTTGACGGTCAGCATGACCGGGGCGCGGCCGCCAATCATCCAGCCGATCTGGGTGGTGCCAATAAAAGCGGAAATGACCGGAATCGCGGCCAGTATCAAGGTGTGGGTGAGGTACAAGCGGCTGACGCTTTCCTCAGCATCAACACGGATCTGACGCCACTCCTGGTCTGGGTGGGTAAAGAGTCCTACAACGTGATGGATCATGGCGCTCGCTCCTGTCTGTACGCATCACCCGAGTGGGATGCTCGCGGTCGCCTGGCCAGGAAGGCAGATCTTCGGTGCTGGCATGCGGCCATATGTTCAGTATAGGAAGCCTTATGCTCTTTGCCTTAGTCCTTTAGAGCTAATTCGTTTGTTAGGGGCAGGCATAGAACGTTGTGATCTTTAGGGGGTGGCAGGGGGTTTGTGAGCGAGTTTTTTTAAGTAAAATGGCCGGCTTTTGGTCTTAACTCGCGGAATTGAAGCGCTATGGGCACTCTTTCGGTCTCTCAAATCAAACTCCAGAAACGCCTGCGTCGATTGACCGGTGAGGCGGTGGCTGACTTCAACATGATTGAAGACGGCGACAAAGTGATGGTGTGTCTGTCGGGCGGCAAAGACAGTTACACACTGCTGGATGTGCTGCTGCACCTGCAAAAGGTCGCGCCGATCCAGTTTTCAATCGTGGCCGTGAACATGGACCAGAAGCAGCCGGGTTTCCCCGAAGACGTGCTGCCGGCCTATCTCAAGTCGCTGGGCGTGGACTATCACATCGTCGAAAAAGACACCTATTCGGTGGTCAAGGAACTGATCCCTGAAGGCAAGACCACCTGCTCGCTGTGTTCTCGCCTGCGCCGTGGCACGCTGTACACCTTCGCGGATGAAATTGGCGCGACCAAGATGGCCTTGGGGCATCACCGTGATGACATCGTCGAAACCTTCTTCCTCAACATGTTCTTCAACGGCACCCTTAAGGCGATGCCGCCCAAGCTGCGCTCCGATGACGGGCGTAACGTGGTGATCCGGCCGCTGGCGTATTGCAACGAGAAGGACATTCAGGCGTACTCGGATTTGCAGCAGTTCCCGATTATTCCGTGCAACCTCTGCGGCTCGCAGGAAAACCTGCAACGCCAGGTGGTCAAAGACATGCTGCAAGAGTGGGACCGCAAGACGCCGGGTCGCACCGAGAGTATCTTCCGCAGCCTGCAACACGTGAACCCGTCGCAATTGGCGGATCGCACTCTGTTTGACTTTGCCAGCCTGAAAATCGATGAAAGCGCCACGCCGCGTTTCGTCAATCTGCTGAATCTGTAACTTCCAAGAGGAGAGGGCATGCGCGACTACAAATGGCTGCACGAATATTGTTTGAATCGTTTTGGTTCGTCAGCCGCGCTGGAAGCCGAGTTGCCCGTTCCTTATACGTCGGCGCAATTGCGTCAGATCCCGGATGACCGTTATCTGTCGACCCTGGCATTGCGGGTGTTTCGTGCCGGGCTCAAGCACAGCGTGGTAGACGCCAAATGGCCGGTGTTTGAGCAAGTGTTCTTCGGCTTCGACCCTGAAAAAGTGGTGTTGATGGGCGCGGAGCACCTGGAGCGGCTGATGCAGGATGCGCGGATCATTCGCCATTTGGGCAAGCTCAAAAGCGTGCCGCGCAATGCGCAGATGGTGCTGGATATTGCCCAAGAACACGGCAGCTTTGGCGCATTCATCGCCGATTGGCCGGTGACTGACATTGTCGGGTTGTGGAAGTACCTGTCCAAGCACGGCCACCAGTTGGGCGGGCTGTCGGCACCGCGCTTTTTGCGCATGGTCGGCAAAGACACGTTTGTACCGAGCTATGACGTGGTAGCGGCGCTGAACGCGCAGAAGCTGGTGGACAAGGTGCCGACCAGCCTGCGGGATCTGGCGATTGTGCAGAACGCCTTCAACCAATGGCACGCTGAAAGCGGCCGGCCGATGTGCCAGTTGTCACAGATGCTGGCGTTTACCGTGAATCACTAAGCCCTGCCTGTAGGCTGCGCTCTTTTTAAAGGCGCAGCCTGCGCATTATTCACCCGCCAACCGGCGATCCAACTGGTAGCGCCAGCGCACAAACAGCATCGCGCTGATGAACACTGCCACGCTGGCGGCTATTTCCAGTAGACCGAATACCTGGCGATTCGAATCGAACGCGGCCAGCGCGCCCTTGATCAAGTACAAATTGACCACGTAGCAGGTGAACGAGTGCCCGCGCGGGCTGCCTTTAAGCATGCCGGGTACAAGGATCAGCAGCGGCACCAGCTCGATCAGCAAAATCACCCACGGGCGTGCGCCGTGCAAGTCGGCAAACACCAGGTACCAGGCGCTGAGCAAGCCGATAAGGCCGAAAAAACACACCAGGCTCAAGACCCGCATCAGCCGTACACGAGGCGCCAGCCACTCGATTGACGGCAACACCTTGGGCTTTTTAGCCACGGTTGCTCTCCAGCTTCAGTGCCGTTGTGGCCACACGTTGACCCAGCGCGCGGCACAAGGCGATTTCGTGTTCATCGAGCTTGCGCTTGCCGTCTGGCCCAGCGTGATGGCTCGGCCCGTAAGGCGTGCCGCCGCCTGTGGTATTGAGCAGGGCCGATTCGCTGTAGGGCAGGCCGGTGATCAGCATGCCGTGGTGCAGCAACGGCATCATCATCGACAACAGGGTGGTTTCCTGGCCGCCATGCAGGCTGGCGGTGGAGGTGAACACGCCAGCAGGCTTGCCCACCAGGGCGCCGGTCAGCCACAGGTTGCTGGTGCCATCCAGAAAATATTTGAGCGGCGCGGCCATGTTGCCAAATCGGGTCGGGCTGCCCAGCGCCAGGCCTGCGCAGTTTTTAAGGTCGTCGAGGCTGGCGTACGTTGCGCCTTCTGCCGGAATGCTTGGCGCCACAGCTTCGCATTCGGTCGAGATCGCCGGTACGGTGCGCAGGCGCGCTTCAAGCCCTGCGTGTTCAATACCGCGGGCAATGTGCCGGGCCATGTCACGGGTGGAGCCGCTGCGGCTGTAATACAGCACCAGAATGTACGGCGTGCTCATGGCAGGATCTCCAGAACCTTTTCCGGCGGGCGACCGATGACGGCTTTGTCGCCAGCGACCAGAATCGGGCGTTCGATCAGCTTGGGATGAGCGGCCATGGCAGCGATCAGTTGTTCATCGCTGAGGCTGGCGTCGGCCAGGTTCAAGGTTTTGTATTCGTCTTCGCCGGTGCGCAGCAGTTGGCGTGCGCTGATGTTCAGCTTGCCCAGCAGATCGTGCAGTTGTGCGGCGTCCAGCGGGGTGTCGAGGTAGCGCACGATCGTCGGCGCAAGGCCGCGGTCCTGGAGCAGTTCGAGCGCACCGCGTGATTTCGAGCAGCGCGGATTGTGATAAAGCGTCAGATCGGTCATGAGCGGGTCGCTTCTTGCGTAAGGAGGCGGCTATTCTACCCACCTCGCAGGCGCGCCTGAACCCTGTGCGCTCATTGGCCGCCTGTTAATGTCTTTACCGAGAAGGATCAATGCATGTTCAAGCGACTTATGGCGGTAGCTGCCGTCGCCGCCACGTTACTGCTGACCGGTTGTGGCAATGATTACGGGGTCGATCAACATGGAGAGAAGGTCGCGTCCGAACGTCTGGACAAGCAATGGAAGGTGATCAACTACTGGGCCGAGTGGTGCGGGCCGTGCCGGGTTGAAATCCCTGAGCTCAATGCATTGGAAACCCAATTGCAGGGGCAATCGGTTGGCGTGTTCGGGGTCAATTTTGATGGCTTGCAGGGCAAGGAACTGAGCGATGCGAGCGCCGCGCTGGGCATCACGTTTACTGTGCTGGCGCAGGACCCGGCTGAAGTCTTTAACCTGCCGCGCAGTGAAGCGTTGCCGGTGACCTACATCATTGATGACAAGGGCAAGGTACGGGCCCAGATGCTGGGCGAACAGACGGCTGCCGGGGTGTTGGCCAAGATCAAGGAATTGAAGGGTTAATAAACGTAAAGCAACTCGATACCCGTAGCAGCTGCCGAGTTCTGCGAGGCTGCGTCCGGCGGCGTAGCCACCGTAAAATCAGTTATCGCGATCTTTGAGAAAGATCCGACTTTCAGGATTTACGATCGCTTCGCAATCGGACGCAGCCTCGCGGAACTCGGCAGCTGCTACGGGATATTGAGCCAAGGACGCTTAACTGTCTTCCGGCCACAGCCGCAACGGCTGGCCTTCGGCGGGCCAAAAACGCACTTGCTCAATCGGCGAGATGTCCCAGCGCTGTACGGTCTGCAAGGCCTTGAAGAACCGTTGCTCTTGCTCCATCAGCGCCGGGGCACAGGCTTTGCGGGTGCTGCCCACGCCACCGAAGGTCAGCTTCTCGCCGTCCAGGGCGTAGGGCGCGAACCAATGGTTACAGCCGCCACTGCCGTAGGCCCGACCCGCGTCGTCGAAGGTCACGGTCAGGTGGCTGTAGTCAATCAAGGGCCGTTCGCCAATCCATTCCACCACGTAGGTGTGGTTGTGCTGCAACTGCGGCGAGTTCCCTGCGCAGCCTGCCAGGCTGGCGCCGAGCAACGCTAACAGGAAGGGGCGTTTCATAGCGCGGCCTTTTGGCAGTGTGGGCACAGGTGCTTGGCGCCTTCAGTGCTCCAGCCCAGCTCGGTAATACGCGCGCTGGCCGCTGGCTTTTGCGCTTTGGTGCCCAGCTTGGCGTCGACCGCGAACTCGAATTTCAGCTCTTTGGCGCACGCGTCGCAATTGACTTGCCATTGGTGAATCGCCAACTCGCCGAATACCGGACCGTTGGCGACGGCCACCCACTGACCGCGCGGATTGATCAGGTGACGGACTTTTTCGACGCTCAGGCGCATGGACAAGTCCTTGCTGCCTTTGAGGGTCACAATCAGCACGTCATTGTTCTGGATCGAGCCACCGTTGCCGGTGACTTGGTAGCGGCCTGGCATCAGGGCGCGGCATTCGATCAGGGTGTGCTGCGGGCTTAGCAGGTTGTAGCGGAAATCGTGTTCGACCATGGGTCCTCCAAATAGGCCGCTATGCTAGCACGCGCTAGCCTTCGATCAGGTTTTGTGGCGTGCCTTCGCGCCAGGCGGCGATGTTGTTCAGCGTGGTGCTGGCAATTGCGCTCAGCGCCTCGCGGGTCAAGAACGCCTGGTGAGCGGTGATGATCACGTTGGGGAAGGTCAGCAGGCGCGCCAGCACATCGTCTTGCAAGGGCAGGTCGGAACGATCCTCAAAGAACAGCTGCGCTTCTTCTTCGTAGACATCCAGCCCCAGATACCCCAGTTGCCCGCTTTTGAGCGCTTCGATCAGTGCCGGTGTGTTGACCAGCGCACCGCGCCCGGTGTTGATCAGCATGGCGCCGTGTTGCAGGGTGGCCAGCGACTGGCTGTTGATCAGGTGTTTGTTGTCGCCCGTCAGCGGGCAATGCAGGCTGATGATGTGCGAGTTGGCCAGTAACTCAGGAAGGCTCACGTATTGCGCGCCCAAGGCCAGCAGTTCGGCGTTGGGATAGGGATCAAAGCACAGCAGCTTGCAGCCAAATCCGGCCATGATCTTGCCGAAGGTTGCGCCGATCTGGCCGGTCCCGACCACGCCGACGGTTTTGCCCACCAGGTCAAATCCGGTCAAGCCGTGCAGCGTGAAGTCGCCTTCACGGGTGCGGTTGTAAGCGCGGTGCAGGCGGCGGTTCAGCGCCAGAATCAAGGCCACGGCATGTTCGGCGACGGCGTGCGGTGAGTACGCGGGTACACGCACCACGCTCAAGCCCAGGTGTTTGGCGGCGGGCAGGTCAATGTGGTTATAGCCCGCCGAGCGCAAGGCAATCAGGCGGGTGCCGCCTGCGGCCAGTTGTTCGAGTACCGGGGCGCTCAAGTCGTCATTGATAAACGGGCAGACCACTTCGTGACCGTGGGCCAGGGCCGCGGTGTCGATGCTCAGGCGCGCAGGTTGAAAGTGCAGCTCAAGGTCGTCGGGCTGCGGGGCGGCGATAAAACTGTCGCGGTCGTAGGTCTGGCTGCTGAAAAGAAGGGTGCGCATGAGTTCTTCCTTGGTGTGTGGCCTTTGTAGGAGCGAGCTTGTCTCGCGGTCTTTTAAAGATCAAAAGATCGCGAGACAAGCTCGCTCCTACAGGGGGTATGTTTTACGCCATGCTGCGGGCTTCCTCGGCCAGGCGGATGATGGCCAGGTCCAGTTCGTCGAGGGCGGCTTCAGCTTGCGGGTTGTCTTGTTTAAGCAGGGTTTCGCTGCGTTGGCAGGCCGCGCGCAATTGCGGCACGCCGCAGTAACGGGTCGCTCCGTGCAAGCGGTGCACGCGCTCGATCAGCACGGCGTTGTCCTTGGTGTCTCGCGCTTCAAGAATCAACCGGCGATCGGCCTCCAGCGATGCCAGCAGCATGGCCAGCATGTCGGCGGCCAGGTCGGCTTTGCCCGCCGCCAGGCGCAAGCCTTCGTCGGCATCCAGCACGGCCAGTTTGGGCGCCTGCCGGGAGGGTTCCGGCAGGCCGTCGCTGGTTTGGTTGCGCAACGCCAGGCCGGTCCACTTCAACACCACTTGTGCGAGTTGGCGCTCGCTGATGGGTTTGGTCAGGTAGTCGTCCATGCCGCTTTGCAGCAGGGCCCGCTTTTCGTTGGCCATGGCATGGGCGGTGAGGGCCACAATCGGCAGCGGCGAGGACTGACGTTCGTGCTCCCACTGGCGCAGCACTTCGGTGGTTTCGCGGCCATCCATGCCGGGCATTTGCACGTCCATCAGCACCAGATCGAAGGCTTCGGCCTTGAACGCGTCAACGGCCGCATACCCGCTGTCGACCGCCAGGACTTTGGCGCCCATGTCTTCGAGCAGGGTTTGCACCAGCAACAGGTTGGCCGGGTTGTCGTCGACACACAAAATACGCGGCGCACGGCTGGCCAGTATCTCGCCGGGTTCGACGCGGGCTTGCTGCGGGCTGATGAGGTCAACCAGAGCCCGGCGCAATTTGCGGGTGCAAGCGGGTTTGGATTGAAGCTGGCTGTGGGGGTTGGGCACTGACGTATTGAACAGCGCCTGCTCGGTGGTCGGGCACAGCACCAAGACTTTGCAACCCAGGTGCTCGAGGTCCCAGATGTGCTGGTTGAGGCGCTCGGGCGGTATGTCGTTGGCCGTGACACCCAGCACCGCCAGATCAATCGCGTGTTCGGTCTGGTGGGCGCTGGTCACGCCATTGGCGAGGTTTTCCAGGGTCAGGAACGGGGTCACGCTCAGCCCGCAGTCTTCGAGTTGATGCAACAAGGCCTGGCGCGCCAGGTCGTGTTTTTCCAGCAAGGCCACGTGATGCCCGAGCAACGGTGTCAGCGGCAAGTCCTCGATGTCGTCGTGGGCTTTGGGCAGGTTGACGCTGATCCAGAACACCGAGCCTTCGCCGGGCACACTTTCTACCCCGATCTCGCCGCCCATCTGTTCGACCAGCCGCTTGGAAATCACCAGCCCCAACCCGGTTCCGCCAGGCTGGCGTGACAGCGAGTTGTCGGCCTGGCTGAACGCCTGGAACAGTGCTCGGACATCCTGGCTGGTCAGGCCAATGCCGGTGTCCTGCACGCTGATGCGCAGTTGCACGCCGCCGTCGGTTTTGTTGTCGTCGTCATCTTCAAGCATGGCCCGCACCACAATCGTGCCTTCGCGGGTGAACTTGATCGCGTTATTGATCAGGTTGGTGAGAATTTGCTTGAGTCGCAGCGGGTCGCCGATCAACGACAACGGCGTATCGCGATACACCAGACTCACCAGCTCCAGGCCTTTTTCGTGAGCGGAGGGGGCCAGGATTGTCAGGGTGTCTTGCAACAGGTCGCGCAGGTTGAAGGGCGTGCTGTCGAGCACCAGCTTGCCAGCCTCAATTTTCGAGAAGTCGAGAATCTCGTTGATGATGCCGAGCAAATTGTCGGCCGACTTTTCGATGGTGTGCAGGTAATCGAACTGGCGAGGCGTGAGCTCGCTTTTTTGCAGCAAGTGGGTGAAACCCAGAATGCCATTGAGCGGGGTGCGGATCTCGTGGCTCATATTGGCCAGGAATTCGGACTTGATACGGCTGGCTTCGAGGGCTTCCTTGCGCGCCAGGTCGAGTTCCAGGTTCTGAATTTCGATGGTTTCAAGGTTCTGGCGCACGTCTTCGGTGGCTTGGTCGACGCTGTGTTGCAGTTCTTCCTGGGCATTTTGCAGGGTTTCGGCCATGCGGTTGATGCCCGAGGCCAGTTCATCCAGCTCACGACTGCCCAACGGCGGCAAACGGGTTTGCAACTGGCCGTCCTTGAGCTGCGACACGGCATGCTTGATTTGGTCCAGCGGTGCATTGATCGTGCGGCTCATGCGCAGCGCCAGCAGGGTGGTAAAGACCAGACCGGTGACGATCAGCAGCAGGCTGGCAAACAGGCTGCGATAGCCGCGCAACAGCATGTTGTTGTGCGACAGTTCCAGCTCGACCCAGCCCAGCAGGCGATGAGCTTCGCTGGGGATCACATCGCCAGCCAGATTGCGATGACGGCCAAAGACCGGGAGCAAGTAGCGCGTGGCATCGTTGTCTGTGCGTTGCAGCAACTGGGTGCTGTTGCCCAGCGGGGCCTGGTTGAGCATGGTGGGGCCGGCATGGGCAATCGGAACGTGGTTGGCATCCAGAAACGCCACGGCCCTGACGTCTTGCTGATCCAGGGACTCGGCGGCGATGCGTTCCAGCAGTTGGGTGTCTTTGCGGCCCATGGCCGGGGCGACCAGAGGGGCAAGCTGCTCGGCGATCATCTCGCCACGCTGCAACAGTTGCGCTTGCAGTTCCGATTGCTGCAGCCACGTGAAGTAGCCGCCCAATACCATCGCCATCAAAGTGACGGGTAGCAATGTGAGCAGCAATACGCGGCCTTTAATACCCAGATTTGTCAGCACGCAGCTCTCCAGCCCAGCATTGTCGAAAGTGTCCTGAGCCTATCTTTCGCGCAGGTCAGGTCGCAGTGTAGCCAGTTGAGGGCGTGCAAATCTTTGAATATTTGCCCTTGACCCACGGCTTAGTGCGCTTGATCAAGTTTTTGCAATGTCCGTGCCGGTTGCTCGCGCTGGCTCAATCTTGAATAATCGACGATTGAGAATGACTTGCAGACGCTAATGAATCCCGTAGCTGTTCACCCCTCGCGCCTTTTGGCCATCGAAGACGATCCCATCCTGGGTGCCTATTTGCATGAGCAATTGGGGCGCTGCGGGTTTGAGGTGGTGTGGTGTCAAAACGGCCAGGAAGGCTTGAGCCGCGCCCGGGGTGAGCACTTTGACGTGGTGCTGATGGATATTCTGCTGCCGGGCATGAATGGCTTGCAGGTGCTCACACAATTGCGTCAGACCCATGCGCTGCCCGTGATTTTGATGTCTGCGTTGGGGGCCGAGGCCGACCGCATCAGCGGTTTTCAATTGGGCGCCGATGACTACTTGCCCAAACCGTTCAGCATGGCCGAGTTGCGGGTGCGCATTCAGGCCATCTTGCGCCGGGTAGCGCTGGACCGCATGCCTCGGCCCAGCCCGCAACCTGGCCCGGTACAGGCCGAGAGTGCGCTGTTTCTGGACGAAAACACGGCAGATGTGCGCTATGGCCAGCAATGGGCCGGGCTCACCCGCAGCGAATTCCGTCTGCTCGACACGCTGCAACGCAACCCGGACGAAGTGTTGAGCAAGGCGTTCCTCTATCAACACGTGTTGCAGCGCGGTTATGCGGCCCATGACCGCAGCCTGGACATGCATATCAGCCAGATCCGTCGCAAGCTCAAGGCGATTGGCTATCTTGAGCGGGAAGTGCGCACGGTGTGGGGCAAAGGTTACGTCTTGAGCGCCAGCGATGCGCTCTAAAGTCCCGGGCAAGCAATCGGTGTTCTGGAAACTGGCGTGTCTGCTGGTGGCTTTCTGCTTGCTGATGATCTGGCTCAGTTGGTCCTGGGGCCGCTACATGGACAAACGCACCGGCTTTTTAACCGTAGAGGCTAAAAGCACACTGATACGTTACGCCGGTGAAGCGGAACAGGCCTGGAACAAAGGTCAGCAAACGGGCGTTGATCAGTGGTTGCAGGCCTTTGGCCAGGTCGAAAGTGGTTGGGTCGGTGTGGTTGGCCAAGACTTGCAGGCGCTGAGCAGTTACCCCCTGAATGACACCGAAACTCAGCGGCTGACGTTTCTGCGCGGGCTGGATTGGCCTATCAGTCACATCAATGCGGTGCGGCCGTGGATCAAGGTGCCGTTTCCCAAAGACCCTGCTGCGGGTTATCTGGTCATCGAATTGCCCCAGCGCTTTATGCCGGGCCGTTCTCAAATGGTGTGGCGCATCCTTATCAATGGTGTGATCCCTGGGCTGTTCACGTTGCTCTTGTGCGTGGGCTTGTACCGACTGTTGATCGTGCCGCTGAACCACTTGCGCGAGCAGGCCAATGCCTGGCGCGTTGATCAACTGGGCACGCGGCTGTCGAGCCAGACCACCAGCCGCCAAGACGAGCTGGGTGACTTGGGCCGAGCGTTTGATCAGATGTCCGAGCGTTTGCAAAGCACTGTCAGCCAACAGCAGCAAATGCTGCGCGACTTGTCCCATGAACTGCGTACGCCTTTGAGCCGCCTGCGGGTGGCGTGTGACAGCGAGCAAGGGCTTGAAGCCCTGCGCGAACGGCTGAGCCGTGAGGTGGATGGCATGCAGCGGCTCGTCGAAGACACCTTGCAACTGGCCTGGCTGGATGCCGAGCGCGGGCCGTTGCCGGTCGAAGACATCCAGATTCAGGCGCTGTGGGAAATGCTCACTGAAAATGCGCGTTTTGAAAGTCACTGGCCTGAGTCGCGGCTACCGTGCCGGGTCGATGCCCATTGCTGGGTTAAAGGCCATCTCAATAGCCTGGCGCAGGCGCTGGAAAACATTCTGCGCAATGCCATTCGTCATTCGCCTGCGGATGGCATCGTCAGCCTCAATGGCCGACGTGAGGGGGACGAGTGGCACTTATGGCTCGATGATCAGGGCGGCGGCGTGGCCCCTGAAGCGCTGGAGCGGATCTTCGCCCCGTTTACCCGCCTCGATGGTTCGCGACCTGGGGACGGAGGCTTTGGCCTGGGTTTGAGCATCGCCCGCAACGCGTTACGCGTGCAGGGTGGCAGCTTGTGGGCCGAAAACACTGAGTGCGGCTTGCGCGTGCATTTGCGGCTGCCTAGTGCAGGTTAAATCGTGCCTGGAGCTGCCGCAGATCTATGACGCGCGAAAAACCGTAGCAGCTGTCGAGCCTGCGAGGCTGCGTCCGGCTGTGTAGCAGTCGTAAAATCAAGCACTGCGGTGTGTCAGCCAGACCCTGCACTTAGCGTTTACGATCGCTGCGCAATCGGACGTAGCCTCGCAGGCTCGGCAACTGCTACGAAATCGGCTTGCAGCGCGCCATAGAATCTCCCGTACGTCTGAAACATTGCTTATAGCCTTTAGCCATAAGCTTCGCACTTTGCGTGATATGGGCTCTGGGCGTTTGCCGGTATGATGTGCGGCCCCGCAGTCTGGATTGCGAATACGCCATGACCTTGCAGTACCCCACTATCGCCGATTGCATCGGCAACACTCCGCTGGTGCGCTTGCAGCGCCTGGCCGGGAACACGTCTAACACCTTGTTGCTCAAGCTCGAAGGGAACAACCCGGCGGGCTCGGTCAAGGACCGTCCTGCACTGTCGATGATTACCCGCGCGCAAACGCGTGGGCAGATCCAGGCCGGCGATACTCTGATTGAGGCCACGTCGGGTAATACCGGGATTGCGCTGGCGATGGCTGCCGCGATCAAGGGCTACAAGATGATCCTGATCATGCCCGACAACTCCAGCGCCGAGCGCAAGGCGGCCATGACCGCGTATGGCGCCGAGCTGATCCTGGTCAGTCAGGAAGAAGGCATGGAAGGTGCCCGCGACCTGGCCGACAAGATGCAGGCCGAAGGCCGCGGCAAGGTGCTCGATCAGTTCGCCAATGGTGATAACCCAGAGGCGCATTACACCAGCACTGGCCCGGAACTCTGGCGTCAGACCCAAGGCACGATCACCCACTTCGTCAGCTCGATGGGCACCACGGGCACCATCATGGGTGTCTCGCGTTACCTCAAAGAGCAAAACCCCGAGGTGCAGATCGTCGGTTTGCAACCGATGGAAGGCGCCGCAATTCCGGGCATTCGTCGCTGGCCGACCGAATACTTGCCGAAAATCTATCAAGCCAGTCGGGTTGACCGGATTGTCGACATGGCCCAGCGCGAAGCCGAAGACGTGATGCGCCGACTGGCCCGCGAAGAAGGCATTTTCTGCGGTGTGTCTTCGGGCGGTGCGGTGGCAGCGATGCTGCGTTTGTCTCAAGAAGTCGAAAACGCCGTGATCGTCGGCATTATTTGTGACCGCGGCGACCGTTACTTGTCGACCGGCATTTACGATGCGCCCAACTGATGGCTAAGCAAGAGAGAGGCCTGCGTTTCCAGCCCACTGGCGGGACCAAGGCCGCGCAAGTGCCTACGGGTAAAAAACAGCGTTTGAACATCGAGCGTCTGGCCAACGACGGCCGTGGTATTGCCTTTATTGAAGGCCGTACCTGGTTTGTGTCGGGGGCCTTGGCCGGTGAAGAGGTGGAAGCCCGCGTGTTGGGCGCGCACGGAAAAGTCGTCGAAGCGCGCACCGAACGTGTATTCAAGGCCAGCGATATTCGTCGCGTTGCGCCGTGCGTGCATGCCGGGAAATGTGGGGGGTGCAGCGTGCAGCATCTGCCCCATAACGAGCAGCTTGCACTGAAACAGCGCATGCTCAGCGAACAGTTGAACCGTGTTGCGGGCGTCGAGCCTGAGGAATGGGCGCAGCCGTTGACCGGACCTGAGTTTGGCTACCGCCGCCGGGCCCGCATTGCAGTGCGCTGGGATGCGCGGGCCAAGCGACTGGACGTCGGTTTCCGGGCTGCAGGCAGTCAGGACATCGTCGCCATCGACCACTGTTTGGTGCTGGTACAGGCTTTGCAACCTATCATGAGCGGGTTGCCCGCCATGTTGCGTCAGTTGAGCAATCCGAAAGCCCTTGGGCATGTCGAGTTGTTCAGCGGTTCGGCGATTGCTGTTTTGCTGCGCCACATGGCGCCGCTGAACGAAGCCGACCTGCAGGTTTTACAGAATTTTTGCGCCCTGCATAATGCCCAATTGTGGCTACATGGAGACGGCGAGCCACAACCGGTCGATTTGAGTCAGACCTTGGGCTACCGTTTACAACAGTGGGATCTGGAATTGGCCTACAGGCCGGGTGACTTTGTTCAGGTCAACGCCGGGGTCAATGAAGCCATGGTTGCGCAAGCGCTGGACTGGCTGGCGCCACAGGCCGACGAGCGGGTTCTTGACTTGTTCTGTGGGCTGGGTAATTTCGCATTGCCGCTGGCGCGTCAGGTGCGCGAAGTGGTGGCCGTCGAAGGTGTTGCGACGATGGTCGAACGTGCCGCGCAAAACGCGGTCAGTAACACACTGCATAATGCAGCGTTTTTTCAGGCCGATCTGTCGCAGCCTTTGGTGGATGCGACATGGGCCAAGCAGGGCTTCGCCGCCGTGCTCCTCGACCCGCCGCGTGACGGGGCGTATGAAGTGGTGCGCAAGCTGTCGGGCCTGGGTGCCAAGCGTTTGGTGTATGTGTCGTGCAACCCGGCCACGTTGGCCCGCGACACGGTTGAGTTGATGAAACAGGGGTATCGGTTAAAACGTGCCGGAATCCTCGATATGTTCCCGCAAACCGCGCATGTCGAGGCGATGGCGTTATTTGAAGCAGACTAGGACGTCTGTCTATTTCGACGGGCCCGCAACCGTACGCTGCTTTACCCTGGGGCGTGCGGCTGGGATTCGGGTCGGTGATATCAGCGCATTAAACGTGCGCTGTAGGGAAGGTAAGCAAGATGGTACAGGTCAGAGCACACCAGCCGATCAACACCGACGGCAGTCTCAACCTCGAGGCATGGCTTGATCATGCGGTGAGTGTCGATGTGGCGCTGGACCGTGAAGCCTTGAAAGAAGCGTGTGAGTTTGCACGTGAGGCCGAACAGCAAGCCAATGCAGCGAAAAACCTGTGGTCCGAGGGCGCGTCGAGCTTTCGAACCGGGTTGGAAATCGCTGAAATCCTGGCTGATCTCAAGCTGGACCAAGATTCTCTGGTCGCCGCAATTCTGTATCGCGGCGTGCGTGAAGGGCAGATCCTGCTGCCGGCCGTCAGCCAGCGCTTTGGCCCGGTGGTTGCCAAGCTGATTGATGGCGTGCTGCGCATGGCGGCGATCAGCGCCAGCCTCAGTCCTCGTCAATCCATGGTCATGGGCTCTCAGGGCCAGGTCGAAAACCTGCGCAAAATGCTCGTGGCGATGGTTGATGACGTGCGCGTGGCACTGATCAAACTGGCTGAGCGCACCTGCGCAATCCGTGAAGTCAAAAGTGCTTCGGACGAAAAACGCATTCGCGTTGCGCGCGAGGTCTTCGATATTTATGCGCCGTTGGCGCACCGACTGGGCATTGGCCATATCAAATGGGAGCTGGAGGACTTGTCCTTCCGCTACCTCGAACCCGAGCAGTACAAACAGATCGCCACGTTGCTGCATGAGCGCCGCCTTGATCGCGAGCGCTTTATCAGTGACGTGATGAACCAGTTGCGCACCGAGCTTGAAGCCACTGGGGTGGTTGACGCAGACATCAGCGGCCGGGCCAAACACATTTACTCGATCTGGCGCAAAATGCAGCGCAAGGGCCTGGCTTTCAGTCAGATCTATGATGTGCGCGCGGTGCGGGTGCTGGTGCCGGAAATGCGCGATTGCTACACCGCGCTGGGCATCGTCCACACCTTGTGGCGGCACATCCCCAAAGAATTCGACGACTACATCGCCAACCCGAAAGAGAACGGCTATCGCTCGCTGCACACGGCGGTGATCGGGCCTGAAGGTAAGGTGCTGGAAGTGCAGATTCGCACCCACGCCATGCACGAAGAGGCGGAGCTGGGGGTGTGTGCGCACTGGCGTTACAAGGGCACCGACGTCAAGGCCGGGTCCAACCAGTACGAAGAGAAAATCTCGTGGTTGCGCCAGGTGCTGGAATGGCACGAAGAACTGGGCGACATCGGCGGTCTGGCCGATCAGTTGCGGGTCGATATCGAGCCGGATCGGGTGTACATCTTTACCCCCGACGGGCATGCCATCGACCTGCCCAAGGGCGCGACGCCGCTGGACTTCGCCTACCGGGTGCACACCGAAATCGGCCATAACTGCCGAGGTGCCAAGATCAACGGGCGCATTGTGCCGCTCAACTACAGCCTGCAAACCGGCGAGCAGGTCGAGATCATCACCAGCAAGCACGGCACGCCGAGCCGCGACTGGCTGAACTCCAACCTGGGGTATGTCACCACTTCCCGGGCGCGGGCGAAGATTGTTCACTGGTTTAAATTGCAGGCCCGCGATCAAAACGTTGCGGCCGGTAAAACCTTGCTTGAGCGCGAGCTGGGCCGTCTGGGCTTGCCCGCGGTGGATTACGACAAGCTCGCCGACAAAGCCAACATGAAAACCGCCGAGGACATGTACGCGGCGTTGGGTGCGGGCGACTTGCGCCTGGCACAGCTGATCAATCTGGCGCAGCAACTGGTCGAGCCGGAACGCGGCAGCGAACAGATGGAACTCATCCCGCGCAAAGCCACGGGCTACAAGCCGGGCAAGCGTGGCGACATCCAGATCGAAGGCGTGGGCAACCTGTTGACCCAAATGGCTGGCTGCTGCCAGCCGCTGCCGGGTGACGCGATTGTCGGTTACATCACCCAAGGGCGTGGCGTGAGCATTCACCGTCAGGACTGCGCCTCGGTGCTGCAACTGGGCAGCCGTGAGCCGGAGCGCATCATTCAGGTCAACTGGGGGCCGATCCCGGTGTCGACGTACCCGGTCGACATCGAAATCCGTGCCTATGATCGTTCAGGCCTGCTGCGCGACGTGTCGCAAGTGCTGCTCAACGAGCGGCTCAACGTTTTGGCGGTCAACACCCGCTCGAACAAAGAGAACAACACGGCGCTGATGACCTTGACCATCGAGATCCCGGGGCTGGATGCATTGGGGCGTTTGCTGGGGCGTATTTCGCAACTGCCAAACATCATCGAAACCCGCCGTATCGGGCGTAGCGAAGCCCGTTGATCTCTTGTAGGAGCGAGCTTGCCTCGCGATCTTTTGACCTTTAAAGATCGCGAGGCAAGCTCGCTCCTACATCGTTTTGCACAAGGATTATTGATGTTTACCCTCGACGACTTGCTACATCTCATGGCCCGCCTGCGTGACCCGCAGTTTGGCTGCCCGTGGGACATCAAACAAACCTATGCCACCCTCGTGCCTTATACCCTCGAAGAAGCCTATGAAGTGGCGGATGCCATTGAGCGCAGCGACTTTGAGCATCTGCAGGGTGAACTCGGTGATTTGCTGTTTCAGGTGGTGTATTACAGCCAGTTGGCCCGTGAAGAAGGGCGTTTTGAATTTTCCGGGGTGATCGACAGCATTACCCGCAAGTTGATTCGTCGCCATCCCCATGTGTTTCCGACCGGCGATCTGTATGCCCCCATGGATGTGCCGCGCCTGAGTGAAGAGCAGGTCAAGGAGCGCTGGGACCAGATCAAGGCTGAGGAGCGCGCAGAAAAATCCGCCACGCCGCAGCAGTTGTCGTTGCTCGATGACGTGCCGGTGGCGCTCCCTGCCTTGTCTCGCGCTGCCAAGTTGCAAAAGCGTGCGGCGCAAGTCGGGTTTGACTGGCCTGCGGCCTTGCCAGTGCTGGACAAGGTGCGTGAAGAGCTGGATGAAGTGCTCGAAGCCATGGCGGATAACGACACGGCCGCGATCCACGATGAGGTGGGCGACCTGCTGTTTTCGGTGGTCAATCTGGCGCGTCATCTAAAAATCGACCCGGAAACGGCTCTGCGCAGCGCGAATACTAAATTTGACAGACGTTTCCGGTTTATCGAGCAGGCATTGCGCGATACCCTGCGTCCCATTGAAGATTGCACCCTTGAAGACCTGGACGCTCTGTGGGGCGAAGCCAAGCGCCAGGAAAAGAATGTACCCAGCTGCGGCTGAGTTTGCCTAAGTGAGTAAGTAGATGAGCATTTCCCTACGCGACCAGTTGCTCAAAGCCGGACTGGTCAACGAGAAGCAGGCCAAACAGGCTGGCAAAGAAAAGCAAAAGCAGCAGCGTCTGGCCCACAAAGGACAGATCGAGCTGGACGACACTCAGCAACGTCTGGCCGCTGAAGCCAAGGCCGAGAAGGTCAAGCGCGACCAGGAACTGAATCGTCAGCAACAGGAAAAGGTCGAGCAAAAGGCCCGTGCTGCGCAGATCAAACAATTGATCGAAGTGTCGCGTCTGCCCAAGCTGAACACCGAGGATTACTACAACTTTGTGGACGACAAAAAGGTTAAGCGCCTGTCGGTCAACACCTTGATGCGTAACAAGCTGGCCAATGGCTCGCTGGCGATTGTGCAGCATCAGGGCGGCTATGAAGTGATTCCGCGTGAGGCGGCGCTGAAGATCCAGGAGCGCGATCCGCGCCGTATCGTTCAGCTCAACATTCTGGTTGAGCCGAAGACGCCAGAAGAAGACGATCCGTACGCGGCGTATCAGATCCCCGACGATCTGATGTGGTAAGCCCGTAAACCTCGGACAAAACAAACCCCGCTTCGGCGGGGTTTGTGTGTTTCAAGACAGTAGTTGCAGTGATTCAGGCTTGGCTTTGTTTCAGCGCTTCAAGCTTTTCCAGCTCGGCTTTGTAGTTATGAGCGTCGCTCTCGCGGTGGAACATGCCAACCAATATGTCTTCCTGGTGAACATCCCACAGGTGTACGCCGTGAGCGACAAGCTGATGGAACATACGTGAATCGTCGCGCTCAGTTACTTTGATAGTCATCTGCTTGCTCCAAATTCTGGTAAGGGCCTGCGGCAAGACGTCGCAGGACTTCTTTATAGAATTTGTTAGCTTCCTAAGTAAATAGCTGATTGTCGCTCTGTCATGTTGCGAAAAACCGAAAAACGCTGCAGCCCTTGTGCGACGGGGTGTTTACGGATTTTGCCAATAGTTTTATGACAAAAGTTTCATGATCGAGGGAGTGTGCACTGTCCGTGGGAGTCGGGCTTGCCCGCGATGCAGGCAACGCGGTCTGGCAGATACACCGCGTCGATCCAATCGCGGGCAAGCCCGCTCCCACAAGGTATTCGCCTTGAAACGAAAAACCTCGCCGAAGCGAGGTTTTCTTGAAGCTTGCCGCTAAAAGCTTGCCGCTAACTTCAGTTACCCTTGACGGCTTTGCCATCCACCGTGCCGTCTTGCAGCATGATGTTGTATTGCTTGCCGTCGGTTTCTACCTGCTGTAAGGCCACCAGCAGATAATCCCAGTCTTTGGCGAACCACATGATGGTAGTGCGTTTGTTTTGTGTCGGGTCGCGGACGCGTTCAACCTTGATGGCATCGATCGTGCCGGCTTTGGTCTGGACTTTCTCGCTGCCAAGGACGCGGAAGTCATACGTGTCTACGTCTGTTCCCTCTACCACTTTGTAGCTCATGCTCTTTTTGCCAGCCGCTACATCGCGCTGCAAAGCCAACTGGTAAGTAGACTTGTCGAGCGTGCCACTGAGCAGCGGAACCTTGACTGGATCGCCCCTATCGGTACCGGTGACCATGTTGGTCGCCCAGTCGAAATCCAGATTGACTTTTTTCGCTTTGCCCAGACCGCCACGCTCGAAGGTGTAGGACTGAGGGATCAGGCTGTCGTTTTTGAACGCGAAGGTGCTGGACTCGGTCAGGCTGGCGATCAACATCGTAGCCTTGAAACTCAAGGTCCAGACGTTGTTGGCGTCTTTGCTCAGACTGCGCTCGGCTGAGCCGCTCATGGGTAGCTGTTTCCAGTCAGCGGTGTAGCTGGCCTGGAAAGGTTTAAGTTCGGCCGCCTGCACTGCTGGAATAGCCAGCAGGCTGAGGGCGAGGAGCAGGGCACGACGCATAATGTCTCCTAGGTTCGTATCAAGTGGCCGCTGGCCGCGAGTAATTGACCGTCTAATAATGCGCCTTGCTCGTCAAGTGACAAGCGACCTTCGGCAAACCAGCGCACTGCAAGCGGGTAAATCCGGTGCTCCTGGGCGTGAACCCGTTGCGCCAGACTGTGCGGCGAGTCATCGGACTCTACCGCAATGATTGCTTGTACGACCAGAGGCCCGCCATCGAGTTCCTCGGTGACGAAGTGCACGCTGCAACCATGCTCGCTGTCACCGGCTTCCAGCGCACGCTGATGCGTGTGCAAGCCTTTGTACTTAGGCAGCAGGGAAGGATGGATGTTGAGCAGGCGACCCTGATAGTGACGCACGAAGTCTGCGCTGAGGATGCGCATGAATCCGGCCAGAACCACCAGTTTCGGGTTGAAGGCGTCAATGATTTTGATCAGTTCAGCATCGAAGGCCTCGCGGCCCTCGAATGCTTTGTGATCCAGTACGCGGGTATCGATACCCGCGTCTTGAGCGCGTTGCAGGCCGTAGGCATCTGCGCGGTTGGAGATCACCGCGCGGATGTTGGCCGGACTTTCCTTGATGTCATCGCTGTCGATCAAGGCCTGCAAGTTGCTGCCGGTGCCGGAAAGCAGCACCACCACATCACAGGTATCAGGCATTAGTGCGCCTTGAGGTTTTGCAGCTCAACTTGTGGTGCACCTTCGGCAGCGGCAGCGATCTGGCCGATAACCCAAGGCTGCTCGCCTGCTTCACGCAGTACGTTCAGTGCGGTTTCAACGTCGGCCTGAGCCACGCAGATCACCATGCCCACGCCGCAGTTCAGTACGCGGTGCATTTCGGTTTCGTTGACGTTGCCTTTTTCTTGCAGCCAGTCGAAGACGGCTGGGCGCTGCCAACTGGCCACGTCAACCACCGCTTGTGCGCCTTTAGGCAGAACGCGCGGGATGTTGTCGAGCAGGCCGCCACCGGTGATGTGGGCCATGGCTTTAACCACGCCGGTTTCTTTGATCAGCTTGAGCAACGGCTTGACGTAGATACGGGTCGGGGCCATCAGCAGGTCGGTCAGCGGCTTGCCGTCGAGCTGGATGTTTTCGATGTCGGCACCCGACACTTCGATGATTTTGCGGATCAGCGAGTAGCCGTTGGAGTGCGGACCCGAAGAGGGCAGGGCGAGCAGGGCGTCACCGGTGGCCACTTTGGAGCCGTCGATGATTTCGGACTTCTCGACCACGCCGACGCAGAAACCGGCCAGGTCGTAGTCTTCGCCTTCGTACATGCCCGGCATTTCTGCCGTTTCGCCGCCTACCAGCGAGCAACCGGACAATTCGCAGCCAGCGCCGATACCGGTGACCACCTGGGTCGCGGTTTCTACGTTGAGCTTGCCGGTGGCGTAGTAGTCGAGGAAGAACAGAGGCTCGGCGCCGCACACGATCAGGTCGTTAACGCACATGGCCACCAGGTCGATGCCGATGCTGTCGTGCTTGTTCAGGTTCAGTGCCAGACGCAGCTTGGTGCCTACACCGTCGGTACCGGACACCAGAACAGGCTGCTTGTAACCCGCCGGGATTTCGCAGAGGGCGCCAAAACCGCCGAGGCCGCCCATCACTTCCGGGCGTGCAGTGCGCTTGGCCACGCTCTTGATGCGTTCGACCAATGCTTCACCGGCGTCGATGTCTACACCGGCGTCCTTGTAGCTCAGGGAGGGTTGCTTGCTCATAATCCAGGCCTTTAGGGGGGATTCGGGGGTATCGACCGATCTCAGGGGGCCCGCTTGCAAGTGCTCACTGTATGGAACAGAGCATTTGCAGGGTGCCCGGCTGTCGCCGGTCTGCGAAGGCGCGCGATTTTATCAGGCTTGAAGGGCAGCGGCCATCCTCGGGCCGACAGGCAGGGTTATATCTGTCGAAAAAAACCTTTTTTACACGTACTGGTTGCTTTGCGCGGCCCTGTATAAGGTATAGCCGTTCAGTTTTGAGTTTTTATGACCGGATAAAACTGCGAGGTGGGCGTGAATGATTTGGCCGCAGGCCTGTCTGAAGCTTTATCGAGTGTTTTTATGCGGCCTTTTAATATTGCCTTTTGCCGTCAGGAATCTTTCATGCGTTTTCATCAATTTATAGCTGTGGGCTGTTTGTCATTGTTTAGCCTGGCGAGTCATGCCGAAATCCTGACGGGTCTGTACCAAGTGCGTGAGCCGGTGGCTAGCCAGTCCCCGGATGAGCGCGCGCAAGCCACCCAAAAAGCCCTTGAAACCCTGGTGCTGCGCCTGACGGGCGACGCCAAGGCCATTCAAAGCCCAGCGCTGGAAGCGATCCGTAAAGACCCGCAGCAAATCATCAGCCAATACGGCTATGACGCAGGCCCCCCTGAAGCCCTGCAAGTGGACTTTGACCCGGTGAGCACCGATCGCGCCTTGCGTCAGGCCGGTTTGTCGCTGTGGGGCACCAACCGACCCGCGCTGCTGGGCTGGTGGCTGAACGATTCGGTCGAGGGTGCCAGCCTGGTCGGTGACGGCCAATCGGCGGCTGACCCCTTGCGTCGTGCGGCGCAACATCGCGGGCTGCCGCTGCGCTTGCCTTTGGCTGACTTGAGCGAGCAATTGGTCGGCACAGCTGAAAACCTTGAGGGCTCTAACCCGGCCCCGTTGAAAGAAGCCTCTGAGCGCTACGGGGCCGATGCGCTGCTGGCGGTGCATGCCCGTGAGGACGGGGGGCAATGGCAAGCCAAATGGCGCCTGTGGGTCGGCGATCAGCAAGAGCAAGGCAGCGCATCGGCAGCCGATCAGGCGGCACTGGCGGATGCCGTGCTGCTGCAAGTCAGTGAGCGACTGGCTCCGCGTTATGCGGTCAAGCCAGGTGTTTCAACTGAACAGTTGCTTCAGGTGCAGGGCATGACGCTGGAGCGCTATGCCCAGTTGGGTCGTTTGCTTGAGCCATTTGGTGGGCAACTTATTAGCGTGGACGGTGATCGTATTGTTTATCAGGTCAACGGCAGCACCGAACAGTTGCGTTCGCAGCTTGGGCTTGCGCAACTGCATGAAGTGCCGGCAGGCCAGGTTCAGTCTGTAGCGACTGACGGGCAGGCGCCGGGTGCAGTGACAGCGTCAGGGCCGCAGCTACGCTTTAGCTGGTAGATTTTTCTCTTCTATATATAAGGACAGGCATTTATGACGGATTCGCGCCGGTGGGTATGGTGGGGGGTAGCGCTGGTGGCAGCGCTGTTTGTGTATTTCTTGCACCCGATACTGACGCCTTTTCTGATTGCCATCGTCCTCGCCTACATGTTCGATCCGGTGGTTGATCGTCTCGAAAAGTTAGGCATATCAAGAACCTGGGGGACGATTACAGTCTTCTCGGTGTTTACCGTCATTCTGGTGACGTTGCTGCTGGTGTTGGTGCCGTTATTGGCCAAGCAATTGCTCAAACTCTACCAACTGGCGCCGCAGGTACTCGATTGGTTGCAGCACACGGCCATGCCGTGGGTGCAAGCCAAGTTCGGTCTGGGCGATGGCTTCTGGAACTTCGACAAGATCAAGGCGGCAATCACCGAGCACATGGGTCAGGCGGGCGACATCGTCGGTGTGGTGTTGTCGCAGGCGACCGCTTCCAGCCTGGCGCTGGTGGGCTTTTTGGCCAATCTGGTGCTGATCCCGGTGGTGGCGTTTTACCTGTTGCGCGACTGGGACATCATGCTGGCCAAGATCCGCAGCCTGCTGCCACGTGATCGCGAAGAGCGGATCGTGTCGCTGGCCAAAGAGTGTCACGACGTGCTCGGAGCCTTTGTTCGCGGGCAGTTGCTGGTGATGCTGGCGCTGGGCGTGATCTACTCGGCGGGCTTGATGCTGGTCGGGCTGGAGTTGGGGCTGTTGATTGGTTTGATGGCGGGGCTGGCAGCCATTGTGCCGTACATGGGTTTCATCATCGGTATTGGCGCGGCGCTGATCGCGGGCCTGTTCCAGTTCGGCGGCGACCTGTACCCGATGCTGGGCATTGTGGCGGTGTTTATGGTTGGTCAGGCGCTCGAAGGCATGGTGCTTACACCCTTGCTGGTGGGCGATCGAATCGGCTTGCACCCCGTGGCTGTAATCTTTGCGATTCTGGCGGGTGGCGAATTGTTCGGTTTTACCGGCGTGTTGCTGGCATTGCCTGTGGCGGCGGTGATTATGGTGCTGGTGCGCCATATGCACGATTTGTACAAGGATTCGCAGGCCTACAAAGGGGATGAAGAGCCTGAGCTGTAGCGCCATCACGTACTGAAAAAGAGGCGAGTTCATTTTCAATGGGCTCGCCTTTTTGCGTGTTGTCTGGCCAGCTTTGCCAAAAAAACTTCATTCAATTCAAGATGCTAACGCAAACCTTTGATTTTGCTCGTGGTCTGTTACATTGTGCGCCCGGCTACACGGGTATAAACTTTGCAAACTTTACACAGAGGCCACTAACGGTTCGTTTGAACTGTTCAGTCAGCATGAAACCGATTCAGCTGCCCCTAGGTGTGCGTCTGCGTGATGACGCTACCTTCATAAATTACTATCCAGGCGCCAATGCCGCTGCACTCGGCTATGTCGAGCGTCTGTGCGAAGCCGACGCCGGCTGGACGGAAAGTCTGATCTATCTGTGGGGCAAGCAGGGCGTAGGGCGTACGCACTTGCTACAGGCCGCTTGCCTGCGTTTTGAGCAGTTGGGCGAGCCGGCGGTCTATCTGCCGTTGGCTGAGTTGCTGGATCGCGGTATCGAGATTCTCGACAACCTTGAGCAGTACGAGCTGGTTTGCCTGGATGACCTTCAGGCAGTGGCCGGGCGGGCTGACTGGGAAGAGGCGCTGTTTCACTTGTTCAATCGTCTGCGCGACAGCGGGCGCCGTCTGTTGATCGCCGCGTCGGCTTCGCCGCGTGAACTGCCGATCAAACTGGCCGACCTCAAATCACGCCTTACCCTGGCGCTGGTTTTTCAAATGCGTCCTTTGTCTGACGAAGACAAATTGCGCGCCTTGCAACTTCGCGCATCGCGCCGCGGCCTGCACCTGACAGATGAAGTGGGGCATTTCATCCTCACTCGCGGTACGCGCAGCATGAGTGCGTTATTCGAATTGCTTGAGCGCCTCGATCAGGCGTCCTTGCAGGCGCAGCGCAAGCTGACAATTCCCTTTCTGAAAGAAACCCTTGGCTGGTAAACACCGCACATTGCCTGTGTTGGCAGCTTTCAGGCGCCAGAAAACCTGCGTGTCAGACAGGGTGTCTACGCAAAATCTATTGTCAGGGGTGTAAAACCTTAGATGTCATGTGAAATCGACTGAGTCACATTTATATCGATTGAATTTGCAAATGAGGATCATAGAAGGCATAGTCGCGGCTACTTTTCCTACAAGCCACGGTCGTGCCCATGCTAAAGCGCTTCGCACCCCTCGTGCCTCTCGCACTTGTTACCCTGCTGTTCGGCTGCGCTGCGCACACGCCAGTGTCCCAGCAAGTCACCGAAACTCAGGTTCAAACGTCATCTTCGTCGCACGCTTCCGCTCTTTATCAGGAAGAACTGGCGACCGAAAAAGAACTGGCTCAATTTTCCGCAAACAGCAAGCCTTACGAACTGCCAGCTTTGGCTGACAGCATTCTTGAGCGCGGCATGTCCTTGATCGGTACCCGTTATCGTTTTGGCGGCACCTCTGAAGCCGGTTTCGATTGCAGCGGCTTCATCGGCTATCTGTTCAAAGAAGAAGCGGGCATGCAATTGCCGCGTTCAACGCGTGAAATGATCAACGTAAATGCACCGTTGGTCGCACGAAACAATCTCAAGCCAGGTGACTTGCTGTTCTTCAGCACCAATGGCCGTGGGCGCGTCAGCCACGCCGGGATTTACCTGGGCGACGACCAGTTTATCCACTCCAGCAGCCGCCGCAGCGGTGGTGTGCGGATCGACAGTCTGGGTGACAGCTACTGGAACAAGACCTTTATGGAAGCCAAGCGTGCCTTGGCGATGGCGCCAACGAGCGTAGTGGCCCGCAAGTAAAGTTAAAGTCTTACTTGAAGTTTGGCCTCTAAGGGCTAGAATTCAGTCGCAATGTTAAATTCCTGAAGCCGCGAAGGTGCTCCCTGTCGCGGCTTCAGGTTTCGCGGCCCCAGTAGCCGTATCCAGAAGCAGGAACGTTCTGTTTATGTCGACTATGGCTCGCGTTGCACTTATCACGTTAGCAGCACTGCTCAGTGCTTGCGCCAACCGTCCGGCGCCGGCCCCTGTGGTCGTCCAAAAGGCGGTATTTTCCAAACCCGATGAAACGTCTCCGGTAGCTGCGGATGTGTTGTTCCGTGCCTTCAGTTTGGTAGGCACGCCTTATCGCTGGGGTGGCAATACGCCGGATTCGGGTTTTGATTGCAGTGGCTTGATCAAATACGTCTACAACGACGTAGCGGGTATTTCGTTGCCACGTACCACGCGCGAAATGATCGTGATGCGGGCGCAGAATGTCGGCCAGGATCAACTGCAAACGGGTGACTTGCTGTTCTTCGCTACAGGCGGCGGCACGCAGGTCAGCCATGCCGGGATCTACGTGGGTGAAGGCCGCTTCGTGCATGCGCCAGCCACGGGTGGCACGGTCAAGCTGGACAGCTTGAACAAAGCCTACTGGCAAAAAGCCTATTTGAACGCCAAGCGCGTACTGCCGACCGAGCAGCATTTGGCGCAGTTGCCTTAATCCTGCGAGGGTATCGATGCGGTTTAACCGAAAAACCGCATCGCCTGCATCGCTGGCAAGCCAGGCTCCCACAGCCTGGGAGGGATTTTAAGGCTTACTTCCCCGATACCCGCCAAATCGTGTTGCCGACATCATCGGCCACCAGCAAGTCCCCCTGTTTATCGATCACCACCCCAACCGGTCGCCCCATGGCTTTCTCGTCTGCGCTGAGGAAGCCCGTCAGCACGTCGATCGGCATGCCTGCGGGTTTGCCGTCAGTAAACGGCACGAAAATCACCTTGTATCCACTGTGCGGCTTGCGGTTCCACGAGCCATGCTGGCCAATGAATACCCCGTCAGTGAAGTTCGGCAGCCTGCTGTGTTCAGCAAAGCTCAGGCCCAGCGAGGCCGTGTGCGGGCCCACCGCGTAGTCTGGGGCAAGCGCTTTGGCGACCAAATCGAGGTTTTGCGGGCTGACCCGTGTATCGACGTGTTGCCCGTAGTAGCTGTAGGGCCAGCCGTAAAAGCCGCCATCCCGGACCGAGGTGATGTAGTCGGGCACCAGATCGCTGCCAATCTCGTCGCGTTCGTTTACGGCGGTCCACAGTTTGCCGGTCTTCGGCTCCCAGTCCATGCCATTAGGGTTGCGCAGCCCCGAGGCGAAAATACGGTGGCTGCCAGTCGCGGGGTCGACTTCCCAGATCGCGGCGCGACCTTCTTCCTTGTCCAGGCCGTTTTCGCCGACGTTGCTGTTGGAACCCACCGTCACATAGAGCTTTTTGCCGTCGGGGCTGGCGATGACGTTTTTGGTCCAGTGGTGGTTCAGGCCGCTCGGCAAATCAGCAATCTTGGTCGGTGGCGCACTGATGGAGGTTTCACCCGGTTGATAAGGAAAGCGCAGCAGTTTGTCGGCGTCCGCCACGTACAGGTCATTGCCCACCAGAGTCATGCCGAAGGGCGAATTAAGGTGCTCAAGAAACACGGTGCGGGTATCGACCTTTCCATCGTGGTCTGTATCGCGCAACAAGGTGATCCGATTGGCGCTCGGAACGCCCGCACCGGCGCGGCCCATGACCTTGCTTGCGACCCATTCGCGAAGCCCTTGGCTGTCATCCGGCTTGGCCGGGGCGTTGGTTTCCGCCACTAGCACATCGCCATTGGGCAGCACATACAGCCAGCGCGGGTGATCAAGGCCTTCGGCAAAAGCCTGCACCTGCAAACCTTGAGCTGCCATCGGTTTGGCGCCCGCTGGCCAGCCAATGGCCGGGGCGATGTTGACAGTGGGAATCAGCGTCTTGTTCGGCTCTGGCAGTGTGGGTGAGGGCCCGGTGCCGTCCGCGACTTGTAGGGTCGATGTCTCACCGCAGGCTGCCAGCCCTGCTGCTAGAACGATGACAACAGCGTGCTTGCGTTTAAACATGTGGATCTCCTGTTTTTTGTCGTGTCAGTCATAACCTGGTGTTCGGCGACGGCCAGAACGCCTTCGCCAAACTCGAACACCCCGTACCCTTTCACAGCGGCAGCGGCCTGGTGGCCGAAGAGCCGTCAATCAACCACTTTGCAGCGGGCCTGAACACCCGTTCCACCCGCAGCGCCTTGCGTGACTATCACTCAAACTCCGCAGTCTGCACAGTGACTCGGCGTTGGGCATTGCGCAGCCAAATCCGGAGTTGGAGAAGTCGCTGAGGGATAAATTATGGGGGATGCATGCGGGGAGGATTAAAACTTCATCAATAGATAATTACGATTTATGGAATAAAGAGATGGAAAAAACTGGCGCCCCCAAAAATAACGACTACCCGCTGGCATCTCACTTACAACGCTTTTGGGATGTCGTTACTCCCTGCAGCCCAGCTTTACGGTGGGCTAATGTGCGGTTTTGAATTTTGTGCATTTTTGATCGCATTAAGCTTCGGAGTCCCTGCAATGGCTGAGAATAAATCGTTTATATGTGTTCATTGAAAAAGCATCTACCACTACCAACAAGGCCGACTGCAGTCCCACACCGACAGCGAGAGTATCTAAAGTCAGCAAGTACTTCAGACTTTTCTTATCTGAGAGACAGCTCCTACATTATTTAGCACTCAATCTTTCTTCTCGTGTATCCCCCGAGAAGTCACAGCCTTAATAAAATCAGTTAGCATTAATTGTCAACAGCACTAATTAACGCTAACTATCGCAAACCAACACATATGAAGGATGGATAATCATGACTGTTGTTAAGAATAATTTCTTTGCTATGTTGCTGCTGTTCTGGGGCTTGGCTGCAGTTGGTCAGGTCTATGCTACTGAACTCCCTGTCGCCAATATAAAATCCCCTGGCGACATCACCATCACAGAAGACAAGTATGCATGCTGTATAGACTCTTTAGGAGGTGGGCGCATTCTGTGATTTAACATTTAACAACGTATAAATGATGCGTAATTCAAGGAGGGTCTGAACGACTCGCAGATTTTTATGGCCTCACTGTCGGAGGTTAAAAAAATTAAGTTCGGTCGAGTAATCAGACCTTTTTTGTTATTGATTCATGATTGTTTCTAGGGGCTGTACGAAATGTTTTCGAGCGAAGGTTAGGCAAGGCGAAAACAGGCGAGGAAGCGGAGTTTACGGGCTGTAAATGAGCATTCCGAGCCTGTTTTCAACGCCGCATAACCGAGCGTAGATACATTTCGTACAGAGCCTAATGTTCGCGCCTTTATAGGGTGATTAACCTGCATTACAGGCCCAGCCCTCAACGCCAACAACCTCAGTAGAGAACAGCTCACAGGCCACCGCTTCGAAAGCAGGCGCAAATCATGTAACAGCAGGGCTCCTTGCTCAAACATCGCCGGCTAATAACAGCGACAGCCGTAAAGGGTAAAAAAGCTACGCCTATGATCCGCTCGACCGCCTGACCGAGGTGCCACCCCGAACACGTCATCCACGATCCGGCGGGCAACTTGCTGGGCCAAAGCCCTGAGGTCCACAGGCACGGCAGCTACGGCAACCTCAGCCACGAAACCTGCCAGGCTTCACCCATACCTTAATAATGGCTTAGCCTTGCGTCCGTTCTGACGGGCTTTAATTGACGCTCCACCCCCAACCCTCTAACCTTCGCGGCTTGTTTCAGGTGCTCTGCAACCCAAGGTTGGCCGAGTGAAACAGGGAAGCCGGTGAGGGCGTGTTTAACCACACAACCGCTTTGATCCCGGCGCTGCCCCCGCAACGGTAAATGAGTCAACATCACGCCCAATGCCACTGTGTTTTATGCACGGGAAGGCGCGTGGTCAGGTGGCGTTTTATGTATAAAAGCGCCCCGCTCATGAGCCCGGAGACCGGCCTGATCCATCCAGCACCCTTGCGGCGGGCGAAGGTGTGTCGTTTTTAATGAATTCTCCCGCCTCCCGTTTGCTTAATTCAGCCCCAACGGAGAGCTGCCATGAATGAATCCCCCGAACGCGACGAACGTCACCTGGCGCGCATGCTGCGCAAAAAAGCCGTTATGGACGAGCGCATTGCCAGTGCCCCTAACGAATGCGGCCTGTTGCTGGTGTTGACCGGCAATGGCAAAGGCAAAAGCAGTTCGGCTTTTGGCATGTTGGCCCGGGCCATGGGCCACGGCCTGCAATGCGGCGTGGTGCAGTTCATCAAGGGCCGTAACAGCACCGGCGAAGAGATTTTTTTCCGTCGCTTCCCTGAACAAGTGCGCTATCACGTGATGGGCGAGGGCTTTACCTGGGAAACTCAGGACCGCCAGCGAGACATTGCGGCCGCCGAAGCAGCGTGGGAAGTGTCTCGCGAGATGTTGCGTGATCCGTCCATTGGGCTGGTGGTGCTGGATGAGCTGAACATTGCGCTCAAGCACGGCTACCTCGACCTTGAGCAGGTGCTGAGTGACCTGCAAGCCCGTCCGCCGATGCAGCATGTGCTTGTCACCGGGCGTGGCGCTAAACCTGAACTGATTGATCTGGCCGATACCGTGACTGAAATGGGTGTGATCAAGCATGCATTCCAGGCCGGGATCAAAGCCCAGAAAGGCATTGAATTGTGAGTGTTGAAGCATGAGAGAGTCGCGTCATTGCCCGGCGGTACTGATCGCCGCGCCGGCTTCCGGTCAGGGCAAGACCACCGTTACTGCCGCCTTGGCCCGATTGCATCGCAATCAAGGGCGCAAGGTGCGGGTATTTAAATGTGGCCCGGATTTCCTCGACCCCATGATCCTGGAGCGCGCCAGCGGTGCGCCGGTGTATCAGGTGGACTTGTGGATGGTAGGCGCCGATGAAAGCCGTCGCTTGCTGTGGGAAGCGGCCGGTGAAGCGGACCTGATTCTGATCGAAGGCGTGATGGGCCTGTTCGACGGCACGCCGTCCAGCGCTGATCTGGCGCGGCATTTCGGCGTGCCGGTGTTGGGGGTGATTGATGGCACCGCCATGGCCCAGACCTTCGGCGCGCTGGCCCTGGGGCTCGCGCGTTATCAGCCAGACCTGCCGTTTGCCGGGGTTCTGGCTAACCGGGTCGGCACGGTGCGTCATGCGCAGTTGCTCGAAGGCAGCCTGACCGAAGGCTTGCGCTGGTACGGCGCGTTGTCCCGCGAGACCGGGATTGAACTGCCAAGCCGGCATTTGGGCCTGGTGCAAGCCAGCGAACTGAATGACCTGGATGCACGCCTCGATGCAGCGGCCAATGCCTTGGCCAGCACCTGTGAGGTAGCGCTGCCACCGGCGGTGGAGTTTGCCGCGCCACAACCTGTCGCCGTTGAGGCGTTACTGGCCGGGGTGCGGATTGCCGTGGCGCGCGATGAAGCCTTTGCCTTTACCTATGGCGCGAGTCTGGCGCTGTTGCGTGAAATGGGCGCCGAACTGGTGTTTTTCTCGCCGATTCGCGACACGCAACTGCCTGCCGCTGACAGTCTGTATTTGCCGGGCGGCTACCCGGAGCTGCATCACCTTGAGCTGTCGCGCAACACCTCGATGCTGGAGGCAATCCGAGCTCACCATCACGCGGGTAAACCGCTGCTGGCCGAATGTGGCGGCATGCTCTATCTGCTGGATGCCTTGACCGACGTCGACGGGCAGCGCGCCGAGTTGGTCGGCTTGCTCAAAGGCGAGGCGACCATGCAAAAACGCTTGGCGGCCCTGGCGTTGCAGGCAGTCGAGATGCCGGAAGGCCTGCTGCGCGGACATACCTATCACCACTCGCTGACCAGCACCGAGCTTGAGCCTGTCGCACGTGGCCTGAGCCCCAATGGCGGGCGCGGTGCGGAGGCTGTGTATCGCGAAGGGCGTATGACAGCGTCTTACGTGCACTTTTACTTTCCGTCCAATCCCCAGGCCATGGCTGCGTTGTTCGCGCCGTGTGCCGTGAAGGTGTCATGAGCGACAACGCATTTAGTTCTGAAGAAAAGGCCGCGGTGTATCGGGCCATTGCTGAACGCCGCGACATGCGGCACTTCAGCGGGGGCAACGTGGCTCCTGAGCTGCTGGCACGTTTGCTGGAAGCCGCGCATCAGGCGCCGAGTGTGGGCCTGATGCAGCCGTGGCGGTTTATCCGCATCACCGACCGCCAGCTGCGGGGCAAGATTCAAGCGGTCGTTGAAGACGAGCGAGTACGCACTGCCGAGGCGCTGGGTGAGCGTTCGGATGAATTCATGACCCTCAAGGTCGAGGGCATCAACGATTGCGCCGAGGTGCTGGTGGCGGCGTTGATGGATGATCGCGAAAAGCACATTTTCGGCCGTCGTACGTTGCCGGAAATGGACATGGCGTCGTTGTCTTGTGCCATCCAAAACCTGTGGCTGGCAGCGCGGGTTGAAGGTCTGGGAATGGGCTGGGTGTCATTGTTCGAGCCGCAGGCGCTGGCAGATTTGCTGGGCTTGCCCGCCGGTGCCAAGCCGCTTGCGGTGTTGTGCCTGGGCCCGGTCGAGGCGTTTTATCCTGCGCCGATGCTGGTGCTGGAAGGGTGGGCGCAAGCACGTCCGCTGAGTGAGTTGGTGTACGAGAATTTTTGGGGAGTGAAGCCATGAGTGTGGCGTTGTTGTGCGTTGCCGGTGTGGCGTTGGATGCGCTGCTCGGCGAGCCTAAACGCTGGCATCCACTGGTTGCGTTTGGCCGCATGGCTGAGCGCATCGAGCAGCGATTCAATTCAGGCGGGCGGGGCTGGCGCAGCCATGGCGTGACTGCCTGGGTGCTGGCGGTGTTGCCACTGACCCTTGTGGCCACGGCGTTGTCGTGGCTGCCTTATATCGGCTGGCTGGTGGAGATTCTGGCGTTGTACTGCGCGCTGGGCATGCGCAGCCTGGGTGAGCACGTGCAGCCGGTGGCCGAGGCGTTGCGCGCCAATGATCTGGACGAGGCCCGCACGCGGGTCGGGTATTTGGTCAGCCGTCAAACCAGTGAACTGGATTCGACCGAAGTGGCGCGCGCGGCCACAGAGTCGGTGCTTGAAAACGGCAGCGATGCGGTGTTCGCGGCCTTGTTCTGGTTTGCCGTGGCGGGTGCGCCGGGCGTGGTGCTCTACCGTTTGAGCAACACCCTGGACGCGATGTGGGGCTATCGCAACGAACGCTTTGAGCGTTTTGGCTGGGCCGCCGCGCGCATCGACGATGTACTCAACTATATTCCTGCACGGCTGGTGGCATTGACCTACGCCTTGTTGGGCAAGACGCGCTTGGCGATCACGTGCTGGCGTCAACAGGCGCCGCAGTGGGACAGCCCCAATGCCGGGCCGGTGATGGCGGCGGGTGCCGGTGCGCTGGGTGTCGAGCTGGGTGGAGCGGCAATTTATCACGGTGAGCTGCATGAACGCCCGCAACTGGGTGAAGGCGTGCCCGCCGATGCTGACTCAATCGGCCGCGGCTGGCAGTTGGTACAGCGCGGGGTGTGGCTGTGGTTACTGATCCTGTGTGTGGGGAGTGAGTTCTATGCTTGAACACGGCGGGCGTTTACGTCAGGCGGCCTTGCACTACGGCATTGCCGAGTCGGCCTGGTTGGATCTGTCCAGTGGTCTGGCGCCTTGGCCTTTTGCAATTCCTCCTGTCCCGGAACGGGCCTGGGCACGTTTGCCCGAAACCGATGATGGCCTGGAGCAAGCGGCCTGCATTTACTACGGCGCGCAAAATGCCTTGCCGGTGCCGGGCTCGCAATGTGCGATCCAGTTACTGCCGCGGTTGCGCCGCAGTGGCAAGGTGGGCGTGCTGTCGCCGTGTTACGCCGAGCACGCCGAAGCGTGGCGGCGCAGCGGGCACATCGTGCGCGAAGTCATGGATCAAGAAGTCGACTTCTACCTCGACACGCTGGATGTGCTGGTGGTGGTGAACCCCAATAACCCCACGGGCTTGAACCTGTCCCCTGAGCGTTTGCTGGAGTGGCACGCACGGCTGGCGCAGCGTGGCGGTTGGCTGGTGGTGGACGAAGCCTTTATGGACAACACCCCCGACTTGAGTCTGGCGGCTGAGAGTTGGCGTACCGGGTTGATTGTGTTGCGTTCATTCGGCAAGTTTTTTGGCCTGGCTGGCGTGCGTTTAGGCTTTGTGCTGGCCGAACTCCGGTTGCTCAAGCTGCTGGCCGAACAGGTCGGGCCTTGGGCTGTCAGTGGCCCGACCCGCATTGTGGGCCAGGCGTGCCTGCTCGACACCGCCAGCCATGCCCTCCAGCGCGAACGCACCGCGCTGGCCAGTGAGCGTTTGCAGCGATTGCTGGGCCTGCATGATTTGCTCCCGCAAGGCGGGTGCGCCCTGTTCCAGTGGCTGATCACGCCGCATGCCGAGCGTCTTTACGAATTTATGGCGCAGCGCGGCATTTTGCTGCGCCTGTTTACCAGCAACAGCAGCGTACGTTTTGGTCTGCCCGCCGATGAGGCTGACTGGTTAAGGCTGGAACAGGCGTTACAGGCTTATAGCCAAGCGTTCACTAAGGGAGTGTCATGAGCACATTGATGGTGCAGGGCACCACGTCCGATGCCGGCAAAAGTACCTTGGTCACGGCCTTGTGCCGCTGGCTGACCCGTCAAGGCGTGCGCGTGGTGCCTTTCAAGCCGCAGAACATGGCGCTCAACAGTGCCGTGACGGCTGAAGGTGGCGAGATTGGCCGCGCCCAGGCCGTACAGGCGCAGGCTGCCGGGCTGGTGCCGCACACCGACATGAACCCGGTGCTGCTCAAGCCCAACAGCGACACCGGCGCGCAAGTGATCATTCATGGTCGGGCGGTCACCAGCATGAACGCGGTGGCGTATCACGACTACAAGGCCATCGCCATGCAAGCTGTGCTGGCCTCGCATCAACGCTTGAGCGCCGCCTACCCGGTGGTCATGGTTGAGGGCGCGGGCTCCCCGGCCGAAATCAATTTGCGCGCCGGTGATATTGCCAACATGGGCTTTGCCGAAGCGGTGGATTGCCCGGTGGTGCTGATTGCCGACATCAACCGTGGCGGGGTGTTTGCGCATCTGGTCGGGACGCTCGAACTGCTGTCCGAGACCGAGCAGGCGCGGGTCAAAGGTTTCATCATCAACCGCTTTCGTGGCGACATCGCCTTGCTGCAACCGGGGCTCGACTGGCTGGAACAGCGCACTGGCAAGCCGGTGATCGGCGTGCTGCCTTACGTGCTGGACCTGCACCTTGAAGCCGAAGATGGCATCGACCAGCGCCAGACCGACAAGGCTGACCAGGTGCTCAGCGTGGTAGTGCCGGTGTTGCCGCGCATCAGCAATCACACGGACTTCGACCCGTTGCGCCTGCACCCGCAGGTGAACTTGCAGTTTGTCGGGCCGGGTCAGCCGATTCCTCCCGCGGACTTGATCATCCTGCCGGGCTCAAAAAGCGTGCGCAGTGATTTGGCCTATTTGCGCGCCAATGGATGGGACACGGCCATCAGTCGGCACTTGCGCTACGGCGGCAAAGTGCTAGGCATCTGTGGCGGCTTGCAGATGCTCGGCGAGCAGGTGCATGACCCGCTGGGGCTGGAAGGCGCAGCGGGCTCCAGCGATGGCCTGAGTTTGCTGGCATTCAGCACCGAACTGGCGGCTGAGAAACAACTGCGTAACGTGCGTGGACATTTAGTGTTGGAAAACGCCGAGGTCAGCGGCTATGAAATTCACGCGGGAGTGACCACGGGTGTGGCGCTGGAACAGCCTGTGGTGCGTCTGGATGACGGCCGTTGTGACGGCGCGCAAAGTGCTGACGGGCAAATCCTCGGCACCTATCTACACGGCGTGTTCGAGTCGCCTGCCGCCTGTAGCGCCTTGCTGCGCTGGGCCGGTTTGCAGGACGTGCAGCAGGTGGATTACCACGCCCTGCGCGAGCGCGACATCGAGCGCCTGGCCGACATGGTCGAGAAGCACCTGGACACGGCGTACTTGCGCGAACTGTGCGGGATCTGAAACGCACCAATCCTTGTGGGGGCGAGCAAGCTCGCTTCGACAAGGGAGGCGTCATCCTTTAGAGGTTTATTGGCATGCTGCAACTGATTTTGGGTGGCGCCCGCTCGGGTAAAAGCCGCTTGGCCGAGAAGCTCGCGGCCGACTCTGGCTGCGCTGTCATCTACATCGCCACCAGCCAGCCGCTGGACGGCGAGATGAACGAGCGGGTGCGCCATCATCGTGAACGTCGTCCTGAACAGTGGGGCTTGATAGAAGAACCGATTGAACTGGCCCGCGTACTGCGTGAGAACGCTCGCGCAGACACGTGCCTGTTGGTGGATTGCCTGACGTTGTGGCTGACCAACCTGCTGATGCTCGAAGACCCGCAGCGTTTGAGCGCCGAGCGTGATGCGCTGCTGGAATGCCTGGCCCACTTGCCGGGCGAGATTGTTTTTGTCAGCAACGAAACCGGAATGGGTGTCGTGCCGCTGGGCGAATTGACTCGCCGCTATGTCGATGAAGCCGGTTGGTTGCATCAAGCCTTGGCCGAGCGTTGTCAGCGAGTGGTGCTGACCGTGGCGGGCCTGCCCCTGACCCTGAAAGGAACTGCTCTATGAATACTCCGTGGTGGCTGAACCCGTGCAAACCGGTTGACCGTGACATGCAAGCAGCCGCGGCCGAGCGTCAGCAGCAGTTGACCAAACCTGCCGGTTCGCTGGGGCAACTCGAAGCCCTGGCGGTGCAGTTGGCCGGGTTGCAGGGTCGATTGAAGCCGCGCGCCGACCAGCTGTGGATTGCGATTTTTGCCGGTGATCACGGCGTGGTCGCCGAAGGTGTGTCGGCTTATCCGCAGGCGGTCACCGGGCAGATGCTGCACAATTTTGTCAGCGGTGGGGCGGCTATCAGCGTGTTGGCCCGCCAGTTGGGCGCGCATTTGGACGTGGTGGACCTGGGCACCGTGACTCCGATGCTTAATCTGGCGGGCGTGCGGCATTTACAGCTGGGGGCTGGCACGGCGAACTTCGCCACGGGCCCTGCCATGAGCGATGCGCAAGGCTTGAAAGCGCTGGCTGCCGGTCGCGAGAGTATTGCGCGGGCAAAAGAGCAGGGCACTGAACTGTTTGTCGGCGGCGAGATGGGCATCGGCAACACTGCTTCGGCCAGTGCCGTGGCCAGTGCCCTGCTGAACTGCTCGGCCTCTTTGCTGACCGGGCCGGGTACAGGGCTGGATGCGGCCGGGGTCAGCCATAAGGCGCAGGTGATTGAGCGGGCGCTGGCGTTTCATGACGGCTACCTCGACGACCCGTTACAGACGCTGTTTCGCTTGGGCGGGTTTGAAATTGCGGCCTTGGCCGGTGCTTATGTTGCGTGCGCGCAAGCCGGTATCGTGGCGCTGGTGGACGGCTTTATCTGCACCGTCGCGGCCATGGTGGCCGTGCGCTTGAATCCGGAGTGTCGCGAGTGGTTGGTGTTCAGCCATCGCGGCGCCGAGCAAGGGCATCGCCACGTGCTCGACAGTTTGCAGGCCCAGCCGTTGCTCGATCTGGGGTTGCGCCTGGGTGAAGGCAGTGGCGCGGCGCTGGCGGTGCCGCTGGTGCGACTGGCCTGTGACCTGCATGGGCAGATGGCAACCTTTGCTGAAGCGGCTGTCGCGGACCGTCCGGCATGAGCATCACCCTGGATTTGCTGCGCCATGGTGAAACCGAATTGGGCGGAGGTCTGCGCGGCAGCCTGGATGACGCGCTGACGGCGCCGGGCTGGGCGCAAATGCGCGCAGCCGTTGAGGGGCAGGGCCCGTGGGACCGTATCGTCAGTTCACCCTTGCAGCGTTGTGCCTTGTTCGCCCGTGAGTTGGGCGAGCAGCTCAGGTTGCCTGTGGCCTTCGACAAAGACTTGCAAGAGCTGCACTTTGGCGCCTGGGAAGGGCAAAGCGCAGCCGCGCTGATGGAAACCGATGCCGAGGCGCTGGGCCTGTTTTGGTCTGACCCTTACGCGTTTACCCCGCCTGATGGCGAACCGGTGCTTGAGTTCTCGACGCGTGTGTTGTCAGCCGTCAATCGTTTGCAGCAAATGCATGCGGGCGAGCGGGTTTTGGTGGTCTGTCACGGTGGGGTGATGAAGTTGCTGCTGGCGCAGGCGCGTGGCTTGCCTCGGGAACAGTTGCTACAGATCCAGGTGGTCAATGGTGCATTGTTCGAGTTGCAGGTCGACGCACATGGCGTGTTGAGCGAGGGGCGCTGAACATGCTGCCATTCTGGATCGCCTTGCAGTTTTTGAGCAGCCTGCCGATTCGCTTGCCTGGCATGCCGCAACCTCAGGAACTGGGGCGTTCGCTGTTGTTTTATCCGCTGGTCGGGCTGCTGTTTGGCCTGTTGCTGTGGGCGTTGAACAGCGTACTGACGGGCACGCCGTTGATGTTGCACGCGGCGCTGCTACTGACGGCCTGGGTATTGCTCAGTGGCGGGTTGCATCTGGATGGTCTGGCGGACAGCGCGGATGCTTGGCTGGGTGGTTTCGGGGATCGCGAGCGTACCCTGAGCATCATGAAAGACCCACGCAGCGGTCCGATTGCTGTGGTCACGCTGGTGCTGGTGTTGCTGCTCAAGTTTTGCGCGTTGCTGGCGCTGATCGAACAGCAGCACACCGCTGTTTTGTTGATCGTCCCGCTGATCGGGCGCAGCGCCTTGCTGGCCGTGTTCCTGACCACTCCGTATGTACGGGCGGGTGGTTTGGGGCAAGCCCTGGCCGACCATTTGCCGCGCAAGGCGGGCTGGTGGGTGTTGGGGCTGAGTGCGCTGGCCTGTGTCGTGCTGGCCGGGTTTTGGGTCATGGTGCTGGCGGCGTCAGGCTTTATATGGCTGCGCCGGGTGATGATCAAACGCTTGGGCGGCACCACAGGTGATACAGCGGGGGCACTGCTGGAGTTGCTTGAAGTGCTGGTGTTGGTGGGCTTGGCGCTACTCGTTGCCTGATCGCAGCCTTCGGCTCCCACAGAGATTTTTTAAATCTTGATTCTCTTTTATTGCGGGTATATACATACAAAATGTTACCAACCCAGTGTTTATGCACCAACCTGCGGCGCGCGTCGCGGGGCATCAGCAAACATTACGACGGAGCCCTTGATGGCTTCGGGATTAATGTCGCTCAGTTTTCGTTGATGAGTAATCTCAAGCGACTGGATCAGCCCAGTATTTCCAGCCTGGCTGAGGCCATGGGGCTGGATCGCAGTACGTTGGGGCGTAATCTGCGGGTGCTTGAAAGCGCCGGGCTGGTGAAGCTGTCTGAAGGTCAGGACCAGCGTAATCGGCTGGTCTGCATGACTGTCGAAGGGGAGAAGTGCTTCAGCGCTGCCTGGCCAGCCTGGGAAGCCGCGCAGCAACGCCTGATCGACCGTTTGGGCGAAGAGCGGCGCGAACAACTCTTGCAGTTACTGGATGAGCTGGCGGGTGCTGATTAAGTACCCGTTGTACGAATAGAAATGGGTATATACCCGCTTGCGGAGAATAACAATGACATCGGTGTGGCGGGCGAGTGTGTGGGTGTTGGTGGGCAGTGCGCTGATTTTGGCGCTGTCGTTGGGGGTCAGGCATGGCTTCGGCCTGTTTTTGCCGCCAATGAGCGCGCAGTTTGGCTGGGGGCGTGAGGTCTTTGCCTTCGCAATTGCCTTGCAGAACTTGATCTGGGGGCTGGCTCAGCCGTTTACCGGCGCATTGGCCGACCGCTTTGGTGCGGCCAAGGTGGTGCTGATCGGTGGCGTGTTGTACGCCGTCGGCCTAGTGCTGATGGGCTTGTCTGATTCGTTACTGACGTTATCGCTCAGTGCCGGCTTGTTGATCGGTATCGGTCTGTCTGGTACTTCGTTCTCGGTCATTTTGGGGGTCGTGGGGCGTGCCTTGCCGCCGGAAAAGCGCAGCATGGGCATGGGGATCGCCAGTGCCGCTGGCTCCTTTGGCCAATTTGCAATGTTGCCGGGTACGCTGGGCCTGATAGGTTGGCTCGGTTGGTCGTCGGCATTGCTCGTGCTGGGGTTGTTGGTGGCATTGATTGTGCCGCTGGTGAGCATGCTCAAGGACCGACCGATGCCAAGTCTGGGCGGCGAGCAAACCCTTAAAGAAGCGCTGCACGAAGCGTGCAGTCACTCGGGATTCTGGTTGCTGGCGTTTGGTTTTTTTGTGTGCGGGTTTCAAGTGGTGTTTATCGGCATCCACTTGCCAGCGTATCTGGTCGATCAGCATCTGCCCGCCACCGTGGGCACCACCGTCTTGGCGTTGATCGGTCTGTTTAATATCTTTGGCACGTACACGGCGGGCTGGTTGGGTGGGCGTATGTCCAAGCCGCGCTTGCTGACGGCGCTGTACCTGGCGCGAGCCGTGGTGATCGTGCTGTTCTTGTGGGCTCCGGTGACGCAATTCAGCGCTTACCTGTTCGGCATGACCATGGGCTTTTTGTGGCTGTCGACCGTGCCCCTGACCAACGGTACCGTTGCGACAATGTTTGGGGTGCGTAACTTGTCGATGCTGGGCGGGATCGTCTTCCTGTTCCACCAGTTGGGGGCATTCCTGGGCGGCTGGCTGGGCGGGGTGGTCTATGATCAAACCGGCAGCTATGACCTGATTTGGCAAGGTTCCATTTTGCTGAGCCTGTTGGCAGCAGCCTTGAATTGGCCGGTACGTGAGCGCCCGGTAGCGCGTTTACAAGCACAAGGAAGCGTGGCGTGAAATCAGCGTGGCTTTGGCTAGGTGCAGCCAGTGCGGGCTTTCTCTTGCTGGCGCTGACCTGGTGGGGGTGGCATCAGGGCGGCCTCGCTTTGCTTCAGTTAGGCATGGGCGCTTGCTAGAGCGTTACAGGGGCGAGTAAGTTCTGTGCCTGCCTCTTTGCTAAAGGACACTCATCATGCTGAAGCGCTGGATTGCGATGCCCGTACTGCTGTTAGCGTGCGCCGGTTCTGTCTGGGCGGCCGATTGCCCGCCATTACTGGAGGGCTCGTTGCCCAAGCTGCGGGCCAAAGAGTCTATCGATTTGTGCCAGCGCTTCGCTGGCAAGCCTTTGTTGATTGTGAACACGGCGAGCTTTTGCGGTTTTGCGCCGCAGTTCAAAGGGCTGGAGGTGTTGAATCAACGCTTCAAGGCGCAAGGGCTGGAAGTGATTGGCGTGCCATCGGATGACTTCAAGCAAGAGTCCAAGGATGGCGCGGAGACCGCCAAGGTCTGCTACGTCAATTACGGCGTGACCTTCACCATGACTGAGCCGCAAAAGGTTCGCGGCGCTGATCCGACACACCTGTTCAAGGTGCTGGCGGAGCAAGCCGGCGCGCCGAAGTGGAATTTCTACAAGTATGTTGTCGATCGGCAAGGCAAGGTCATTGCCAGCTTCTCCAGTCTGACCAAGCCGGACAACCCGGAGTTGGTTGAGGCTATAGAAAAAGCCATCGCTTCAAAGTCTTAGTTCCTACACAAAAAAACCCGCCTCGATGAAGAGAGCGGGTTTTTTGTTTCAGCTGGCGAGCAGTTCAGACTCGTGGTGAATTAGAACTTGTACGTTGCACCGACTGCGAAGCCGTTAGCGCTGTTTTCGTACTTGGAGCTGTAGCTGTTAAGTGCATTGGAATCGTTAACTTTGACCGACTCTTCCTTGAGGTAGGAATAAGCAACGTCAATAGCCAGGTTCTCGTTGACTGCATAGCCAGCACCTACGCTGAAGATCGTACGGTCGCCAGTGGGGATACGTGGCGAGCGATTTTCATTGTTGGTAGGCGATTGGTCCCAAGTCAGACCAGTACGCAGAACCCACTGCTTGTTCAACTGATACGAAGTACCGATGGCGTAAGCCCAGGTATCGTGCCAGTTCTGTTCTTCCTTGATGGAAGTGAACAGGGTCGGAGCAAGAGCCCCGCCAGCAGCAGTTACGCCTTCGTTGTTGACAGTGATGTCTTTCAGGCGGCTCCAGCGTGTCCAGGTCGAACCTGCGTAGACTTTCCAGGCATCGTTGATGTCTTGAGTGACCGACAGGTCGTAGGACTCAGGGGTTTCGATTTTCAGAGTGGCGTCATAGCGACCATTCTTCAGATAGCCGAAAGCGCTGGTACCTTGGCTGGCCGAGACTTCAGTGTGGCCTTCAAGCTTGTAGTTGACCTTGGAGTGGTAGGTCAGGCCGATGCGGGTGGTATCTGTTGCTTGTACCAGCACGCCAATGTTGAAGCCCAGAGCAGTATCGTCGCCCTTGATCTTCACATTGTTGTCACCCAGTGCAGGGTTGACAGTGATTTCTGATTCCAGGGTGCCGGAGATGCGGTTGATAGTCGGACCAAAGCCCACCGAAACCCGATCGTTGAAGGCGTAGCTGACAGTTGGCTGCAAAGTGACGACTTTAACTTCACTTTTGCTGCCGAACGCGCGGCCCTGGAAGCTGCTTTCGTAGTCGGTAACGAGACCAAAAGGCGCGTACACACCGAAGCCGACAGCCCACTGGTCATTGATTTTGTTGGTGTAGAAACCCATTGGCACGCCGGTGAATGGAACCATGTCACCTTTGTTGGTACCTGAGTATTTACCCGAAGCATCTTTGATGTCAGTCGACGCATCGATAACTGCGAAACCACCTGTGATTTGCTGTCCGTCAAGGCGGGCCATACCGGCAGGGTTACCGAAAACGGTACTTGCATCGTCAGCAGAAGATGAACGACCCGCGAAGCCGGTCCCCATACCGCTAACGCTTTGTTCGTTGAGGGCGAAGCCGCTGGCGAAAATCTGGCTGGAAGCCAAAGTGACGGCGAGGCTAAGTGTGGTCTTGAGCATTACTTTTTTCATTATTAGAACTCCTTTTGATCACCGGACGAAAACTACCAACATTTTTGTGTAAGCGCTATAGGCTAAATCGCAGAAGATAACGTTGTTTTGTAGGACAATCCGACCGGTTTTGGATCATTTGCATGTTTTTGTAGGAAGTTTCTCAATCAGGCAACCTGATTGAGGGGCGTAACGCAGTTGTGCCAAGCATTTATGTAATCGCGTAAACGTCCTTGTGGCTCAAATACTTGGCGCCATATTCTTGCCATGCCGAGTACGTCATCGACGTGTGGAATGGTGGTTTTTTGCTCTTCAACCAGCAGCCAGGCAATGGCGGTGGCGTAACGCAAATTAACCGTCAATTCCAGATGAGGGCTACGCAGGAATGCATGCTGACTGGCCAGTCCGCGTACTTGGCTGGCCAAATCCGGGTCGCGGGCCAGGTACACATCCCACAATGCGCTGTGGCGAGGCTCGCGTATGCCGTAAAGGCCATGGCCGCGGCGGTTATGCAGCGCCGACCCTAAACTTGATTGGCTGGCTGCAATGCCCAGTAATAAAGCTTCGGCATCCGGGTTGTTTTGGCCCAGATAAAGAAGCGTTGGCCGAATCACATAAAGGCTCAACTCCCTGGCAGCGATCCCCATATCGTCCTCAACGGCTGAAAATGGCCGGCGACCCTCAAGCGCTTGGCAGCAGTGAGTTGTGTGGGGGCGCCGGAAGCGGAACGCGCCGCTTGAGTTGAAGTGTAGTGTCATATTCTTGCTGTAAAGGTATGTTTTTAAAACATTTATAGCTTCTAGGTGTTAGTGATATATCCGCAAGTACTTAAGCGATGCTGGATATGTCATAAATCGCAGGCAACAAAAAGCCCTGCTAATCAGGCAGGGCTTGTTGTGTAAACGCTTGCTGGGTACTTAGGCAGTCAGTGCCTGACGAGTACGCTCGATCACAGCTTGCAGAGGTTCTGCGCTGGAATATTGATCGGGATACAGGCGCTCGCTGTGACGAGCAATGCCGTGTTCGTTGACCAGGGTAAAGCTGAAGCATCCTTTGCGAGCGGCCATAATCAGGCAGTTCATTGGAGCAAAGGCGTTGGTTAGGGTGCGAATGGCATCCTGAGTGTGGATTTGAGTCGACATAGTTATTAGGTGTTCCTACAAATGACACGGATATGATCCGTGCTGCGTTAAAACGTTCCAGTGACGTCGCGCCATCTTTGGCTGGACGAAGAACCTGACTGGAACAAAGCCGCCAGTTGGAGCGCATTAAGTATGTGGCGCTTGGGCTGGCAGGTAGGTACTTAGGAGGGCAGGCAATCACAACAGGAGCTAAGGTTCCGTGCTCCGGGTGAAGATCCTGATCAATTTGCAGGTTGGTTCGGTCAGAGTAAAAAACTTCGCGATACCCTTTGTGTATGTTCAAAGGCTGTATCGACGCAAGATTTACCTGGAAACCATCGAGGGGGTCGATCCCGTTATATCAGCGTGACTGCTCTTTTTCGGAGGTCGCTGAGGGGATTTGTTCGGCCCGAATTGACTTTCAGCTTGGTACTAACGCTGCGGATACTATCGGGTTGAAATTCTAAATGCAAGTGTGCTAGTAAAAATACATTCAGTTGCCGTCACGAAGTGCGGTTAACGCAAGGAAATGACAGGGCTGATTTCAAGGGTTTTCGACTCTGGTGTTAGCCTACTTTGGCCGATTTTCCAGCGTGGTGACTGAGGCATTAGCCATTGCAACGTACTCTGTTCCTCGGTCTTTATCGGTGTGCGGTCCTACATTTTTAGCCCTGCTGTTGCCCGATAAATTGAGTGGAATGTGAACTTGTACACATTTGCAGTGCAATTGCCACAATCGCTTTTGATACCCGTCTACACAGGCGTCTAGCCTGTTCTGAAAATTTAAGTCAATGAAAAACATCGTTTTTTTTAATTGGTGAAAAAATCGACAGTTTGACTCGAAGCCCCGCAGGGTGGGCGTTTGCGGGGGGTAAACGGGGGTTGTCCACTGACTTATCCACAGGATCTGTGGATTGTCCCGCGCGCTTGCTCTAGATCGCGGGTATAGACTTTTTACGTCTTTACCCCAGCGAAAAAAGGAGTAGAGTGGCGCGCCTTCTGTTCTGCCCTACAGTGTTTTATGAAGTTTCGCACCTCTACTTCCTCTGTTGCTCGTTCCAACACACCACCCGAAGCCCCAAAACGTTTTTCTTTGCGGATTGCGGTCTGGTTGCTGGACAACCCTCGCCTGGGCGCTAACCCCAGCGTCAAGCAGGTTGCCGGTCATTTGCTCAAACAGCCCGCCCGCCAAGGCGTCGTGCTGGCACAAAGCCGTTTGGGGCAATTGATGTGCCGTGATTGCGGCAGCGCCCGTGATCAGCGCATTGGTCACGAACTGTTGCGCCAGGCCGCCCGTGCTGGCGACCGCCTTGCACAGCTGGAACTGAACAAGATCGAAGACTGAGCTGTCTTCGATCCTTGAGCTTGGTTAACCTTGCTCTTTTACCGTGTGCGGAGTGGTTATGGCCTTGGACCTGAACAGCATTTTGCTGGGCCTGGCGCTGGCAGGTGTGCCGTTGCTGGCGCTTGTCTGGCAGTTGCAGCGGCGTGCCAGCGGGCATCAGGCAGAGCTGAATCTGCTGGATGAGCGCTTGAACATGGCGCAGTTGGCACAAGAAGGTTTGAGTGCCCAGCTGGATGCCAGCCGTGATGAGGTCAGCGATCTGGGGCAGGCCAACGCCGCCAAACAGGCAGAACTTGCCGCATTGCGCCGCGAAGTCGAATTGCTCCAGTTGGAGCGCGACAACGCCCGCGATGCCGCGCATGCCTGGAGCCTGGAACGGGCACAGAAAGAGTCCGAATTACGCCGTCTGGACGCTCAGGCCGCCGCACTGAGCGCCGAGTTGCGTGAGCAGCAAGACAGCCACAAGCAGCGTCTGAGCGACTTGCAAGGTTCGCGTGATGAGCTGCGGGCGCAGTTTTCGGAGCTGGCAGGCAAAATTTTCGATGAGCGCGAGCAGCGCTTTGCGCAGACCAGCAATGAGCGCCTCGGGCAATTGCTCGACCCGCTCAAAGAGCGGATCCAGTCGTTCGAAAAGCGTGTCGAAGAAAGCTATCAGCAGGAAGCCCGCGAGCGTTTCTCGCTGGGTAAAGAGTTGGAGCGCTTGCAGCAACTGAACCTGCGTCTAAGCGATGAGGCCACCAACCTGACCCGTGCCTTGAAAGGTCAAAAGACCCAGGGCAACTGGGGCGAGTTGATTCTGGAACGGGTGCTTGAACACGCGGGGCTCGAAAAGGGGCGTGAGTATCAGACCCAAGTCAGCTTGAAAGGCCCGGACGGTGAGCGCTTTCAGCCAGACGTACTGATCATGTTGCCGGGTGACAAGCAGGTGGTGGTCGACTCCAAAGTCAGCCTCACGGCCTATCAGCAGTATGTCGGCGCCGATGACGACGTGATCGGCCAGGCGGCCCTCAAGCAGCATGTATTGTCGCTGCGCAACCATGTGAAAGGCCTGGCCGGCAAAGATTACAAGCGCCTTGAGGGGCTGCACAGTCTGGATTTCGTGTTGTTGTTTGTGCCTATTGAAGCGGCTTTTTCTGCGGCGTTACAAGCTGAGCCCAACCTGTTTCAAGAAGCCTTTGATCGCAACATTGTGATCGTCAGCCCGACCACGTTGCTCGCGACGTTGCGGGTCATTGACAGCCTTTGGAAGCAAGAGCGTCAGAGCCAAAACGCCCGTGAAATCGCTGAGCGCGCAGGCTGGCTGTATGACAAATTCGTGCTGTTTATTCAGGACCTGGATGAAGTCGGCAATCGCCTTCAACAACTGGACAAAGCTTACGCAGCCGCCCGCAATAAACTGACAGACGGACGCGGGAACCTTGTAAGCCGCAGCGAGCAGCTCAAATTGCTAGGCGCGCGGGCGAGTAAAAGCTTGCCGCCCGAACTGCTGGAGCGTGCCATGACCGACGTTGACGGCGTGGCGCACCCCTCGGAGTAGATCTAACGCGGCCCTTGTAGGAGCGAGCTTGCCTCGCGATCTTTTGATCTTTTAAACGATCGCGAAATACGCTCGCTCCTACAGCGGCACATGCCGGCTCAGCAACGCTCTCAACACCGCAGGTTTGACCGGTTTTGGCAGGTATTCCAAGCCTGCCGCGTGCACTTGCGCAATCATTTCCGGGCGCCCGTCAGCGCTGATCACCACGCCCGGCACGGGCTCACCCAGTTGCGCACGCAGCCAGCCCATCAGGTCGGTGCCTGTCTCGCCATCGTCCAGGTGGTAGTCCACCAGCACCAGTTGCGGGCGCACGCCATCGTTGAGCAAGGCAGCACACTCATCACGGTTTCTGGCTGTCCAGACGCGGCAACCCCAGCGCGTCAGCAAGCTGTGCATGCCAATCAAAATGCTGTCTTCGTTGTCTACGCACAGCACTTGGGCGCCGGTGACGGATTGGCCTTTGTGTTCAGTCGCGATGCTTTTCGGTTCGCTTTGAGCAGACGCCAGCGGCACGCTGACACTGAATACGCTGCCTTTACCTTGCCATGAGCGCACTTTAAGCGTGTGCCCCAACACTCGGCACAGGCCGTCTGCGATCGCCAGACCCAGGCCCAGGCCTTTTTCGGCGCGGGTCTGATGGCTGTCCAGGCGTTTGAATTCTTCAAAAATAACCTGCAGCTTGTCTTGCGGGATGCCGGGGCCGCGGTCCCACACCTCCAGACACAACTGATCGCCACGGCGACGTACGCCCAGCAATATCGGGCCTTTGGCGTAGCGAAACGCGTTGGTCAGGAAGTTTTGCAAAATACGTCGCAGCAATTTGATGTCGCTGTTGACCCGCAAACGGCTGCCGCGAACCCTGAACTTGAGGCCCTGTTCCTGCGCTTGGGCGGTAAATTCATTGCCTAAGGTGTTGAACAGATCATTGATCGCAAAAGGCTTGATGTCAGGTGTGAATTTGCCATTTTCCAAGCGGGAAATATCCAGCAAGTCGCTGATCAAGTCTTCGGCCGAGCGCAGCGAACTGTCCAGATGCTGCACCAGTGTTTGCGCTTCGGGGCTCAAGTCTTCTTGATGCGACAGGGCGGCCGAGAACAGCCGCGCTGCGTTCATGGGCTGCATCAGGTCATGGCTGACGGCAGCCAGAAAGCGGGTTTTCGATTGGTTGGCGGCTTCGGCTGTGCCTTTGGCTTCGATCAGTGCCTGATTGAGTTGCGACAGCTCGCGGGTCCGTTCGGCTACCCGCTGTTCAAGGCCTTCGTTGGCTTCGGTGAGTGCCTGCTCGGCTTCTCGGAACGCAGTAATGTCAGTAAAACTCATGACGAACCCGCCGCCCGGCATGGGGTTGCCGATCAGTTCAATCACCCGGCCATTGGGAAACAAGCGCTCAGAGGTGTGCGCCCGGCCTTGGCGCATCCAGTGCAGGCGACGTGCCACGTGCACTTCGGCTTCACCGGGGCCGCACAGGCCACGTTCGGCGTTGTGACGAATAATGTCGGCAATCGGCCGACCGACACTGATCAAGCCTTCCGGGTAGTTGAACAGTTCCAGATAGCGGCGGTTCCAGGCCACGAGCCGCAGTGATTGATCGACCACACTGATGCCTTGGGTGATGTTTTCAATTGCGCCTTGCAGCAATGCGCGGTTGAACTGCAAGACTTCTGACGCTTCATCCGCAATGCGGACTACGTCTTCAAGTTGCATTTCTCTGCCTTCAATGGCCGCTTTAACCACTGCGCGGGTTGATGACGCGCCGAGTACCCCGGCCAGCAGCCGCTCTGTGTGGGCGATCCATTCGCCGTCGGCGTTTTGATTGGGATTGAAGCCTTTACCCTGTCGATAGGCAAAACGGATAAAGCTCTGGCGGGCACGTTCTTCACCGACAAAGCGCGCTGCCAGGGTCAGCAGGTCGTTGATTTGTACCGAGAGCATCGAGCGACCGCTGGGGTGGCTGCTGATTTCCTGGCCGATAAAACGGCCTGCCTGCCAATGCTCCGAGACGCGGGTACGCGACAGCACCGAAACCCAGGCAAACAGGGTGAAGTTACCCGCTAGGGACAGCACGACGCCTTGGGTCAGCGGGGTGATGGGCAGGCCCAGCGGGTTGCTGTGCAGCCACGCGAGCCCTGGAAAGTGCCCCAGGTGCCAGCCCATGCTATGGGCGATCAGCGGCAGCACCAAGGTGTAGAACCAAATGAATGTACCCGCCGCGAGCCCCGCGAAAACACCGCGACGGTTGGCTTGTTTCCAGTACAGCGCGCCGATCATGGCGGGTGCCAGTTGAGTCACGGCTGCGAAGGAAATTTGTCCGATTGTGGCGAGGCTGGCGGTTGAACCCAGCAGGCGGTAGCTGACATAGGCCAGCAGCAGAATGACCACAATCGAGACGCGGCGCACCGACAGCATCCAGTGACGGAACACTTCAAACGGGCGCTCGGCGTTCTTGTGTCGCAACAACCACGGCAGCAGCATGTCGTTAGACACCATGGTTGAAAGCGCCACGCTGGCCACAATCACCATGCCGGTGGCGGCCGAGGCGCCGCCGATAAAGGCCAGCACGGCCAGCGCCGGGTGCGCTTGCGCCAGTGGCAAGCTGATAACGAACGAATCGGGCAGCACTGAACTTGGCAGCATCATTTGCCCTGCCAGGGCAATCGGCACCACGAACAGCGCCGCCAGAATCAGGTAGGCCGGGAACACCCATTTGGCCAGTCGCAGGTCTTGCGGCTCGATGTTTTCAACCACGGTCACGTGGAATTGCCGGGGCAGACAGATGATTGCCATCATGGCGACGCCGGTTTGCACCACCATGGATGGCCAGTTGATGGTTTCTTTCCAGTATTCCTCAAGCCGCGGCGCCAGCATGGCCTGGCTAAAGAGGTCATCGAAGCCGTCATAGAGGCCGTAGGTCACAAACGCGCCGACAGCGAGAAACGCGAATAGCTTGACCAGCGATTCAAAGGCAATCGCCAGCACCATGCCCCGGTGGTGCTCGGTGGAATCGAGGTTGCGTGTGCCAAACACAATGGTGAACAGCGCCAGAACCAGTGAAACCAACAGCGCGGTGTCTTGGGCGCGGGTGCCCGTGGTGTCGGCTCCGGCGCCGATCAGCAGGTTCACCCCGAGCACGATGCCTTTGAGTTGCAGGGCGATATAAGGCAAGACCCCGACCAGGCAGATCAGTGCCACAACAATTGCCAGGGACTGTGATTTGCCATAGCGCGCAGCAATAAAGTCGGCAATCGAGGTGATGTTTTCCTGTTTACTGATCATCACCATCTTTTGCAGCACCCAGGGTGCGCAGACCAACAGCAACACTGGCCCCAGATAAATGGGCAAGAACGACCAGAGTTGTTCGGCGGCCTGACCGACGGCGCCGAAGAATGTCCAACTGGTGCAATACACCGCCAGGGACAGGCTGTAGACCCACGCGCGAACCCGCGGCGGCAGCGGTTTGCTGCGCCGGTCACCATAAAAGGCAATGGCAAACATAATGGCCATGTAGGCCAGGGCGACGGCGGCGATCAGCCCGCTGGACAGCGACATGAAGACTCCTGAGCGTAAAAAGACCCGCGCAATCCAGCTGCGGGAGCCTAGTCTCGCATGATGTTTGAGCCGCGGCACGTCGACGATGGTCTGAGCGCGGCCAAGCGTCGCAGGCGCTCAGTCAGGGGCGAAGGGCCAGGTCGATTTGCTCGTTCAGTTGCTCAAGGGTCAACGGCGTTTCGGCAAACAAAATTCGGAAAACCACTGGGGCAACAATCACGTTCAGCAGGCGATCAATGCTGGGCAAGGTGTCAACGCTGGCGCGGTGGCGATCCAGAATGATCTGTAATTGAGCCCCGAGAATCTGCACGCAGGTGCCTTTTACCGGGCTGCATTGCACGTCACGCATCATGTTGCGCCCAGGTTCGGAGTTCATTTCGTCCAGATACTGTTCGGACCAGGCCTGAATGTCCCCGCGCAGACTGCCAGTGGCAAGCGGTTCGGCATCAGGGCGCATGCGCGCCAGCGCCACGTCGGCCAGCAGCGCGCCCAAATCTCCCCAGCGCCGATAAATAGTCGACGGGGTCACGCCTGCAAGCGTTGCCACCATGGGCACGGTCACGGTCGAGCGCTCATGCTCCTTGAGCAATTGGCGCACCGCCGAGTGAATGGATTCCTGCACGCGGGCGCTTCGCCCGCCGGTGCGTACTTCTTTAGGTTGGTTCATGGCGAAAGACCTTAACACAAAGAATTTGCTTTAAGCCGACGGTAGTCGCACACTCCGCAAAAGCAAATATTTAGCTTTAGTGAGGGTGGCATGTCCATTAGCATCGATGTTCCGGTTTCAAATCGCGCCAGCATGGTGTTTCTTGGGCTGACTGCCGTGACGTTTTTGGCTGCTTCGTCTGCACCGACCCCGTTGTATCGTCTTTATCAAGAAAACATGCAGTTCTCAGCCGCCACCCTGACCTTGATTTTTGGGGTGTATGCCTTGAGTTTGCTGACGGCGCTGCTGACGGTGGGTTCATTGTCGGATTATTTGGGTCGCAGGCCGGTCATTTTCTGCGCGCTGATTCTAGACATGTTGGCGATGGGGTTGTTTCTCTGTGCGGACAGCGTGACCTGGCTGATCGCTGCCCGTTTGTTGCAAGGGTTTGCTACGGGCATGGCGACCAGTGTGCTGGGCGCGGCGATGCTCGACAACGACCGCCAGCAAGGGCCGTTGATCAATAGTATTTCGCCGTTGGTGGGCATGGCGTGTGGGGCGCTGGGCACCAGTGTGCTGGTGGAATTCGCGCCGCAGCCATTGCATCTGGCGTATTGGGTTTTGCTCGGTGCGCTCGCGATTCAGGCCTTGTATGTGTGGCGGCTGCCCGAAAGCATGAGCCCGCAGCCTGGCGCGCTGGCGTCATTGCGCCCCAGCTTGCACATTCCGCCTCAAGCACGCGCAGCCATGTGGTCGGTGTTGCCGGTCAATATTGCGGTATGGGCAATGGGCGGTTTTTATCTGGCGCTGGTGCCTTCACTGATCCGTGCGGCAACCGGCTCAACTTCTTACCTGGTCGGGGGCGGGGTGGTTGCTGTTCTGACCTTGAGCGGTGCGCTGGCTATTTTCAGCATGCGTAATCAATCCGCCGCACGTGTCCTGACGTTGGGGTCTAGCCTGCTGGTGGTGGGCGTCAGCACGATTATGTTGGCGGTGCACACCGCAAGCCTTGGGTTGTTCTTTTTCGGTTCGTTGTTGGCAGGCTGCGGTTTTGGCTCCGGCTTTTTAGGCAGCGTGCGCAGTGTGGTGCCTTTGGCGTTGCCGCATGAGCGCGCTGGCTTGATGTCTGCTTTTTATGTCCTCAGTTATTTGGCGTTCTGCCTGCCGGTGTTGTTGGTGGGCAGCCTGACGCGAATTTTTGGGCTGGTTGTCACTGCCGATGGTTTCAGTGTGGTGTTGATTGTGCTGGCGCTGGGGGCGTTGTTCGTCCTGTTATTGAGACGGATTGCCACGCCGAGCAAGGCTTGAAGGGCTGAAGCTGTGGTCATATATATAGGTAAAACAGATAATACATAGAGAAATTACCCGTTATATAGATATTCGATTCAGTTCTACTCTTGCATTACCTCATACGAGGAACAGGAGGAGCCCATGACTTGCCCAAACACTGCCAAAGCCGGTTTACGGCCATTTAGCCACTTGCAGCACCCGCGTGAAGTGATTCGCCAGTTCACCCCGAACTGGTTTGCCGCGACCATGGGGACGGGGGTTTTGGCGCTGGCGCTGGCTCAGTTGCCGGTACAGATCCCCGGCATGCATGCGTTTGCCGAAGGGCTGTGGTTGTTCAATATCGGTTTGTTCATTCTGTTCGGCGTGCTCTATGGCGCACGCTGGGTGATGTATTTCGATGAGGCGCGGCGGATTTTCGGCCACTCCACCGTGTCGATGTTTTTCGGCACCATTCCCATGGGGCTGGCGACCATCATCAACGGTTTTCTGCTGTTCGGCGTTGCGCGCTGGGGCAGCGACATGGTGCAGGTTGCGCACGTGTTGTGGTGGCTGGATGTAGCCATGTCGCTGGCGTTCGGGGTGATGATTCCCTACATGATGTTCACCCGTCAGGAACACAGCATTGACCAGATGACCGCTGTTTGGCTGTTGCCTGTGGTGGCGGCCGAAGTGGCTGCGGCCAGCGGCGGATTGCTGGCGCCGCATCTGGCGGACCCGGTGGCGCAGTTCCATGTACTGATCACCAGCTATGTGTTGTGGGCGTTTTCGGTGCCGGTGGCGTTCAGCATTTTGACCATTCTGATGCTGCGCATGGCGCTGCATAAATTGCCTCACGAAAGCATGGCGGCGTCGAGTTGGCTGGCCTTGGGGCCGATTGGTACCGGTGCGCTGGGTTTGTTGCTGTTGGGCGCTGATTCGCCTGCGATCTTTGCTGCCAACGGGTTTGCCGGAATCGGTGACATCGCCCAAGGCTTTGGGCTGATTTCTGGCGTCGCGCTGTGGGGCTTTGGCCTGTGGTGGATTTTGATGGCGGTGCTGATCACCGTGCGTTATTTGCGTGCCGGTATCCCGTTCAACCTGGGGTGGTGGGGCTTCACCTTCCCGCTGGGTGTGTACTCGCTGGCCACCTTGCGTCTGGGGCACGTGTTGCACCTGAGCTTCTTCGATGTGGTCGGTTGCGTATTGGTGCTGATGCTGGCGCTGATGTGGCTGATTGTCGGCACACGCACGGTCAAAGGTGCCTGGCGCGGCGAGTTGTTTGTGTCGCCTTGCATCGCAGGCCTCAAGAAGTAATCCATGTGCTCAGGTTCTGTACGAAAACGCCGAATATGACGTTATTCGTGACAGAACCTGAGTAAGGTTGTGCCCTGAGTGTTAAAACCTCACTCCAATGAGAAAGCCTCCGGCGCAACGTGAGTACATGGAAGATGAGTCACCCTTCGCAGTTCAGCTTGCTCGGGAAGCGCCGCTTCCTGCCGTTCTTCGTGACCCAGTCCTTGGGTGCGCTCAATGACAACCTGTTCAAACAATCGCTGATTCTCGCCATCCTTTATAAGCTGAGCATCGAAGGGGACCGTGGGATTTGGGTCAACCTCTGCGCGCTGCTCTTTATAGTGCCGTTCTTTTTATTCTCGGCACTGGCTGGGCAATTTGGTGAAAAGTACCCCAAGGACCAACTGATACGCCTGATCAAGTTGGGCGAAATCGCGATCATGGTGGTCGGAGCCATTGGTTTTGCGTTCGATCATTTGGCATTGATGTTGGTCGCGCTGTTTGCCATGGGCACCCATTCGGCGTTGTTCGGGCCGGTGAAGTATTCGATTTTGCCGCAGACCCTGCATGAAGATGAGCTGGTGGGCGGCAACGGCCTGGTGGAAATGGGCACCTTTCTGTCGATTCTGGCAGGCACCATTGGCGCCGGAATCATGCTCTCGTCGAGCAATTACACGGTCATTGTGTCGGTGGTGATCATTTCGGTCGCCGTGCTCGGTTATCTGTCCAGTCGTGCCATTCCACGAGCACCGGCTGATACGCCGGATTTGCGCCTTAACTGGAACATTTTCAGCGAGTCCTGGGCTACGTTGCGCATGGGCTTGAATCAGACGCCTGCGGTGTCGCGATCTGTCGTCGGCAACTCCTGGTTCTGGTTTGTCGGTGCGATTTATCTCACGCAAATCCCGGCCTACGCCAAAGAGTGGCTGTACGGCGATGAAACCGTGGTCACGCTGATTCTTACGGTCTTTTCGGTCGGTATTGCCTTGGGCTCGATGCTGTGTGAAAAACTCTCGGGGCGTAAAGTCGAAATCGGTCTGGTGCCGTTTGGCTCGTTCGGCCTGACGGTGTTTGGTCTGCTGCTGTGGTGGCACTCGGGGCATATGCCACAAAACATCCAGGCCAATGACTGGCTCGGTGTGCTGGGTTTCAGCCAGGCGTGGTGGGTGCTGTTTGATATTCTCGGGCTCGGCGTGTTCGGTGGTTTCTATATTGTGCCGCTGTATGCGCTGATTCAGTCGCGTACCGCTGAAAACGAACGCGCCCGGGTGATTGCAGCCAACAACATCCTCAATGCGTTGTTTATGGTGGTGTCGGCCATCGTCACCATCCTGCTGCTGAGTGTGGCCAAGCTGACGATTCCCGAGTTGTTTCTGGTGGTGTCGTTGCTGAACATCGCGGTTAACACCTACATCTTCAAAATCGTTCCCGAATTCAGCATGCGCTTCATGATTTGGCTGCTCAGCCATTCCATGTACCGCGTGCAGCACAAAAACCTGGAAGCGATTCCGGATGAAGGCGCGGCCTTGTTGGCGTGCAACCACGTGTCGTTTGTCGATGCGCTCTTGATAGGCGGCGCAGTACGTCGGCCGATTCGCTTTGTGATGTATTACAAAATCTACAACCTGCCGGTGCTCAACTTTATCTTCCGCACCGCCGGTACGATTCCGATTGCTGGACGTGCTGAAGATGAAGTGATTTATGAGCGGGCATTCAAGAAGATTGCCGAGTACCTGAACGATGGCGAACTGGTGTGCATCTTTCCCGAGGGCAAGCTGACCAGCGATGGCCAGATCAGTGAGTTCAAGGCGGGGATGACGCGCATTCTGGAGCAGACGCCGGTGCCGGTGATTCCGATGGCGTTGCAAGGCTTGTGGGGCAGTTTCTTCAGCCGTGACCCGAACAAGGGTGTGTTTCATCGACTGTGGTCACGGGTAACGCTGGTGGCCGGAGCGCCGATAGCGGCCAGCGAAGCCACGCAAAAGCGGCTGCGTGAGCGGGTGATCGAATTGCGTGGCGATGTGCTCTGACTTGATGACTGGAGCGAGCTTGCCTCGCGATCTTTTGATCTTTTGATCTTTTAAAGATCGCGAGGCAACAGTTTTGCGTGGTTAGGCGCTCATCTTCAGGCCGACCAGGCCAGCAATAATCAGTGCCACGCTGGCCAGTCGGAACAGTGCCATGGACTCACCAAACAGAATGATTCCGGCGATCACCGTGCCGACTGCGCCAACGCCTGTCCAGATCGCGTAGGCGGTGCCCAGCGGAAGTTCTTTCATCGCCAGGCCGAGCAGGCCAAGGCTGATGGCCATGGCGGCAATCGTCAGCGCCGTTGGCAGGGGTCGGCTGAAACCGTCGGTGTACTTCAGGCCGACGGCCCAGCCAACTTCGAACAGACCGGCGAAAAACAGAATAATCCAGGACATGCTTGCCTCCATCAATTGATGGGGTCGTCCCCAGATTTATCACTCGATGAGTCGCGGGGTCGTCCCCGCAGTGCGCATTATAGTGCCCACGATTTTTCTGACGATCAACCCCGAATTTTCAGTCGATGGCAGGTTTTTCCGCCGCTAAACGATCCTCTTTTTCGCTCATTCGACGGAAGTACGTCGACAGCAGCGCGCCCGAGATGTTGTGCCACACGCTGAACAGCGCGCTGGGCACGGCCGCCAGCGGCGAAAAGTGTGCGCTGGCCAATGCGGCACCCAGCCCTGAGTTCTGCATGCCGACTTCCAGCGCCAGTGATTTGCGTTGCGCCAACGGCAGTTTGAACAGGCGCCCGGTAAAGTAGCCGAGCAAGTAGCCAAAGCTGTTATGCAGCATGACCACGGCCATGATCAGCAGGCCCGACTTGGCGATTTGTGCCTGGCTGGCAGCGACTACAGCGGCGACGATAATCACAATGCTGATCACCGAAACCAGCGGCAGCACGTCGACCGCAAAACGGACCCGCGCGCCCAGCAGGCGCTGAGCCAAAACCCCGAGCACAATGGGTAGCAACACCACTTGCAGAATCGACCAGAACAACTCCATGAACGAAACCGGCAGCCAGGCTGAGGCCAGCAGCCAAATCAGGGCGGGCGTCAGCAACGGGGCGAGGAGGGTGGTGACGGCGGCAATGGCGACTGACAGCGCGAGATCGCCCCGGGCCAGCCAGGTCATGACATTAGACGAGGTGCCGCTTGGGCAGCAGCCAACCAAAATGACGCCGACAGCGATTTCGGGCGGCAAGTGAAACACTTGGCAGAGCAACCACGCCACGCCGGGCATGATCACGAAGTGGGCAACCACGCCCAGTGCGACGCGCCACGGGTGGCGAGCGACTTCGGCGAAGTCATCGAGTTTGAGGGTCAGGCCCATGCCGAACATCACCACACCCAGCAGGGGCACGATGTAGCCTTTAAGGCCAACGAACCAGGCAGGCTCTAGAAACGCCAGCACGGCAAAAATCAGAACCCAATAAGCAAAGGTATTACCGACAAAGCGGCTTAAGGCAGCAAGTGCGCGCATGGTGTTCCTTTTTATGGTTATGGTGTGTGGCAGGCGTGACAACCGTGGGAGCCTGGCTTGCCAGCGATGAATCCACCTCGGTGTTTCAGATGTATCGAGGTGATGCAATCGCAGGCAAGCCCGCTCCCACAGCCGTTTTGAGGTTTAGATCCCCTGAGGAATCTCTTCTCCGCCCAGCGCTTCAAACAGCTGCGGCAAGAACTCGCCGAAGGTCAGCATCATTAATGTGAAGCTAGCGTCTTGTTGGCCCAGATCGTCGTCACCGCCGTTTTGCTCGGCTTCGTCTTGCAGCAGGTCTTCAAACTTCAGGCGCTTGACCACCAGCTTGTCGTCCAGCACGAACGACAGTTTGTCTTGCCAGGCCAGCGACAATTGAGTCACGACTTTGCCAGTGCTCAGGTGCAGCTGGATTTCATCGCTGGTCAAGTCTTGGCGCTTGCAGCGGATAATCCCGCCATCTTCGTGGGTGTCGCGCAGCTCACACTCATCGAGCACAAAGAAATTGTCGGCCGCTTTTTGGGTTTTGACCCATTCGGTCATGACCGCACTCGGCGCAATTTTAACGGCCAGCGGGCGAACCGGCAGCGAACCGATCACTTCGCGCAAGGTGGACAGCAGGTCTTCGGCGCGTTTCGGGCTGGAGGCGTTAACCAGAATCAGGCCCTGCTTTGGCGCGATGGCGGCAAAGGTCGCCGAGCGACGAATAAAGGCACGTGGCAAGAAGGCTTGGATGATTTCATCCTTGAGTTGATCACGCTCCTTCTTATAGACCTTGCGCATTTGTTCGGCTTCGATCTCTTCGACCTTCTCCTTTAATGCATCGCGCACCACGCTCCCTGGCAGGATGCGTTCTTCTTTACGGGCGGCAATCAGCAGGAAGTCCTGGCTGGCGTGAACCAGCGGGGCGTCTTCACCTTTACCGAAAGGGGCGACGAAACCGTAGGTGGCTAATTCCTGGCTTGCACACGGGCGGGCCGGCTTGGTGGCCAGTGCCGTTTCCAGCACCTGCGCATCAAAAGGCAGATCTTGGGTCAGGCGATAGATAAGCAGGTTTTTGAACCACATGGGGTGAATCACTCCTTTATACAAAGACGGCATTATTCGCTTGATAGCCTTAATAGGCCAACCCTGCGCTAAGCCTTTGTCGTGCATAAGAAAATTATTTTAAAAAGTGCTTGCCAGACTATAGGTCGCTCCGTAGAATGCGCGCCACACCGAGAGTGAAAGGGTGATTAGCTCAGCTGGGAGAGCATCTGCCTTACAAGCAGAGGGTCGGCGGTTCGATCCCGTCATCACCCACCATTCGCTCACAGTGTTACGCGCAGCGGTAGTTCAGTCGGTTAGAATACCGGCCTGTCACGCCGGGGGTCGCGGGTTCGAGTCCCGTCCGCTGCGCCATATTTTTACCACAAGCCCCTTGAACGCTTGTGGTTAGGGGAAGTCCGCTGAATGCGGGCTTTTTCTTGAAAGGCTTCGGTTCTACAGTTCGCTGTTGAATCAAAGGTGCAGGGCGTTGGAAACGGTAGTTTTTAAACGGTTTTGAAAAAAACTTGAATAAAAACAACCACTTACACAAAAAGTGTGAGAGAATGCGCCCCGCAACGAGAGTGAAGTGAAAGGGTGATTAGCTCAGCTGGGAGAGCATCTGCCTTACAAGCAGAGGGTCGGCGGTTCGATCCCGTCATCACCCACCATTCGCTTTCAGTGTTACGCGCAGCGGTAGTTCAGTCGGTTAGAATACCGGCCTGTCACGCCGGGGGTCGCGGGTTCGAGTCCCGTCCGCTGCGCCATATTTGAGTCATAAGCCCCTTGAACGCTTGTGACACGCAAAAAAGCCTGCCTTGTGCAGGCTTTTTTGTGCGCGTGTGTTTTATATGGCCTGAAGGGGCGGGCTTGTCTCGCGATCTTTTGAGCTTTAAAAGATCGCGAGGCAAGCTCGCTCCTACAGGTTTACTGCATAGGCGCTTTAGAAATCCCAGCGCGTGCTGACCATGACGTTGCGCGGATCACCGTAGTACGACGAGTTGTAGAACCCGATGTTGGTGTAATACGACTTGTCGAATACGTTGTTCAGGTTGACCGTGCCCGACAGGTTTTTCGTGAACTGGTAGCGAGCCATCAGGTCCACCAGCCAGTACGGATCCTGAGAAAACTTCTCCACGGTGCCGCCCTTGTTCCAGTTGGTCAGCATCTGCCAGCCCGTGCCCTGCCAGCGCACGCCACCGCCCAGGGTGAGTTTGTCCAGAGGACCGGTCAGCTTGTAGCTGGTGTACAGGTTGATCTGATCTTCGGGTTCCCACGTCGAGACTTTCTTGCCGCCTTGTTCGCGGCTGACCTTGTGCGTGTAGCCCGCTTGCAACTGCCAGCCGGGCATCAGTTCGCCAGAAACTTCTGCTTCGTAACCCTTGGTCGTGGCCTTGATGCCTTTGTAGGCGTACTCGATGTCCGGGTTGGTCGGGTTGGCGTTGTAGGCCGTGTCTTCTTCGGGGCGGTTGTCCTGGTGCACTTCGAAGTACGCGAGGCTTGAATTCAGGCGTCCGTCAAAAAACTCGCCTTTCAAGCCGATTTCATAGTTGGTGCCCTCATCGGGCTCAAGCATTTTATTGTCGCGGTTGCGGTAGTACGACTGCGGCAGAAAAATCTCTGTGTAGCTGGCGTAGGCCGAGATGTTTTCGTTGATGTCGTAGAGGATCCCGGCATAAGGCAGCACCTTGCCGGTGTCTTTGGCCTGGCTGGTGCCGGTGAGGGTGTAGTCGGCCACGCGGGTACCGAGCATCAGCGTCAGGTCATCGGTCAGGCTGAAACGCCCGGTGATGTAGGTACCCGTCTGACGGGTGGTTTCGTCGTTTCGCGAGGTGACATTGCCCCAGTCCGGCTCATAAGCATCGCCTTTCCAGTTGTAGTAGTCGTACTGGCTTTTAAACTGGATGGCACTGGTGTAGTCGTTGCCGGTCCAGTGCGAGCGCGACACCGAGCCGCCCACCACCAACTCATGCTCACGGCCCAGAAACTCGAACGGGCCGGTGGCGTACAGGTCTCCACTGTCGCTGACGTATTCGCCGGTGTACTTGCGCGCCAGCAGCCGTGCTTCGCCGGTGTCCACGTTGGGGAAGAGCAAGGCGCCAAGTGGGGCGTTGTAGCCGTTGATCTGGTGGTTGTACTGGGCTTTAGCGACCCAGCCGTTGTCAAAGCTGTGTTCCAGAGTGGCGAACGCGGTGCGCGTGTATTGTTTCCAACTGCTCCACTTGGCGCCGTTGTTGAACGAGCGCGGGGTGCTGATGCGCTCGCCTGCGGAGTTGAACAATGAGGCGCTGCCCGACCAACTGGAACCTTTAGGGTTGTTGTCCTGATAATCGGCGCCGAGGGTCAGCAGGGTGTCCGGGTCCAGGTCGATCTCAAGAATCCCGTAGTAGACCTCACTGTCGCGCGTGTAGTGATCCATGAACGAGTGCTTGTCTTGATAGGCTGCAACCGCCCGGCCGCGCACATTGCCGCTCTCGGTTAATGGCCCGCTGACATCGATTTCGGAGCGGTAGTTGTCCCACGATCCTGCGCCCACATCGACGTGGGCCTTGAACTCGCTGGTGGGTTTTTTGCGCACCATGTTGATCGTGCCACCGGGGCCGCCTGCGCCGGTGAGCAAGCCGGTTGCACCCTTGAGAATCTCAACCCGGTCGTAAATCGCAGTGTCGGTGAGGGTGTGCCCGGCGGAATATTGCGGATCTTGCAGGATCGGGATGCCATCGTACTGGAAGTTCTTGATCGCAAAGCCGCGCGAGTAATAGCTGGTGCGGTCGCTGTCATAGGTGGCCACCGTGATGCCGGGGGTGTGGCGCATCACGTCATCAATCGAGGTGAGACCGAAATCATCCATCGCCTGGCGCGTGACCACCGATATCGACTGCGGCGTTTCGCGCGGTGTGAGCACCATGCGCGTAGCGGTGGCGATGCTGCCGGGCGTGTAGGAACCCGAGCCTTCGGTGATGGTGCCCAATTGGTTGGCGCTGACCTGGGTGGCGCCCAGCTCCAGCGCGTCGCCGGTGGGCATAGCGTCGAGCATGTAGCCGTTGGCGCTTTTGACCACGGTATATCCGCTGCCGCGCAGCAGGGTTTCGAACCCGCTTTGCTCGTTATAGACCCCATGCAGACCGGGCGTAGTCATGCCGTCCAGGTTATGCGATTGAAAAATAATCGCCACGCCTGCCTGCTGTGCAAAACGATTCAAGGCGCTGCTCAGCGACCCGGCAGGGATGTCGTAGGTCTGCACGGACGTCTGCGCCTGCGCAACAGAAGTGCCCAGCACGCCTGCCGCCGAGGCTGCCGCCAAGTGAATGGCCAGGGTTAACGGCTTAAAACGCCCGCGTTGATTGGAAGAGGTCAGCATGGAGAACGCAATCCTTTATGGGTCTGTATACCTTCCTTGACGGGCGACTCGGAAAAAGCGGAACGAATGCGAATTATTATTTTTTAGATGCCTGCGTCTGGCTGATCACAATCAGCCACGGCGTGTAGGTCTTGAGGGTGAGCGGCAGGGTTTGCGCGATCAATTGCAGCGCCCGATCCGTGTCGTCCAGCGGCAAGACGGCAGACACGCGCAAGCCATCCAGTGCCTCGCGATCAAACTGGATATGGCCGCGACGATGGCGGGAAATTTCATCGAGAACTTGCGTTAATGGCTGGTTTTCCACCACCAACTGATGACGGCGCCAGGCGTCATTGATGCTGGCGGGGTCAATACTGTCTGTCAGCTTCACGGTGTCGCGGCTGATCAGTGCGCGCGAACCGGCATCGACTTCGAGGGTTTGTTGCTCGTTGGCACTCTGTGCTGCCACGCGTGACTGCAACATGCTCAGCACCGTGGTGTCTGCCTGGCGCTTGACCACGAACCGGGTGCCCAGGGCGCGCATCCTGCCTTGCTCGGTCTGCACGATAAAAGGGCGGGCGCTGTCATGTGCTACGTCGACCAGTACTTCGCCCTGAAGCAATTCGATCCGGCGCTCTGCGCTGTTGAAGTGCACATTGACGGCGCTGGTACCGCTGAGGGTAATGGTGGAATTGTCGGCCAGATGCAGGGTCTTCCAGTCGTTGGGGCCGGTGCTGATGTCGGCCAGCCAGCGTTCTGGATAATGGCTTTTCAGTGTCAATGTGACAGGCAAGGCCAGGCAGCCGGCAATCAGCAGGGCGCGCAGCAACGGCTTGCGTTGTGTGACCGGCTTGCGCCCGCTGAAGGCCGCATTCAGTGCCGCCTTGGCCGGGGCTGACTGCTCGCGCAACGATTGCAGGCGGCTGATCGCGTCTTGCATGCGCAGCGCGGCCGCTGCGTGTTGCGGGCTTTGTTGTTTCCAGTGCTCGAATTCAAGGCGCGCCGCGTCGCTGAAGCCCTCTTCGTGCAGACGCAGCATCCATTCGGCTGCTTGTTCATCAATGGTCTGGCGTGCGGCTGGCATCAGGTGTCCAGGCTGTGGCTGCAATGCAGCAGGGCCTGGATCAGGTACTTGCGCACTGTGCGATCAGATAACCCCAAGTGGCGGGCGATTTCGCTCTGCGTCAGGCCGTCCAGGTAATACAGCACAAAGGCCTGGCGGACGTTGTCGTGCATGCCTTCGAGCATAAACGCGATGTGTTCCAGGGCTTGCAGGGTGGTGAGGATCTGCTCGGGTGATTGAAAGCCTTCGAGCGCTTCGGTGGTCAGGGCCAGCTCTTGCAGGTAGGCGTTTTCGATCTGCTTGCGCCGCACCTGATCGATGATCAGCCGACGAGCGGTGGTGCTCAAAAATGCTCGGGGTTCGCGCAGAGTAGCAACCGACTCGCGGGCATTGAGGATTCGGGCGAAGGTGTCCTGGGCCAGGTCGGCAGCATTGTGCGCGCAACCGAGTTTTCTGCGCAGCCAGCCAAACAGCCAGCCGTGGTGCTCGCAGTACAGGTCAGAAATCGCGGTCTGGAACGGAGGCTCACCCGAAGACATAAAATGTTGCTCAAACGTTATTGAGAATTATTGCTAATTCTGATCATAAGTTTGAGCTAAACGCAAGCGGGCGAAACAACTGTAGGAGCGAGCTTGTCTCGCGATCTTTTGATCTTTAAAAGATCGCGAGGCAAGCTCGCTCCTGCAGGGTGTGGTGTTTAGTGCTTGGCGATCAAATTACCGGCATGCAGCCCGCATTCTTTTTGCGTGGCTTCTTCCCACCACCAGCGGCCTTCGCGCTCGTGCTGGTTGGGCAGTACCGGACGGGTGCAGGGCTCGCAGCCGATGCTGATAAAGCCGCGCTCGTGCAGGCTGTTGTACGGCAATTCCAGCATGCGGATGTAACCCCACACTTCCTCGCTGGTCATTTGCGCCAGCGGGTTGAACTTGTACAGCGCTCGCTCTGGCGTCGAGAACGCGCCGTCCAGTTCCAGTGCTGCGACCTGACTGCGCGTGCCAGGGCTTTGGTCGCGGCGCTGGCCAGTCGCCCATGCCCGTACAGTCGACAACTTGCGGCGCAGAGGCTCGATTTTACGCACGCCGCAGCACTCGCCATGGCCGTCTTTGTAAAAGCTGAACAAGCCTTTTTCTTTGACGAACGGTTCAAGTTTGCTTTGGTCTGGCGAGATCAGCTCGATCTGGATCTTGTAGTGATCGCGCACTTGCTCAATAAAACGGTAGGTCTCGGGGTGCAGACGCCCGGTGTCCAGGCTGAACACTTTGACGTTTTTGTTGAGCTTCCAGGCCATGTCCACCAGCACCACATCTTCGGCGCCGCTGAACGAGATCCAGAGTTCGTCGCCAAAATGTTCAAAGGCGAGTTTGAGAATGTCTTGCGGGGATTTGCTGGCGTATGTCGCGGCGGTTTCGGCGACGTCGAACGGATGGCTCATCAGGCGGCTTCCTACAGTAAATGGCGCTTGGCGCTCTCTAGTGGGGCGGATGGTAGCAAAAACCGCGAGCTACAGGGTTTGCAGCGTATCGAGCAATACCTTCACTTTGGTGATCGATTCCTGATATTCATCCTGCCAGTCGGAGTCGGCCACGATCCCGCCGCCGCCCCAGCAATTCACGCGCCCGTCTTTGATCAGCAGGCTGCGAATGGCGATTGAGCTGTCCATTTCTCCGCGCACATCGAGGTACAGCAGCGAGCCGCAGTAAATACTGCGGCGCGTGGGCTCCAATTCATCAATGATTTGCATCGCCCGGATTTTCGGCGCGCCGGTGATTGAGCCACCGGGAAAACTGTCGCCGATCAGGTCCAGCGCGTCTTTGCCGTCGGCCAGCTCGCCGATGACACTGCTCACCAAGTGGTGAACGTTGGGGTAGCTTTCGAGGGTGATCAACTGCGGCACGCTCACCGAGCCCGTGCGGCAGGTGCGCCCCAAGTCATTACGCAACAAATCGACGATCATCAGGTTTTCGGCGCGATCCTTGGCACTGGCCAACAATTGGGCGGCGTTCGCAGCATCTTCGACGCTGTCTTTGCCGCGTGGGCGCGTGCCTTTGATCGGGCGGGTTTCTACCTGATTGTCGCTGACGTGCACAAAGCGCTCAGGCGACAGGCTTAAAATCGCAGTGTCTTCGGCCAGGCTGATAAAGCCTGAAAACGGCGTCGGGCAAGCAGCACGCAACGCGCAATAGGCGGTCCAGGCATCGCCTTCGCACGGGGCGCTGAAACGCTGGGTGTAGTTGACCTGATAACAGTCACCCGCCTGAATGTAGTGCTGAATTTTTTGCAGCGCGTGCTGATAAAACTCAGCGCTGATGTCGGGCTGCATCGGGTGCTTGAGGGAAAACGTGCCGGGTTCGGCCTGTGCGGGCTGTGTGAACAACTGAATCAGGCGCTCGCGCTCGGCGGTCGACAGGCTTGGGTGAAACACCAGTTGGCTGGTTGCCGCGTGATGGTCGGTGACCAGCGCCCAGGCATACAGCCCGAGCTGTGCATCCGGTAACTGCAGGTCGTTGAGCGACTGGGCGGGCAGGTGTTCAAGTTGACGGCCGAAATCGTAGCTCAGATAGCCGATCAGCCCGCCGACAAAAGGCAGCTCGTAAGGTGCGGGCAGTGCGGCATTGCCCAGTTGCTTCAACGCACTGCGCAGGCGCTGCAGGAAGCCACGTCCTGACTCTTCTGGCTGCACCGCGAACGCTTCAATTGGCCACGCGCTCAACAGGTCATAACGTCCGCGATCTGCGATGGGGCGGCCGCTGTCCAGCAGTACGGCGCCAGGTGCATGACGAATCACTGCGAAGTAGTGGGCAGGGTCGGGATGGTAAGGCAGGGGATGTACAGAGCAGGTCAGCATGCGAAGCAAATCAGCCATCGGAGCGGGGGTGCTGATTGTAGTCCTGTGTAGGACGCCAAATCTATGTCGGAACCTATGGGAGCGGGCTTGCTCGCGATGGAGTCACCGCAGTGACTCAGACAAACAGTGTCGTCTGAATCGCGAGCAAGCCCGGGCCCACAACAACCATTGCGATCAGGTCATTCTTCGTTGCTATGAATATGCCCAAACAGCTCTTGGGCAAAGTGTACGCGCTCTTCTGCGGTTTCCTGGATGCCTTTGGCCGCCAGCTCTTCCAGGTGCGCTTCCACGGCATGGGTGCGCAAGGTCAGGCCACAGTCGTTGGCGATCTGGATGTTCAGGCCAGGACGCGCGTTGAGTTCCAGAATCAGCGGGCCTTTGTCCTGATCGAGCACCATGTCGACGCCGATGTAGCCCAGGCCGCACAGTTCATAACAACCCGCCGCGAGCTTCATGAAGCCGTCCCAGTTGGGCAGTTGCACGCCGTCCACCGCATTGGTGGTGTCCGGGTGTTTGCTGATGATGTTGTTCAGCCAGGTGCCACGCAGAGTCAGACCGGTTGCCAGGTCGACGCCCACGCCAATCGCGCCTTGGTGCAGGTTGGCCTTGCCGCCCGACTGGCGGGTCGGCAAGCGCAACATCGCCATCACCGGGTAGCCCATCAGCACGATGATGCGAATATCCGGTACACCTTCGTAGCTGATGCTTTTGAAGATCTGGTCGGGTGTCACGCGGTATTCGATCAGTGCCCGGTCGCGGTGACCGCCCAGCGAATAAAGGCCGGTGAGGATGCTGGAAATCTGATGCTCGATTTCTTCGTGGCTGATGATTTTGCCCGAGACCGTGCGGAAACGATCTTCGAAACGGTCCGCGATCACCAAAATGCCATCACCGCCCGCGCCCTGCGCAGGCTTGATCACGAAGTCGCTGCGACCGCCGATGATTTCGTCGAGTTTTTCGATTTCTTTCTCGGTGGAGATCACACCGTACATTTCCGGCACGTGAATGCCGGCCTTGATCGCGCGCTCTTTGGTGATGATCTTGTCATCCACAATCGGGTACAGGCTGCGTTTGTTGTACTTGAGTACGTAGTCCGCATTGCGCCGATTGATGCCCATGATGCCCCTGGCTTCAAGGGCCTTCCAGGTCTTCCAGAAGCCAAACATCAGGAATCAGCCTTCAGGAAAGCCTTGAAGCGCACCAGTTCAGTCAGGCGGTAACCGCGGTAGCGACCCATGGCCAGCATGAAACCCACCAGAATCAACAGCACCGCCGGGAAGGTGAAGACGAAGTACACCAGTTCAGGGATGCTCATGACCAGATACGCCAGCGTGGCTGCAAACAGAGTGCCGATCGCGACCTTCATCGCATGACCACCTCCGCGTTCTTCCCACGTGATCGAGAGCCGCTCGATGGTCATGGTCAGAATCACCATCGGGAACAGCGCCACAGACAGCCCGCGTTCCAGGCCCAGCTTATGGCTGAACAGGCTGATGGCTGCGATCAGTATCACCACGAAGGTCAGTACAACGGAGAGTCTGGGCAGCATTTGCAGCTTCAGGTGCTCAAGGTAAGAACGCAGCATCAATCCGAGGGCCGTTATCACCGTAAACAGGATGATGCCAAACTCCAGCTGGGTTTCTCGGAATGCCAGGGCAATCAGAACGGGCGTAAACGTGCCGAGGGTTTGCAAGCCGATCAGGTTGCGCAACACCAGAATCACCAGCACGCCAATCGGGATCATCACCATGATCATGAAGGTCTGCTGGGTTTGCAGCGGCAAGCCGTACAGCGAGTACTCAAGGAAGTTGGCGTCGGTATTTTCGTCCGTCAGCTTGGCCAGGCGAATGGCGTTCATTTCGCTGTTGTTGAGGCTGAAGGTCACGTTAGGTTTTTTGCCGCCATCCACCGTGACCATTGGCTCGTCGCCGATCCACCACAACAGGCGATCAGACGGCAGGCCTTGTTCGCCGGTATCGGGGTTGAAATACAGCCAGTCGTTACCGTTGAAGCTGCGCAGCCACAGCTCAGGGTTTTGCGGTTGATCGGCCACCAGGCGGATGGTGTGGACGCGTTCCATCGGGACGTGAGCAATCGACAGCAGCAACTCGATGATCTGGGCTTTGTGCGGGGTAGACGGGTCGCCCGCCAGCAGCAGTTTCACGTTGTCATCATTGAGGTTGTTAACCCGTTTGATGGTCTCGCTGATAAAGGTTTCGACGTCGGCAGAGTGCTGGCGAATCGGCGCCAATAGCGCTTCGGCGGCGATTTTTTCCGGGCCTTCGACAGCAATGCTGTCGCGGAACACCGGGCCTTTGACCTTGGTTTTGTCGCCCGAATAACGTTTGGTCAACACCAGTCGGTAGTAAAGGGTTTGCTTGCCGCTGACCCGGCGCGCCGACCAGGTGACTTTGCGGTTGCCATCGACCCGATTGACGCTCACCCCGTAGTTATTCGAGATAAAGCTTTCGTTGAGGCTGACGTAGTCGCGGTTCAGCGGCGGGACGAACATCTGGATCTTGACCGGATCTTTGGCGTTGGCCACGAACTCGACTTTGGCGTCGATGTTCCACAGATCGTCGGTTGCGTCTTCGGTCACAGGGATGCCGATGACAAAAATCTGATAAGCGGTAATCGAAATCCCCAGCACCACAAGGATGGTGATCAAGATTTTCAGGTGAAGGGTGAGCGCGCGCATTTCAATTACTCTGCGGTTTGAGCGTTGGCGACGCAGGCAGGTTTGCCAGCAGCGTATTTAAGACTGGGGTCGACCAGCGCATCAAAGCGTTTCAGTGCTTCGGAGCCAATCAACAGCGGGTATTGGAACGCACTTCGGTCGGTCAAGTTCACTTCGATGGTGCGCAAAGCTTTGCCCATGCAGATTTCCAGGGCAATAACCGGGCGCGACGTGTAGTTCTTGTCGGCCTGCGGGTCGTAGTCGCCGGAGCGGCGTTTGATCTTGCTGACGCGGGCCAGCGGGCGCTCGATCGGGTGCGAGTGGGCGTCGTCGATGGCCAGGTAAAAGCGCACCCAGCTCTCGCCATCACGCTTGAAACGTTTTATGTCGCGGGCACTCAGCGAAGCAGTTTTGGCGCCGGTGTCGAGTTTGGCGGCGACCAGCAGGTCTATTCCGGCCAATTCGGCGTATTCATTGAGGCCATATACGGTTTTTTCGCCGGCAAGGCTCAGGCCCGGCAAACACAGCAGACAGAGAAGGGTAATAAACGAAGTGACTTTCATAAATCCAGGCGTGGTCTCTTGCAATCTACAGTTCAAGGCGACTGGCTGGGGTGCAAGTTTCCTCGTGCGGCTGCCCGATGAAAGGGGCAGGGCGGATGCGGTCGGCATTCTAACATGATGGTTTTATGGCGCCAGCGTTGAGGCGGGTTCGACGCCTGCCAGGAGCGTGTCGATAGAACTAAGGTCGAATATGTAGATTGTCGACAATATCAATTTAGCCTTTGACTGATAGCGCTTAAATCGCTAGTTTTGGCGCTATTGATTTGAAAGGTGTCGACAATATGCTCAAAGCACTGGAGCCAGCCGTCATTGCCCAGGACGATTCGGAAACCCTCTCCGAGAACGTCTTTCGGCGTATTCAGGCGGCTATTGTCAAAGGCGAAATCGCCCCTGGCAGCAAGATCTCCGAACCTGAGCTGGCGCGTACCTACGGCATCAGCCGCGGTCCATTGCGTGAGGCCATCCACCGTCTTGAAGGTCAGCGTTTGTTGGTGCGAGTGCCGCATGTAGGGGCCCGAGTGGTCTCTTTAAGCCACGCAGAGCTGATCGAACTCTACGAAATCCGCGAGTCCCTTGAAGGCATGGCCTGTCGTTTGGCTGCCGAGCGCATGAGCGATGAAGACATCGCACAATTGCGCCGGGTGCTTGAAACCCATGAGCGCGATGAGGCGTTTCAGGCGGGTGTCGGCTACTACCAGCAAGAAGGCGACTTCGATTTTCATTACAAGATTATTCAAGGCAGCGGCAATCGCACGCTGACCCAAATGCTCTGCGGTGAGTTGTATCAACTGGTGCGCATGTACCGCATCCAGTTTTCTGCCACCCCCAATCGCCCGCATCAGGCGTTTGCCGAGCATCACCGCATTCTCGATGCCATTGCCGATCGCGACGGCGAACTGGCCGAGTTGTTGATGCGCCGTCATATCGGCGCCTCGAAACGCAATATTGCGCGTCACTACCAAGACAGCGCCCAGCAGACAGCCACTCCACGAGGTGAGTCATGAGCAATAAAAACAGTCCAGGCCAGCGTTTCCGTGATGCAGTCGCCAGCGAGCACCCGCTGCAAGTCGTCGGCGCGATCAACGCCAACCACGCGTTGCTGGCCAAACGTGCCGGCTTCAAGGCGATTTATCTGTCGGGTGGCGGCGTTGCTGCAGGCTCGCTGGGCGTGCCGGACTTGGGCATTACGGGCCTGGACGACGTACTGACTGACGTGCGCCGCATTACCGACGTGTGCGACCTGCCGCTGCTGGTCGACGTGGACACCGGTTTTGGTTCGTCGTTTTTCAACGTGTCACGGACTGTTAAATCGATGATCAAGTTTGGCGCGGCCGCGATTCACATCGAAGACCAGGTCGGCGCGAAGCGTTGTGGCCATCGTCCGAACAAAGAAATCGTCTCGCTGCAAGAAATGGTCGACCGTATCAAAGCGGCAGTTGATGCCCGCACCGATGACAGCTTCGTGATCATGGCGCGGACCGATGCGTTGGCGGTAGAGGGGCTGGAGTCGGCCCTTGAGCGTGCAGCGGCGTGTGTTGAAGCCGGTGCCGACATGGTGTTCCCGGAAGCCATCACCGAGCTTGAAATGTACAAACTGTTCGCCAATCGGGTGAACGCGCCGATTCTGGCCAACATCACCGAGTTCGGTGCGACCCCGCTGTACACCACCGAACAATTGGCTGGCGCTGATGTTTCGCTGGTGCTGTACCCGCTGTCGGCGTTCCGGGCGATGAACAAGGCGGCCGAAAACGTCTACACCGCCATCCGCCGCGACGGTACCCAGCAAAACGTGATCGACACCATGCAAACCCGCATGGAGCTGTACGACGCCATCAACTACCACGAATTTGAACAGAAGCTCGACGCGCTGTTTGCCAGCAAGAAGTAATAAAACAGTACCCGTAGCAGTTGACGAGCTTTGCGAGGCTACGTCCGGCTGCGAAGCAGTCGTAAAACCGTAAGGCTCAATATGGCTGAATGAACACGTTGTCTGGTTTGCGACCGCTTCGCGCTCGGACGTAGCCTCGCAAAGCTCGTCAACTGCTACGGAGTGTATTGAAGCTACAAAGACTTGCCGAATCCCTAACAAATTCAAGATTGGAGAGCGCAATGGCCGAAGCAAAAGTATTGAGTGGTGCCGGATTACGCGGCCAGGTGGCTGGGCAAACGGCCCTGTCGACGGTAGGTCAAGAAGGTGCGGGCCTCACTTATCGGGGTTATGACGTGCGTGAGCTGGCAGCCGATGCCCAGTTCGAAGAAGTGGCTTACCTGCTGCTGTATGGCGAACTGCCTACCAAAGTCGAGCTGGCGGAC